>DPVD01000105.1:31359-32547 GCA_003526745.1 Candidatus Latescibacterota bacterium
ACGGCGGGGTCTTTGGGTCGATGCTGTCGACGCCGATCCTCAATCCTCCGCAGACCGGGATCCTCGGGATGCACGCCATCAAGGACCGTCCGATGGTCGTGCACGGGGAGATCCTGATCCGACCTGTGATGTATGTGGCCCTGACCTACGATCACCGTCTCGTCGATGGACACGACTCGGTGACCTTCCTGGTCCGGATGAAGGAGTTGTTGGAGGATCCGGCTAGGATGATGCTGGAAGTATGAGCCACCCGTCTTTGCTTATGCCACGGCGCTGCAGGCAGAAGACACGGATTGGTAGCGAGGAGTAGAGCCCCCTCGGGGGCGACCCGCGAATAGCCCGTGGTTTTAGCCTAGGAGAACCGCGGGTAGACACAGGGAGTAGCTTTGACAGACGAATCCTATGACGTGATCGTGATAGGGGCAGGCCCTGGCGGCTATGTTGCCTCCATCCGGGGTGCTCAGCTCGGTATGAAGGTCGCCTGCGTGGAGAAGTCGGATCTCGGTGGCACCTGCCTGAACGTCGGGTGTATTCCGAGCAAAGCCCTTCTCGAGTCGAGCCAGATCTACCGCGATGCCCACACAACGTTCGACAAGCACGGAGTTAAGACCGGTGAGGTCGCTCTCGATCTGTCCGCGATGATGAAGCGAAAACAGGGCATTGTTCGCAAGATGGCTGGCGGGGTTCGGGGACTCTTCCGGAAGAATAAGGTGACGCACCTTCAGGGGCTCGGTAAGGTTAGGGGACCCGGTTCAGTTGAAGTTAGCGATGGGAAGGATGCGGGCACCTACAAAGCTAAACACGTTGTGATTGCATCGGGATCTTCACCCGTAGAGCTTCCTTTCCTGCCTTTTGATGGCGAGCACATAGTGAATTCGACTGAGGCGTTGACCTTCGACTCCGTTCCGGGGCGAATGGTCGTTATCGGAGCGGGAGCGATTGGTCTCGAGCTTGGATCGGTCTGGTCCAGACTGGGATCGGATGTGCTGGTTCTCGAGCTGCTGCCTCAGATCTGCGTCGGTATGGATGCGGAGATGGCGGCTACGCTTCGGAAGTCCCTCGAGAGGGAGGGCCTGGTGCTTGAGCTCGAAGCCAAAGCGACGGGTGCCGAGATCAAGGACGGCCAAGTGCACGTGACAGTGGAAGCGGGTGGAGAGACCCGCCTGGAAGTCTGCGATCGCCTTCTAG
>DPVD01000025.1:0-1394 GCA_003526745.1 Candidatus Latescibacterota bacterium
TACGATCCCAGGACGGTCTACCGATCCTCATCACGGACGAAGGGGAAACTCCACTCTCTGCAGTAACACGAGTCACTGAAGGAAGCTGACGATGAACAAGGTTTATCCGAATAGTGCCCTGCCTATTGATCCAGGCATCGGCCGAACCCAAGGCATCGGGTCAAAGAAGCCTGCGGGCTCCTTCGACAAGACAGCCAAGGGTGGCTTCCAGGATTTGCTGCAGACCGAACTCAAACGGAGTTCGGGACCCAGGACGGGTCCAGCAAGCGGCGCGCTGAAATTCTCAGCGCACGCGCAACAGAAGCTGGCTTCACGCCAGATTCAACTTGGCAGGGATGCGATGCAGCGGCTTGATCAAGCCGTCGCCCGGGCTGCTGAAAAAGGCGCAAAGGAGGCGCTGATGTTGATGCCGGGCGGTTCAAGAGGTGAGGACCTGGCCTTCGTAGTCAGTGTGACCAACAGGACGGTCATAACCGCCATGGACGGTGAGCACATCAGGTCGAACGTCTTCACCAACATCGACAGCGCCATGGTTGTCACATAGCGTTGTCAACTGGCAAGAGCTTTGGCGGACGGGTGTGGGGCCTAAACTCCGAACCCTGAACTCTGAACCCTCGCTTCTTGCTCATCCCATGACAGACTGGCGAAGGATAAGCCACTCTGTCGCTACATCCACCCCGGAGCTGGACCTCCTCAGGAGGAAGCTCCTCCGTTACTGACTGATTGACGTAGCGGACCAAAGCACGGAGGCAGTTGAGTATGTCACTCAACTCTTTGTTCACAGGACTGTCGGGTATCCAGGTCCATCAGCAGAGGACCAACGTGGTAGCCAACAACCTCGCGAACATCAACACGACAGGATACAAGTCCCAGCGTGCGAACTTCGAAGAGCAGCTCTCTCAGACGCTTAAGGAAGCGACGAGTCCGGAAGGTCCAGTATCGGGCACCAACCCGATTCAGGCCGGTACGGGTGTTCGTCTGAAGAGCATCGAAACCAACTTCGCCCAGGGCAGTCTCCAGACGACGGATAAAAACACGGACCTCGCACTCGAGGGGGACGGGTTTTTCATCCTGTCAGCAGGAAACGGTGCACGGTATTATACGCGTGATGGGTCCTTCGGCTTCGACGCCGACGGCCGCTTTGTCAACACGAGCAACGGTATGCTCGTGATGGGTAACCTCGCAGAAGCCAACGGTGAGTTCACAGGCGGTGCGACGGATCTTGAGCCAATTTATCTCGATCTCCAGAAGGAGCTTCCTGGTGAGGCGACGTCGGAAATCAAACTGTCAGGCAACCTGGATCCAGGATCGATACCGGTTCTTATCTCAGACACAGCGTTTACCGTGGCATCGACATTCGGGGGCGCTGGGGTGACGGGTGCAATCCCAGAAAC
>DPVD01000025.1:1791-18417 GCA_003526745.1 Candidatus Latescibacterota bacterium
ACCGACCTTTCTGACGCACTCAACGGAGCGATCGCCGCCAACGAATCATTGGTTGGAAAGGTCGTCGCTCAGGTCGACGAAGCCGGGCAGCTCGAACTGAGAGCAACCGGCGGATCTGGCGTGACACTGAACGTTGCTGACGTGACAGTCGGTGGCGTAGCAGGGATATTCGGCGCCGGCCCTGGAGCAGGAGCAGCCAGTGTTGCTGCAGCCACGGCAACTGAAATCAACACTCTGTCTCAGGTAGGGAAGGACCTCGATGCCGGCGACGTCATTCAGTTCAGCGGATCAAGGGCCAACGGGACGACGTACGAAGGTACGTTCACCTATGGCGCCGCTAACGACGGCACGACGATAGGTAGTCTGCTGACCGCACTTGGAAACGAGTTTGGTAGTGGCGTGACGGCTGCTTTGGATGCTAACGGAAAGATCACGGTCACAGACGCCGGCGCCTCTCCAGTCACAGGCTTTACTTCAAACTTCAGACTGCAGGACACGGGGACCACGACAAGTGGTCTGGTCGGGCCCGTGCCGCCTGAGCAGCACCGAATCAGCACGAAGATCTTCGACTCGCAGGGAGCGCCGAAAACATTGACCGTGACGCTGACCGAGTCCCTCGAATTTAACAAGTGGACCTATGACGTCAAAATCGACGGACAGCGTCCACAGACGGGATCGCTTGGGACGGTCACTTTCAACGAGGATGGATCCAACCGCGTGTTCAAACCGATCGAGGGTGTGGACACGCAGATCGAGTTCGCACCGGCAGGCGGCGTTCAGACAATCCGCATCTCGCTGTCGGGTGAGCGGCAGGCGGACCCAGACATCACGGGTTTGACACAGTTTTCCCGCGCTTCGACGGCAGGCGTTGCCCTCCAGGATGGGCGTATGCCTGGATCTTTGGAACGTCTCTTCGTCTCGCCTGACGGCGTGATCGAGGGAGCGTTTGACAACGGTGAGACGATGAACCTGGCCCGTGTGATCATCGCCAACTTCGAGAACCCGAACGGTCTGCAGCGTCGGGGCGGTAACATCTATGGCGAAACGGAAAACTCCGGAACGCGTAATGAGGAACTTCCGACGGTCACGACTGGAACACAGGTCGTGTCCGGATCGCTCGAACTCTCGAACGTCGATATGGCCCGTGAGCTGACGGATCTGATCATCTCGCAGCGCGGCTTTCAGGCCAACTCGCGAGTGGTCACGACCACCGATCAGATCCTGGCTGAAACGGTGAACCTTAAACAGTAATCCATAAAGGGCTCCGCCTTCTATGGTGAGCTCTTAGGATTATCGTAAAAGGCAGTCTCCTGACTGCCTGCATTTCAGCACGGCCGGTGGGGTGTGCAGTTTCTGTCTACTGCGCGCCCCACCCCGTCGCTGCGACCAGAAAGGGTGGCAAAATGGTTAAGATCACGCGTCTGAACGGCACGATCCTTGTCGTGAACGCCGACATGATTGAGTTTTTGGAGGCCACCCCAGACACCATCGTAACGCTAAACACGGGTCGCAAAGTCGTTGCGAAAGAATCGATAGACGAATTGATCGACAAAGTCGTAGAATACAAAAGACTTGCTCTCCGGCTCGAACCGGAGGTCAAGAACCGCTAATCTGAAAAGCAGATGACCCGCATTTTAAAGGGCAATGTCTTATGGACATAACCACAATTGTCGGCCTGATCGCCGGCTTCACACTCATCGTGATGGGTATCCTAAGCGGTGGTACGATGTCGGCTTTCGTCGACGCGCCGTCGCTGCTGATCACCCTGGGTGGGACGCTTGCCGGGACGCTGATCAACCATCCGCTCAGCCAGATGGTCGGTCTTGTCAGCGTCGGCATGAAGTCCTTCTTCTGGACGAGCCTTCCCTCAACGGAGCTGATCGAGAAGATTGTCGGATTTGCCGAGACCGCACGACGCGAGGGTATACTAGCGCTTGAGCAGGCAGTTCAGGAAGTGGACGACGCGTTCATGGAGACGGGTATCCGCCTCGCGGTGGACGGCACCGAGCCCGAGCTCATCCAGACAATCCTGGAGACGGAACTGGCCTTCGTCGAAGAGCGACACAAAGCCGGGGCGAACATGTTCGGCTACATGGGATCGGCCGGTCCCGCATTCGGGATGATCGGTACGCTCGTGGGACTCGTGAACATGCTCCAGAACCTCGACGACCCATCGGCGCTCGGACCCGGAATGGCGACTGCTCTGATCACGACCTTCTACGGCGCTGTTGTGGCGAACATGATCTTCATCCCCATCTCCGGTAAGTTGAAGATCCGGTCCGCGGAAGAACTCCTGCAGAAACGAATGATCATGGAAGGCATCATGTCGATTCAGTCGGGTGACAACCCAAGGATCGTCGAGCAGAAGCTTGCAACCTTCATCGCGCCTTCACTCAGACCGGTCGGCGAGGAAGACGGAGAGTAAGCTTGCCGAAGATTATAAACGAAGATGATTGTCCGGAAGGTTTGCCGGGATGGCTGGCGACATTTGGCGACCTCATGTCGCTGCTCCTGACATTCTTCGTACTCCTTCTCTCCTTCTCGTCTATGGAGGAGATCAAGTTCCAGCAGGCCATGGGATCGCTACGTGGCTCGCTCGGTGTGTTTGATTCGAAACCCGAGCTCAGCCAACCGCTGCGTGTCCTGATGCCAGTAGTGCGGGGCAGCATCGCACAATCGCAAAACATCAGGAAAAGCGCGGAGGAACTGGAAAAAACCCTCTCTGACGAGGGGGTCGAGGGAGACATCTCACTCGAGGGCACGGGCAGCGGCCTGGTCATACGGATCCAAGCACCAGTCCTCTACGATGTCGGACGAGCGGCGTTGAAACCCACGATCCAGAACGCGCTTAACAAAATCGGCGACATGCTTCTTCTGCTGCCGAACGAGATCGTTGTGCAGGGCCACACGGACAATAAACCGATTGTTCGAACAGACGGCTCGTTCCCGTCCAACTGGGAACTGTCGTTCCAGAGGGCTGTCAACGTAGTACGTTATCTGATCACGGAGACCAATGTGCACGGCCGCCGGATCAGTGCTGAAGGTTATGGAGAATATCGCCCTCTCGTGCCAAACACGACCGATGAGAATCGGGCTAAAAATCGCCGCGTCGAGATCCACATTCTTTATGCCGGTGAAGTCGATGGAAACCTTGAGATCATCGCGAAAACTTTCGAGCAGGCCAGTGTCCAAGGAAAACGTATCGGTGGTGGCTCGATCCTGAAGAAAAGAAGCTGGGAACGTTAGGGAGATCTTGCGATGGCAATGATCAAAGAAGAAGATTGCCCGGAAGGCCTGCCAGGTTGGCTAGCCACCTTTGGCGATCTCATGTCTCTCCTGCTGACATTCTTCGTGTTGCTCCTATCGTTTTCCACGATGGACGTCACCAGCTTCCAGCACGCCATGGGCGCACTCCAAGGGGCACTAGGTGTCTTGTCCGGAGAACCGCAGCTCAGCCTCCCGATCCGACAGTCCATGCCGAAGACGGAGGGCAACCTGTCTCAAGCCGAGATGATGAACAAGGCCGGGTCGGAACTGGAACAGGCTGTGGAGGAAGCCGGGCTGAAGGGTGACGTCGACCTCGAAGAATCTACATCCGGGATCATCATCAGAATATCGGACAAGCTTTTCTTCGAAACCGCCGATGCGAGCGTACTCGAAAGCGCTTCGACCGTCCTAGAGGCCGTAGGCCGGGCGATCAGCCAGATCCCGAACCACGTGAACATCCAGGGGCACACCGACAGCCGGATGATCAACTCACCCAACTTCGCTTCCAACTGGGAGCTGTCGGGGATGCGCGCGCTGTCCATCGGGCGCTACTTCATAGACAAGTGGAACATCTCGCCCCAGCGGATATCGATCACTGGCTTCAGCGAATACCGCCCACTTGCCCCGAATAACTCGGATCTCAACATGGCCAAGAATCGGCGTGTCGAGATCCACATCCGCTACATGAACGAGCGCGGCATCACGCCAAGCCAGATTTACAACCGTATCGAGACACAGGGCATCTCGGTGGACGGCCGCCAGATGCCGGTACCCATCCCAGAAAAACCCTAAACCATCTCGGAAAATGACATGGCAGAAGAAGAAAACACAGACGACGTCGCTGAAGAAATGATACGCATGATGGCCGAGGAGACCGGCGATGCCGCAGACGCGGAAGATGCCGACGGCGGAGAGGATGCCGACCTTGAGGACGAGATGCTCAAGGCCATGCAGGACGAGATGGCCGTCGGTGGGGGCGGTGATGACCTTGAGTCGCAGATGATTCAGGCCATGGCCTCCGAGACGGGCGCATCGACCGAGCAGACCGCGGCCGCCATCCAGCATATGGGTGGACTGCCGGAGGACGCCACGCCGGAGAACATCAAGCGCGTCCTCGACGTCAAAATCTCAGTCACGATCGAACTGGGAATGACTTACGAAACAATCGAAACGCTACTCTCTTGGACCGAGGGATCACTGATCGAGCTCGACAAAGTCTCTGGCGACCCCGTCGACGTGATCGTCAACAACAAGCCCTACGCGCGTGGGGAGGTCGTCGTCATCGCCGAAAACTTTGGCGTTCGACTGATTAAAATCGCCCCGGCTCCGGCACGATCTGCGATGGATATCTGATCCACCTTTTTCACTCAGCGCGAACGGAATATGCTTCCCCCGACAGGAAAAGGTTACCTCCGTCGTAGGGGGGTGGGTCTGCATGCCTCGGAAGTGCAGTTTTTGCACCCCGCCGCCCTCTCGAGATCGCAAATACCCTCTGAAACAGTGGATTCCTCGCATTCCGGCCCGGCCGACTACCCCGTCGGCTTCGCTGCAATGCCTGCCAATTCTAGCCTGCCCCACTATCCTAGGATGCAGGCATAACCGTTGCTCCTTAGGTCTCCGACCATTTGTCGGAAACACCAATCGGAGCAACGATTTGAAACCCTACCTGACACTCATCACGCTCACCCTTTTCGGTCTGATTGCGTGTATCGGCTTGGCCAGTGCGGAAACAGCGCCTCCAACCCCGGACACCTGGTCTGTCGCGGACGGTGGGCCGCCCCACGCTGAATCCGAAACAACCCAAGGCAACGAAACCGTCGCGGGGGCAAACGCAGTCCTCCCAGCCGGGGATGCGCTCCCCGATACGGTCGGCCTGGTCACGCGCATGGGGCTGTCACTCCTTGCCGTGATCGCGCTGATCTGGGGTACTGTTCAGATACTCAAGCGGTTCAGCTCTGGCAGTTCGACCTCAGGCAGCAGTAGCCGCATCCGGGTCCTCGATAGGGCCTACATCGCGCCGAAGAAATCCATATACGTCGTCCAGATCGGCGAAAAGGCACTTGCATTGGGCGTCTCCGATCATCAGATGACCACGCTGACCGACCTCGATCTCGAGGAAACGCTCGCGCAATACCAGTCGACCCAAAGCACGCCCGTATCCCAGCGATTCACCGACGTCTACAAGGCCGTGAACGCTCGTTTTGTGAGGCAGACGGAGGAACCGGCGACGTGATTCGGCGCAACCTCACGATGTGGCTGATGGTTCTCACCATCGGCCTCTTGCTGTTTCCGGCGATCGCGGAGGCACAGGGTCTCCCGAAAATCAGCGTCGAAGTCGGCGAGGCACAGTCAGCGGAGGATGCCTCGGTCACCCTCGAGATCATCGCCCTTCTGACGGTCCTATCGCTGGCTCCAGCGATCCTGATCATGCTGACCTCGTTCACCCGAATCGTCGTGGTCCTCTCTTTCCTGAGGATGGCGATCGGAACGCAGCAGATCCCGCCCACGCAGTTGATCGTCGGTCTTGCGCTCTTCCTGACAATGTTCGTGATGGGACCCGTCTTCGAGCAGGTCTACGACGAGGCCCTCCTCCCCTACATGGAAGAAGAGATCGACCACAAGCAGGCGCTGGACCTCGGGATGGCTCCGATCAGGCGATTCATGCTCAAGAACACTCGGGAAAAGGATCTTGCTCTGTTCACCAAGATGGCCAACATGCCGAGACCCGCAAACGTAGACGAGCTCTCGAATCGGGTCCTCATCCCCAGCTTCGTAATCAGCGAGCTCAAGACGGCTTTCCAGATAAGCTTCGTCCTGTTCATCCCGTTCATCATCATCGACATGGTCGTCTCAAGCACCTTACTATCTATGGGCATGATGATGCTTCCACCGGTCACGGTCTCGTTGCCGTTCAAGATCCTTCTGTTCGTCCTGGTCGACGGCTGGCATCTGATCGTCCAGTCGATCGTGCAAAGCTTCCAGTAGAGGCGGATATGAAAGCGAAAACAGCAGTCGAGAACCGGGATTCGGCAGACAGGTCCAGCATGCGTCGCCGACGATACCGTGCTGCCCAAAAGCCTCAAACACTTCGCCCTCTGGCGCTTTGCATTCTTGGTAATAGAACGACGCGTGTCGGGAGAGGGTTCTTTCGCCCGCTCTACCCATCTCTCACGCTCCCACTTGGCGGAGGGGGGCAACGTGAGTCCTGAATTCGTCGTCCATCTTGGAAAGGAAGCGATCTTCCTGATGCTCCTGATCTCGGCGCCCATGCTGATAGCGGGTCTTGTCGTCGGTCTCGGCATAAGCATCTTGCAGGCCGTCACGCAGATCCACGAAGTTACGCTGACCTTTATCCCGAAGATCCTAGCCGTATCGCTGGCCCTGATGGTCGCGCTCCCGTGGATGCTGCAGAAGATGCTCGACTTCATGCAGCTCCTGATGTCCCGTATACCCATGATGGCCAACTAGCTGTGGTTTAGACGTTTGTTATTTTCATCTTGCGTTTTGTACTGACCAATGGACTTGACTTGGCTCGACTTCTCCGTCGCACGCTGGCAGGTCTTCCTGCTAGTTTTCGTCCGCATCATCGGGGTGATCGCCGTCAGCCCGTTCTTCGGCCATCGTGTGATCATCAGTCAGGCGAAGGTCGGACTCGGGCTCGTCATTGCCGTCACGCTGTTCTCGTCGATGCCCGTTCATATAGAGCCAGAAACAGAGTTTCTTCCCTACCTGATACTCGTGGCAAAAGAGTTGATCTTGGGGATGCTCTTTGGATATACAGCCCGGCTCGTGTTCTTCGCCGTGCAGTTCGCCGGTGAGATCATCGGCATCGACATCGGTTTCGGCGTCGTCAACATCATCGACCCCCTGTCGGCCGAGCAAATCTCGGTCATCGCTACGTTCAAGAACCTGATCGCCATCGTCACGTTTCTCGCAATCGACGGGCATCACGTCCTCCTGAACGCGCTCATCGAGAGCTTCCACATGCTGCCTCTGGGCGGCATCCACCTCTCCTCGGGGGTCGGAGAGGGAATCATCGACATGACGGCCCAGGTATTCATCATGGCGATCCAGATATCGGCTCCGGTCATCACGGCTCTGTTCCTGACATCGTTGGCTCTCGGTATCGTCGCCCGAACGGTCCCGCAGATGAACGTCTTCATCGTTGGCTTCCCGCTCAAAATCGGCGTCGGCGTCGCGATGATCATGATCACGTTGCCCCTGTTCCAAGTTGTCCTAATCAAGCTGTTCAGCGACATCGGGCCTAACCTGAGCCTTTTGCTGACACAGATGCAAATGCCTTAGATCGTTTGTTTGGGGCCGGATTGCTGGCTCTGAACTTTGAACTCTGAACTCGGTTTTGTCCCTTGGCTGAAGAGTCTTTCCAGGAAAAAACAGAGCAGGCGACCCCAAAACGCCGGGAGGAATCGGCAAAGAAGGGACAGATCGCCAAGAGTCAGGAGCTGAACTCTGCTGTCGTGTTGATGGCGGGACTCGGCGGGCTCTGGATGCTCGGCGGCATGATGTACCGGGATCTCAGCGGGTTCACTGTGAACATCCTGTCTGGCCCGCAACTGGTCGATGTCAGCCTGGGGAACATCTGGACGCTAGCGTTTAACTGGGCGCTCTTCTACTTCGGTGTCTCCGGACCGATCATGATCGTCCTGGGTGTCGCGGCATTCGTCGTCTCGATCTCTCAGGTTGGCTTCACCATCAATGAAGAGGCGCTGAGCCTGAAGCTGCAGCGTCTCGACCCGGTCGCTGGTGCAAAACGCCTGGTGTCGAAGCGTTCGCTCGTCGAGCTCGTCAAGGGTCTCTTCAAGATCTCGATCGTCGGCTACATCAGCTACATCACCATCATGCCCGAGCTGGGGACGATGGCCACGCTCCTAGATGTGGGGATCGGCGAAACCTTCGCTTACATCGCGATGATGATCATGCGCGTCGGCTTCCGTACGGCGATCGTGCTCCTGGTTTTGGCCGCTCTGGACTACGCCTATCAGCGCTGGGAACACAGCAACAGCATCAAAATGACGAAACAAGAAGTGAAGGAAGAGCAGAAGCAGACCGAGGGCGATCCGCAAGTCAAGATGCGCATTCGAAGCCTACAGCGAGAGGCCGCACGTAGACGGATGATGGACGACGTTCCACAGGCCGACGTGGTCATCACGAACCCGACCCACTACGCCATAGCCATCCAATATGACCCCGAGGAGATGGCAGCCCCGGTCGTTGTCGCAAAGGGGCAGAATCTGATCGCCCAGAAGATCAAGGAGATCGCTCGAGAGCACGACATCCCGTGTGTCGAGAATAAGCCACTGGCGCAGACCCTTTTTCGGGCCGCCGAAATCGGTCAGGAAATTCCGGAAGATCTCTACAAGGCCGTGGCCGAAGTCCTCGCCTACGTCTTCCGGCTCCGAGGCGAATCCGCCCTGGCCAACTAGGCATTGACTCGGATTATGATCACAATTAAGACATTCGTGCAGCATTTGAGTCTTCTGCCTTGTTCTCCCGCTCCCCCACTCCCCTACTCGGGTGGCACGGAGCGGGGCCCAACGTTGACTAAACTCTTGAATTGTCAGTATATTATGCGTGAATTGCAGTTGTCTGGAGGCACGCGATGAACGCGTTCTTCGACAGGATATCTGAGTATACGGACGTGCTTTTCGCGCTGTCCGTCATCGGTATGATCTCGGTTATGATCATCCCGATGCCCCCGGGACTCCTGGACATCCTGCTGGCGTTCAACATCGCGTTCAGCCTGATCGTCCTCCTGATGACCATTTACATCACCAATCCCCTCCAGCTATCTGTTTTTCCGGGATTGTTGCTCGTCCTCACCCTATTTCGCCTCTCCCTCAACGTCGCCTCGACGCGGCTGATCCTCGGCGAAGCCTACGCAGGGGAGGTGATCAATGCCTTCGGGCAATTCGTGGTCAAGGGCAACTACATCCTGGGTATGGTCGTCTTCCTGATCATCGTCATCATTCAGTTTGTGGTGATCACGAAGGGTGCCGGTCGCGTCGCTGAAGTGGCAGCGCGATTCACGCTGGACGCGATGCCCGGCAAGCAGATGAGCATCGATGCCGACCTCAATGCCGGACTCATAACCGAAGACGAAGCGCGGAACCGCCGTCAAAATATCTCGCGGGAAGCGGACTTCTACGGCGCGATGGACGGTGCCAGCAAGTTCGTCCGCGGCGATGCCATTGCCGGTATCCTGATTACCTTGGTCAACATCCTCGGTGGCTTGGCGATCGGTGTCCTCCAGTTGGACATGCTCGCAGCGGACGCGGCACAGACCTATACGATCCTGACGATCGGCGACGGTCTCGTATCCCAGATCCCGGCCTTGGTCACGTCGATCTCTGCCGGTATCATCGTCACAAGATCTACGTCCGAGGACAACCTCGGGACGGATCTCGGAAGAGAGCTGACCTCCAAACCGCGCGCGATCATGGTCGCCACAGGCGTCCTCGTCGCCTTTGCCCTGGTCCCGGGTCTGCCATCAACACCATTCCTAATCCTGGCCGCCGCAACGGGCTTTGTTGCCTTTTCGGCTCAGCGAGCACAGGATCGCGAAGAAGAAGAAGCGGACGTCATGGCGGCAGAGGAAGTGCAGCCTGAAGAGCGTGTCGAAGACTACTTGCATGTCGACCCGCTCGAGATCCAGATCGGATACGGTCTGATCCCGCTGGTCGACCCTGCGCAGGGCGGGGATCTGCTTGATCGGGTCACCATGCTGCGCAAGCAGACCGCGCTGGACCTCGGCATCGTCATCCCGCCGATTCGGATACGGGATGACATGGTTTCGCTCAGACCGAACCAATACACGGTCAAGATCCGTGGCGTTAGCGTCACAACAGGCGACATCGAGCCAAAACAGCTGCTCGCGATGGACCCGGGCTATGTGGAAGGCGAGATCGAAGGTACAGACACGATTGAGCCGGCCTTCGGACTCCCGGCCAAGTGGATCGCCGATACGGCACGCGAGCAGGCTGAACTGATAGGCTACACCGTCGTCGAGCCGCCCGCAGTCCTCGCAACGCACCTTACAGAGGTGATCAAGTCGCACGCTTTCGAGGTCCTAACACGTCAGGACACGCAGGCCCACATCGACAGGATCAAAGAGAAGAGCCCGACGGTCGTCGAGGAGCTGATCCCAGAAAACCTGTCCGTCGGCGGCGTGCAGAAGGTGATGCAAAACCTGCTCAAGGAACGGATCCCGGTCCGAGACACGCAGACTATCCTCGAGTGTCTGGCAGACTATGCGACCGTCACGAAGGAACCGGATGTCCTGACCGAGTATGTTCGCGGTTCGCTAGCTCGGACGATCTGCCAGCTCTTCCAGAACGAGGAAGGCGGCATCCCGGTTCTTACCGTTACACCGAATCTCGAGCAAACCATCGCCGATTCGATGCAGAGTACGGCGGGTGGAATCAAAGTAATACTCGCGCCGGACGCGCTCAACGAGCTGTCCGAGCAGCTAAGCGAGCGAATCGACACGATGGTATCAAACGGACAGACACCGATCGTATTGACGTCACCGAACGTCAGACTCGCGTTCAGACGCGTCACGGAAACGACGTTTCCGAGCCTGACCGTCCTATCCTACAACGAGATCGTGCCGGGCGTGGATATATACTCCGTAGGGATGATCTCACTGGAGACGGCCGATGAAAATTAAGAAATACGTCGCCGACAGCATGCCAGAAGTCCTCAAGCTCGTAAAAGACGACTTGGGACCGATGGCAGTCGTCCTGAACACACGGACGATCGGCAAGACCGGAATCCTCGGGAAGAAGGGTCAGGTCGAAATCACTGCCGCGATCGATGACGGCGTGAAAGCCGCAAAGAAGACTCGCCCCACCAAGAAGCCCGAGACAACTCGACCGGCGGCGGCGACTTTTCCACCAGCCGCCACACCTACACCGGCTCTTTCGACCCCGGCACCAGCCGCCCCAAGGAACCCGGCAAAGGATCCCGACACTCTGGCTCAGATATCCGCCCAGCTCAACGATCTCAAGTCTCGCGTGGGCACAACAGCACAGCTGGTGCCGACCGAGCTGCTGCCGGAGGCGCTGGCCGCCCTCGCTAAACAGATGGAGCAGGATGATCTCGACCCATCACTGACACAGAGCATCGTCAAGGACCTCCTGACGGATCCCGGCAAGGAAGGCTACAAGGCGGCCGGTCCCCTCAAGGCAAGAGCCGTCAAGATTCTCACCGAATCAATGGCACCGCCCACAGCCACTGTTGTCAACGGCAACGTGCGGACCGTCATCGCACTCGTCGGGACGTCCGGAGCGGGAAAAACCACAGCGGCGGCGAAACTCGCCGCCCACTTTGTGGCTCAGGACAAACGCGTTGCTCTGATCTCGACGGACACCGACCGCGTCGGCGGACTCGAACAGATCCGGGCCTATGGAAGTATCCTGAACCTCTCCGTCGACCTCGCGTACACGGCCGACGAGATGCGAGAGGCCATGCAAAACCGTCGCGATGCGGACCTGATTATTGTCGACACGGCCGGCATCAGCCCGATCGACGAAGTGCAGAAGGAAATATTGAAAGAACTGCTCCGAGAGGCAGCTCCGAACGAGATCCATCTCGTCCTGAGTGCGCCGACGGGTCTGCGTCAGATGCGAGACGCCATCCAAGGATTCAAAGACGTCGGAGTCGACAGGCTGCTCTTCACGCGACTCGACGAGACCAACCGATACGGTGCAGCCTGCAGCGTGGCGATCGAATCGAGTATATCGGTCTCTTATCTGACAAACAGCCGAATGGTCCCGGGCGACATCTACGCCACGGAACCTGCGACGCTGAGCAAAGCGTTATTCGTGAGGACCCTGAATGGAACAGCAGGAAGCTGAAAGCCCCAGAGCCGTCGCTTGGGCGGTCACGAGCGGAAAAGGCGGGGTCGGAAAAAGTACCTTGTCCCTGAACCTCGGGATCGCGCTGTCCGCAGCCGGAAAGCGTGTACTTCTTGTGGACGCAGACCTCGGATTGGCGAATATTGACATCCTCCTCGGGATCGCGCCGGAGTACAACCTTCAGGATCTGCTCCGTGGCCGTGCATCGGCCTTCGACGTCATCGTCGAAGGACCCGAAAGTCTGTCCGTCCTCCCGGCCGCATCGGGCATCAGCGAGGTGGATGCGTGGCAGACGGACGACGCGGACCGTCTAAGCGAGGAACTGGGCAGGCTTGAACGCGCCTTCGACCTGATCCTGATTGACACGGGTGCGGGCATCTCGACCAAGGTGACCGATTTCGTGCTTGCTTCCGATCGCGCCTTCATCGTTGCCACGCCGGAGCCGACCTCGATCGCTGACGCCTACGCAATGGTCAAAGTGGCGACCTCCGACCGTCCCGACCTGCCCGTCGGCCTGATCGTCAACAGGGCGAAGTCCCCGCGCGAAGCGCACGAGCTTCACACGAAGTTCGAAGAGATCACGAAACGGTTCCTCAACATCCAGATCGACAGGATTGGGCACGTAGTCGAGGATCTCGAAATCGAGCACGCCACACGGAACCAAAATCCGGTCGTCGTGTCTGAACCCGAAACCGAAGCGGCTCGCTGTCTTAAGAAGCTCGGAGAAGAGCTTCTAGGTGATCTGGACGCCACGGACCGAAGTCAGCCAGGATTGTTTGAACGGCTGGCATCGAGGACCGTAAAACAGGAAATCGCCTAGCCCCAACGGCCAACGCGAAGAGTAGACTGCATGCAGAAAAACAAGAGCCAAGCCGAATCCGCCCGAGCCTACCAGGCGCAAGCACAGGCTTCGGTCGACCCAAACCGCGAGAGCAACTTGATGCAGTATCTCCCGCTTGTGAAGTATATCGCGGGACGCATCGCAATCGGCCTACCGAAGTCCGTCGAACTTGACGACCTCATAAACGCCGGCGTGGTCGGTTTGATCGAGGCGCACGGGAACTACGACCCGTCGAAGAACGTCAAGTTCGAGAGCTTCGCCTCAATGCGCATCCGAGGGGCCATCTTGGACGAACTTCGCGCGATCGACTGGGCCCCTCGTTCGACGAGAGCGAAGTCGCGAGAGATGGAAAGGGCAATCGCTGAGCTCGAGAACAAGATGGGCAAGAGTCCGACAGACCAGCAGGTCGCAGAAACTCTGGACGTCTCGCTCGACGACCTCTACAAGCTCCTCGACGACCTGTCCTCCACAACGCTGCTCTCTCTGGATGAGCTCACCTACGGTTCGGCCGACGACAAGCCCGTTCCGCTTTTGGACACGCTCCAGTCACAGGACAAGCACGATGCCCTTACTGACCTAGAGAGTGAAGAGATGCGCAACCTCTTGGTCGACTCGATCGGGCTGTTGACCGAGCAGGAGAGATTGGTCATTGCGCTTTATTACTACGAAGAGCTGACACTCAAAGAGATCGGGCAGGTCATGGAGCTGTCCGAGTCACGTGTCTCCCAGATCCACACAAAAGCCGTGCTCAGCCTGCGCGGTAAGCTTCGCATGAGGCTTCTCCAGTAGGTCGATGGCCAAACGCGCTCAAAAATTCGAGATGACGCCCCGGCAGGAGATGGACCAGAAACAGAGGCTGCGGCACGTCACCGAACGGGTGATCGGCCTTCCCTCCCTGCCGACGGTCGTGACGCAACTGATCAACCTCGTCGGTGATCCTGCGACCTCTGCGCGCGACATCTCACAACTGATCTCTGCGGATCAGGCGCTCACCGCGAAGATCTTGAAGGTCGCAAACTCAGCCTTCTACGGCTTCCCGCGCAAGATCGCGACAGTTCAACTCGCGATCGTCGTACTGGGGTTCGAGACGGTCAAGAACCTCGGACTCAGCGTCGCGGTGCTCAAACGATTCCAGGCGGGCAAAGCGCACCCGCTCTTTGACCGCCAGCAGTTCTGGGAACACGCTATCGGCTGCGGTGTCGCGGCTAGAATGCTCGCCCGGAAGCTAGACCGCAAACTCGAGGGTGAAGCTTTTGTCGCCGGCGTAGTCCACGACATCGGCAAGTTGATCCTGATCGAGTACTTCCCAAACGAGTTCGGCGAATCCCTAGAGATGGCGCGTGACGAGTATCTGACGATCTCCGAGGCGGAGATGAAAGTCATCGGCGTCACACACGCGGAAATCGGGGGATGGCTCGCCGAGAAGTGGAACCTACCTGAAACGCTCGTTCAGGCAATCACCTACCACCATAACCCGATGGATGTGGAAGAGCCAAGCGAGATCCTGATGGTCACACACGCCGCGAATGCACTCACACGGCACAACCACATCGGTCAGGCCGGCGATTCGCTCGGTGCTTCGCTGAGCCCCGAGGTCAGTGCGATGCTCAAGAGCGGTCGGGACGTCTCGGACGAGGATCTTCTCGCTGATCTGAGCGAGGGGCTGGAATTCGAACTCGAAAAGGCACGCGTGTTCAACGAGCTGGAAACAGAATTGTTCGAAACAGGGTCTGACGGACCCGACGAAGATGGGCCGGAAACGGTCGGGGCATAGGGCGAATGACGACGACGCGTAAAAACATTCGCGAGATACTCGAAGGCGCGGAACCCGATGTCGCCGGCCATCCGGCCGTCGAGGAACTGCTTGCCTACATCGACAGCCTCACCCTCGAAAACAAAAGGTTCGAGAAGCGACTCAAGACCTCGCAGGCACAGCTCGTCCAGTCCGGCAAGATGGCGGCTGTTGGACAACTGGCAGCGGGTGTTGCCCACGAAGTCAACAACCCGCTTCAGATTATCCTCAGCCGCGTACAGCTACTGGTGCTGCGTCACCAAGCTCAGGACGGTCTGGTCAAGGACCTTCATCTCATTGAGTCCAACGTAAAGCGGATCTCACGAATCATCCGAAGCCTGCTTGATTTCGCCAGGCACAACAGCGGCGAAGAGGAACACAAAGAAATCGACCTGGTTTACCTCGTAAACCAGACGCTCAACCTTATGCACCACCTGCTCGAGAAGAGCAGGATCGACGCGCAGATCCACGTCGATGCAGACGAACGGTCACGGATCGCAGGGAACACGGGCGAGATGGAGCAGGTCTTTCTGAACCTCATCATCAACGCTCTCCAGGCGATGCCCGATGACGGTGGCGAACTTGACATCGCAATAGACCGAACGGAAGAACAGGTCATCGTTCGCGTCCAAGACACTGGTGAGGGAATTCCCGAAGAAAACCTCCCACGCATCTTCGACCCTTTCTTCACGACGCGGGAGGAAACCGGCGGAACCGGCCTAGGTCTCTCGATCATCTTCGGAATCGTCGAGAAACATAACGGCCGAATCGAGGTCGACAGCGACCTCGACCAAGGGACGACATTCACGCTCACCTTCCCCGCCATTCAGGAAGACTAAAGTAGTAGCCCTATGGGACAAGGATAATACCGGTCATCCTGAGTGCCCGAAGGCGACGCGGCGGAGGGTGCAGCGCGGAATCGGCCTACAGCTCCGGATCATAGGAACCAAATCTGAGGACAAAATGGAAGGTCTCGAACTACTCGCAATCGCACTGTCAGCGCTCTTCGGAGTTGGCATGATCTTCTCGATCCTGCTCTGGTGTAGAAGCTGGCGCAGAGAGGAGCGTGAACAGACCGACACTCAGGTCCAAACCCTCAGATCTTCGATCCGGAAGCTAACCGAAGCAGTCGAGATGCTCGATCACACCGCCGCATCGCTCCAGAGCGCCGACGGTCTGCTCACACAGCAGCTCGAAGATCTCAGACGCTCAATAAAGCAGATCCAGAGCATCCGGACGACCCCCGCGCCGCAGGAACCGGTCGCACCGAAACCCGTTGGCGAGTCCACACCATGTGAATCGTCCAAAAACGAGCCAGTCATAGATGAAACACAGGACGGGCCCGGCGCATACGACGCAGTAAGTGATCTGTTGGAGCAGGGAAAATCGACCGTCGAGATCGCACGCGAACTCGACATCGGTGTTGCCGAAGTCAGAATGATCGCACGCATGAAACCGGAACAACATCCCAGCAAACCCGATTCAAAGGACCTGATCGAACGAGGCTAGCCATGAGACAGCGAATCCACCCCCGATGGAGCGTCCTTCTGGGCGCGTTCCTGATCCTGTCTGCCTGCAGATCGAATCCGCCAACAGGCGTCGAAACAGATGATATAAGAGGTACCTGGAGCGGAACCTTCTCGGGATTCGCCTTGATGGGCCGCACCCTCTCTGGCGATGCCGACTGGACTTTCGACCGCGAAAGTTTCGAGATCATCTTCTTTAACCCGCCGGACGGCCAGGCTGAGCGAATCCAAGGCAAGTGGAAGTTCACCGACGGGAAAATAGCTCTAAAACTGCAGTCGAGCTTCCCTATCGACTCCGATGTCGGTGCTACGGACACTCTTTTT
>DPVD01000202.1:0-4109 GCA_003526745.1 Candidatus Latescibacterota bacterium
AGAGACGGTGGGCACGGTATGGGGTCGGTTATCGCCCTGGAGCGGATTCTTCAAGGTACGGGCACACCGTGGTCAGTGCCTGAGGGTGACGGTGTGATCGGCCGCGCGAGTGATCTATTCATACGGTCGCGCGATGTGTCGGGGGCGGCGAGAGCCCTCCTCAGGCAGACGCTGGTTGTTCGCGACGCAGGGACGGCGATCCAGCATTTCAGCATGCTTCGCGCGAAGGGTGTGGATGTCGTGACGCTTCGTGGGGAGGTTTTTGCCGCAGACGGGATCATCTACGGTGGCGGCGCGGATGGGTCTGCTTCCAGCCTGATCGGACGGCAGCAGCAGATCGAAGAACTGGATCTTTCGGTCACCGAGCTCGATGGTGACCTCAAGGATCTAGAGAGCCGGATCCGCGGTGTGGTCGACGTCCTTGGCGATAGCACGGGTCGTCTTGAGCGAGAGGACGAGGTTCTAGCGGATCAAAAAAATCGTCGAGCCGGGTTGGAGAGAGATGAGCAGAATGCTCTTCAGGAAGCCCAGCGAATCGAGCAGGCAAGGAAGCGGGTGGTGAGTGAGCACGAGCGCCTGAATCAGCAGATCGCAGAGCTCGCCAGGAATGTGTGTGACGGCCGGATCGAGATCCGGGTGCTCGAGTCTCGCAGGATGATTATCGAAGAGGTAGAGCGCGCGCTTGCGCAGACGCTTAGATATCACGAGGGACTTAGGAGTGAGGCGCACGATCGTGTGTCGGCCAGACGCGTGGAGATCGCGTCTTTTCGAGAGCGAGTGGACAGTCTCACGCAGGATGCGGCGCGTCTTGGTAAGGAAGCGGAGTCGCTCGTGGTCGAGCAGGAGAGACTGACGGCTGAGTCGGCGGCGAGTATAGAGCGAAAGACCGAGCTGGAGGCCGCGGTAGAGACCGCGAGCACAGAACTGGCGACCCTGCACGAAGCTCAAACTGAAGCGGAACAGAAGCGAGATGGTCGGGCAGAGATGCAGCAGGAGCTTCTGATGATGTCCAGAGGCGTTGAGGAGGAGCTTCGTCAGCGGAGCAAGAAGTTGACGCAGAATCGCGAACGTTTGCACGAGCTTGAGGTCGGTCTGGCCGAACTGAAGACGAGAGCGGAAGAGTTGCAGCGTCGGATCGAGCGGGATTACGAGATCGATCTGAAGGAATCAGGACGGCTGGACGAGCCGGAGTTCAACTCGGATATCTCGTCAAAGAAGGTGATCGAGATCCAGGATCGACTTCGCCGTATGGGGTCGGTGAACCTGGCTGCGCTTGAGGAGTACGACATCCAGAAAGAGCGATACGAGTTCCTTGCGAAGCAGCGTGACGATCTGCTTGAGGCAGAAGAGACGCTGAAGCGGACAATCCAGAAGATCGACCGTACGGCGCGAAGCCGGTTTATGGAGACGCTCCAGCTGATCCGGCAGAATTTCCAGAAGACCTATAGCGCGTTTTTCGAAGGGGGTGAAGCGGATCTTATCATGCCGGATGACGAGGATCCGCTCGAAGCGCCGATTCAGATCTCAGCAAGACCGCGCGGCAAGCGGCTGCAGAGTATCAACCTGCTATCAGGTGGCGAGCGAGCGCTGACGGCGATCTCGCTGCTCTTCGCGATCTACCTTGTTAAGCCGAGTCCCTACTGTATCCTAGACGAGGTCGACGCACCACTCGATGATGCGAACGTGGGCCGGTTTGTCCGTGTGATCAAAGAGTTCGCGAAGGACACGCAGTTTTTGGTCGTCACGCACAACAAGGTGACGATGGAAGCGGCGGACGCCCTCCACGGTGTGACAATGGAAGAACCAGGTGTGTCGAAGCTGGTGAGCGTGAAGATGGGGCAAGACGAGTCGTCGTCGAACGGTCACGACGAGCAAGTGCGTGAGGAGGCAGTCCCGGCGGACGATTGAGACCTCAAAGTCAAAGACGTTGGAACCGGGAGAGGATGTGGAGGGGAGTGCGGGGAGGATCTTGCAGGAGGCCGGATGCTCCCGGGTAGCTGTGGGTAAGACGAAGGGCGCGCAGACACGATCTGCACGCCCATCCTTATTTGTGGTATGTTCGGTGATTGTTCGGTTTCATCCCCCAAGGGTTTATGCCAAGTGGCCCGGGTTTTTGGTGGGCCCGTCGGAGCTGTTCACCCCAATGGGGTTGCCCCCAACTATTCTTGGATCAGGCTGACGAAGGTGAGTTAGTAGCCGTTGGGATCATGGAGATATTATGCCTTTGTCCTGCTTCTCGACTTCGGAGGGTGAGCAGCCTTTCGATACGAGGTCTACTTGAATGGCGTGGACGTCTTAGACTCTGAAGTAAAAGACGTCGTTGTGGTAGACGTCTCGTGGTCGCCGCTCATTGCTGTTGTTGCTTTCCCTTGCGTTGAGAATCTGCCCGACCCTCCTGCCTGCACGGTCTTTCCTTCCCAGCCGAACGTCGGATTGGTTTCGAGACCGATGATGTCGCGCTAGAATTCGATGCTGACATCGGCCTATTCGACGACGTTGAGCAGCGGCACGAAGATCTTGAACACGACTGGATCTCCTTATCGAGGTTGTTGCTAAGCTTTGAAGTCGACCCCGATTCGGGGTTGAGTTGTGTTTGGATTGCGCTGCTCGTCTGAATCGATGCGAAGCTGGATATCCTGAACCGGATAACCGGATAGGCGAAGTGAGGATCTCAGACTGTCTAGGTCGGGCTCCAGCCATTGACGTGCGTCTTCGTTGTCGACACGAAAACTGCAGGTGTTCCGACCGTCGTAGGACGCCAGATCCACCGTTACCTTTCCGATTACAGACAGAGTGACACTGACCGAGACACTGACACGTGAAGGGTCGACCTTATTGTCAGCATTTCTGGATATGCGGATGTCGGCGGTCGTGAGGTCGCCAGCATCGAGCAATGGGATCTGGAAGACGATCGGGTCGTGACCGTCTCCCGGAAGAGATGCGGCCTGGATCGTGTTGAGATGACGGAGGAGGTCGGCGATACGAGCCTGTTCGTCAGGCGTCAGATTTGCCGTCATCTGGAGCTGCAACAGAGTGGCTCGAAGTCCGTCGGCTGGTTTGCCCTGTGCGAGGGTTGCTTCGAGATCGATACCTGTTCGCCTGAGTAGATGGCGAATATCATCGGGAGAGAGATCGCCTGATTGCCTCGACAGTTCCGCGATCACGGTTTCCAGGCCCGAGCGAATAGACTCGGGGGCGCGGCGGCCGAAGCCTTTGAGTAGTTCGGTCAGACCCTCGATTAGGGCGCCAAGATTACCTACGGGTACTGTTGACCAGAAGGATGCAATGGTGTTGGGAGTGACGGGCAGTCCCTTGCTTCGGAGGAAGAGAACGCGATCGACGAGCTCGTCAAGGTCTATAAGGTGCGGGTTGTTATCAAGTCCTGCCAGAAAGTCCCGCATTGCCTGGACTTCGGACCGCTCGACAGGGAGACCGTTCCGGATCAAAGCCCCGATGATGGCCCGGCTCTTCCCATCGTCCTTGATGCTGAGCTGCTGTAGAGTCTTGCGAACGGCTGCTTCTTCGGAACCTGGTCGGCCTGAGATCGATAGGCTGAGGGGCGGTCCCAGGTCGTGTACTCGAGCTTCGACGACTTGGCCGGGACGCAGCGTCAGACGGCTCTCCGCAACGAGCGTATGCCCCATAAAACGAATGGCCCAACGTCCTGTCGAGAGTTCGTCGACGACGTGGGCCTGTATCCTTTGGCCTTCACTTAGCTTGTTGAGGAGTGCATCACGCTGAGCTTGGGGCGTGAGGCTAAGTCTGAGGACGCCTAGTGAGGGTTGAGAGCCTGAGATCTTCAAAGGTTAGCCTGTAAGCTTCGGAAGTATAATCATCCTCGAGGAAAGGGACCGCGCAGGTAGGTTTGGACACCGTCGATGCGATGGTCTCGGTCCCGAACGGAGTTACGCCATATGTCGGCTTGAGCGAGGCGAGACGCGTCTTGATCAGCAGGATCGACGAGTCACTGATCGTCTTGAGCGACATCTCGTCGCGTAGGATCGAGACAAAAAGAGTGTCCGTAGCACCGACATCGGAGTCGATAGGGAAGCTCGACTGCAGTTTTAGAGCTATTTTCCCGTCGGTGAACTTCCACTTGCCTTGGATTC
>DPVD01000448.1:0-4796 GCA_003526745.1 Candidatus Latescibacterota bacterium
AAGGCCAGCATCGAATGCTGATCCCTACAAGGTTGCAGCGGTCATCATAAAATCCACGAAGAAAGCACTGAAATAAATATTCATTGTGGGTTGACTAGGTTAAATGGGGGAAGGAGCTGTTGCTTCTTCCCCCTTTTCTCTTTAGTAGGTGTATTCTATGATTCAGAAGTAACCGGCCATGGATACTCATAGTCCACACCCAGTTTGCCCACCCCAGGCAACTGTCAATGGTTTGTGTCTGGGCTTAGAATGATATATTTCCTGTGCTGGGCAAAGCTGATCAATTAGATGAAGGGGTGCGGATCAAGTGTTCTTTCCTTTGAACATCGAGGCCTTTGGTTCTGTTCTGAGCAAGATGAATGACCGAGAGGCGGTCGCTAATGAGACGATTGTCTGGACAATTGTTGTCCTTGCGGCTCTTCTAATCCTGTCGGTTCTCGGACGTCGTCTTATTAAGGGGATGCGGCGGCGCGATGTCATCGCACGCGGGTTCGATCGCCTGCAGCGTGTGAGCGATCGCAAGGGCCTCAATCCGATCCTGCAGGGGACGCTCGAAAGGCTTGTAATAGCTTCTCCGGACCGGAATCCGGCCTCAATCGTCGGCTCGGTCCAGGGGTTCGATCAGGCCGTCAGCCGGCGTATGAAGGCTATCCGAAGGCTGCCTTGGCTCGAGATGGAGCAGGAGGTCGAGCGGCTTGTTTCGATCCGGACGAAGCTTGGGTATCGATATATCGCCGAAGACAGGCGCCCTCAGAATACGAGGCACCTGATGGTAGGACAGAGGATCTACATTCTCGCAGGTGGTCCCGATCACTTCAGGCTCCTTTCGGCGGAGATCATCGGACTCAATGATCTCGCGATCACTACCGACCTATTTCAGGAGGGCGATCAGACTGTTCGCCTCCGAGTTAAGAAGAAGCTCTGGGCGTTCTTCTGGTCACCCGCGGGTGGGGAGTGTCGGTTCAGCACCAAGTTGATCAAGGCCTACGAAACGCCGAATCCGTATCTAATGTTCGAGCACGCAGATAAACTGGTCTACAACCAGGACCGCAAGATCTTCAGCTGCGATCTCGATATTGCGGTGTCTGTCGAGCGTGTCGCGGCTGAGACTTACGGAAGCAAGGGCCCGTCGGATGAGGTTTTCGACAGCTGCGAGGTGGACGGGATTCCTGCCCAGCTCACCGAGCTGAGCGCCAGCGGGTTCGTGATTTTGCCGGGCGAGGCTTTCAAGGTGGATGATCTGGTGCGCTTGACGGTCGACGACCCGGATCTCAAGTTTTTGAACGGGACGGCCGCAAAGGTCGTGACTCAGGACGGTCCGACCGCTCGTTGTCGGTTTCTGAAGAAGACACGGGAGAGTCTGGAGACGATCCTCACGTATGTGACTCCGAGGATTTCGAAGGACGCCCTTAAGGGCCGGTCCAGGAAGCGTGCAGTGACGACCACCCCCTCATAACTGCTGTACCTGTTTTTCTGACTGCCTGCAACGCCGTGCGTCGATGCAGGCGTTTTTTTGTGTATATGGGTCGAAGGCCCCCACCCATCTTGAGGGGAAGCCGACAGAATCCCCCTCGATCTCCGCCGGGTGCAGGCTCTCTCCCGCTCGTGTAGGAGGCAGCCTGATCATCGTTGACCAGGATCGTAAGGTATGGGATACCGAAGGGAACAAGATCCTGAGGCTCTGTGCGGTGGGCGACATCCTGTCAGGAGAGCGAAACCTGATTGCGATTTCCTTCGCGCTCTATCAGAATGCGGGTTTTTTGCTTCAGATCCGCTCAGAAAACTTGACCGAGCGGATGTCAATGAGAAGTGGTCAATTGTTGTTAAAAGCTGGATGCGGCACTTGAGCATAATTGGATGGAGGAGCAGATGGTTCAGACGATGCGGTATCACGACGATGGCAGCATCGAGCTCTACGAACGAGAGCCGCCACCCGATCCTGGGCCGGGTGAAGTGCAGGTAGAGGGAGGTGCGTGCGGGATCTGCTCTTGGGACATTGCTACGGCGAGACTTGGAAACAAGATGACGCCCGTGGCGGGTCCCGGACACGAAGGGGTCGGGTATGTGAAGAAAGTTGGACCGAAGGCGGGTGGGTTGAGGGAGGGAGACCGCGTAACTGGGGGTGGGTTCGCCACGACGCGGAATCTGAGTGTGGCAAGAGCGCACAGGATCCCCGATTCAGATCTTCCGGATGAATACTGGATCGTGGAGCCCGTGTCGTGTGCCGTTACGGGCATCGATCATTGTCAGATCAAGGCCGGTGACAAGATCGCGCTGATCGGATGCGGTTTCATGGGGCAGCTGATCCTTCAGGGGCTGGTGCGACATCCACTTGCTGCGCTTGTGGCTATGGATATTGTGGAGAGCCGGCTGGAGCTGGCGAAACAAGCCGGCGTCGAGGAGGTCTACAACAGCAAGGACGTGGATCCAGCTGAACTTAAAGAGCGAGGATTCGACGTGGTTGTCGATACGACGGGTTCGCAGCAAGGGCTCGACCTGTCGACGGATATCGTGAAGAGAGGGGGGAAAATCAACCTGTTCGGCTGGATCAAAGGCGAGCAGGCCACATTCGTCCCACACAAGTGGCACCTTGGCGGTTTTACGGTCGTCAATTCGGCGCCTGCGTCGAAAATACGCGATGCCTTCGGACCGGCGATTCAGCTGATTCATAAGGGAATTATCGATCTGAAGCCGTTGGTGACGCACACAGTGACGCTGTCTGGATATCCTCGCCTGATGGAGCAGATTCTGGCCGGGGATGAGAGCTACGTGAAGGGCGTCGTTACGCTGTAGGCGAGGTCAAGTATTAAATGCCAAGTGTCAAAAGCGCACAAGCAACACCTACGACGTTTCCGACGAATGACCTAAATGACTCTCCTCGCGAATGGCATGTCGATGTCACGCAGGAAGGATGCCGTGTGGATCACCTCCTTGCGAAGGAGACAGGGCTGCCGAAGCAGCGCATCAAGGATGCGATGCAAAAGGGTGCGGTCTGGGTGACACGTGGCTACACGGCTAGAGTTCGGCGTGCCTCGCGATCAACACGACTGGGTGACCAGATTCATCTCTATTACGATGTCCGAATTCTGTCTGAGAATCCGACTCCCTCAGTCCTAGTCGCGGACGAGGTGGGCTACAGCATATGGGCAAAGCCTTACGGCGTCAGGTCCCAGGGATCCAAGTGGGGCGACCACTGCACGGTGCACCGCTGGGCGGAGCAGCATCTGAAGCCACAGCGGACGGCCTACACGATCCACCGGCTTGACCGGGCAGCTCAAGGTCTGATTCTGATCGCACACAAGAAAAGTGTCGCATCTCAGTTGGCGCACCTTTTCGAGAAGCGGGACGTGGAGAAAAGTTATGTGGCGATTGCCCGGGGACGGTTCGACGTTGATACACATTCCACAAGGCTGGACGGGGATGTTGAAGAGAAACCTGCTTTGACGTTGGTGGATAGTGCCCTCTATAGCGAAGATTGTGACACGACGCGATTGGCGCTTCGGATTGAGACGGGACGGAAGCATCAGATTAGACGACATCTCAGCGATGCGGGGCATCCTGTCGTGGGTGATCGGCTCTATGGAGAGTCGTCCCAGACAGAGGACCTCCAGCTCTATGCGGTGCGACTTTCTTTTACATGCCCATTGACTGGGGAGAATCGCACATACTCACTGCCTGAAAGGTGGTTGCCTTCTGATTGAAAAACTGGGCAGGTCGCATCCTGCGGCGAGTTGACTCAGTTCTGAGGATGGGGTCTGTCTGGTGGCGAACGACTACGGTCGATCCCAAACTATGGTCTACTGGGTGATCTTGGCCGGCATGGTTCTGGACTTCGCGATCCACGATATGTGGACGGTTTCCAGACTCGGGGGTCGCTTTCTTCTACACTCCCTTGCTCGGGTGGCTCTGTTTGACGGCACGTCCTATGTGGACTTTGCTCTGGCTACTTCACCCTCTGATACGCACCTGAGTGATCGACCTCGACCTCCATTTTGAGGATGCAGAGGCGTGCGTGGACTGTGAGGCCTGTATCCGGATCTGTACGACCGACCTAGACCCGCGTCGCAGGGATAAGTCAATCAAGAAGTTCGAGACGGCCTGGGCGGGTGACTACAAGCACATCACGTCGAGATGCTTCCTGAGTGGAGACAGCATCGAGGTCTGTAACGGATTTTTTCAGAACCTGAACAAGAATAAGAATGTCGCAGACGAAACGCCGGCGATGATGGCTCCCCTGGTTTCGGGTGAGGCACAACTCTGATCTGTCTTCCGAGCAGGACGGGGTGAATGTGATCACCTAGCGATTTGGTTTTCCGATCGCATTGTAGTATCGTTTTCCAGGCACGGTATTCGCCCGATAATGGCGACCGTGCCTCTTTTTTCTAGACGTGTCAGCTGGGGGGCAAGATCAGAGAACATGTCGGAGGGGAACACTATGAATCGTTGTAAGGCGAGTGTTTCAAAGCATTTTGGACGCGTCGCGTTGGTGTTTGCGGCTGTCGCGGGTTTGATGTCGCGGGCGGCGTCCGAGACGGTCGTTGTTATACAGGGATTTCAGGTTCAGGAAGACACGTATGCTGCCAATACCGTAGACGCCTATCTGCAGGCATTCCGGTCGGCTGAAGGTTCTATCGTCACGGGCTT
This sequence comes from Candidatus Latescibacterota bacterium, assembly GCA_003526745.1. Lineage (GTDB taxonomy): Bacteria > Latescibacterota > UBA2968 > UBA2968 > UBA2968 > UBA2968. The sequence goes on from DPVD01000448.1 coordinate 4,645, forward strand.
GCGACCTGCTTCGCAACCGGGATGGGAGGACAGCGAAAGCTACACAGACGAGGCATCGCTGGTCGAGCAGCTGAGTTCGATGACGAAGGGAACCGAGACTCTTGTCGTGGTCGTTGGTGACGCTGATCAGGATGGTCTGATCGTCGGTAAAA
>DPVD01000448.1:5079-8096 GCA_003526745.1 Candidatus Latescibacterota bacterium
GTCTGATCGTCGGTAAAAGCGAGAGGCTGAGCGCAGCCGACCTGGCTGATGCGATCTCAGGGGCCGAAAGCGCATCGCTCTTGTCTGCGGGGTGTAACGCACTGGCTCTAGATGTCCACAAGCGTTTAAGCAACATGGGCTTCTCTGCCTCCGGGGTCGGCTCAGGCCAGGCGGCACACACGTGGCCAAAGGGAGATCGTGGTCAATACGATCTGTTCAGCCGGTATCTGCTGGAGGGGTATTACCTCACGTCAGCCGGGTCGGAAACGGCGCGTATCGCCTCTGCTTTCGGGATCGCACAGCATCGGATGATCCACAAGAGCGGCGGAAGCCAGTGGCCGGTCTCTGCAGAGGGTGTCTCTTCACCGTCTGCGGATGGGGCGCCGCTGATTGTGGTCGCGGGCCACGAATATACGATCGCCCTTCAGGTCGGCACTGACGGAGGCGCCGTCGGGTATGTCTCGAACTCGCTTGGGTTGCCGCTGTCGCGTGTCCAGGGTGGCCGAGTCGAGCCCGGCAGAGTGAGTCTGGCCTTCGCCGAGCGAGGTCGCTCTAGGCGGGTATCGATATCAGATGCCGAAGGCGTGCCTCAGGTCACGATCGACGGACGTTCTTCGACATTCGCATATCGGCCGGTCCGGGTCGAGTTGATCTCGAAAGATCAGCTGGTCGGTACGACATTCATCGCAGCGACACTGGGGTCGGCCCCGTTGGTGAAGACGGTGGCCAGCTCAGGTAGCGAAGTCGCGACCTATGACTACGATGAGGGTAAGCTCTCCTTCACGATCGAAGCCGGTGGTGGATCGATCCCAGTGAGTCTCGATTACGGTACATACGGTCGCGTTGTAGCCACGGTGGGTGATGACCATCCCTACGATGCGTATAACGCGAACAGATACGGTTTGTATGATAATCAAGGGAATCGCGTTGCTAGTGCACACGGTGTGGTCAGGTGGTCGAGGCTGTCTGGAGAACTACGACCCGCAATGGGGGCCATGCGGCTCCCACTCGTCGCCTCCGTCCTGCCAGGTGTGTTGAGCGGTGAGGCCGATCTTCTTGGCACATCCTACAAGCTCGCAGAAGATTGGACGTGGTCCTCGAACCGTCCCCCATCAACGGGTGACGTTCAGGCGGATTTCTTCGGACTTCCCGCTGTTGAAGCCGTCTACGCTGACGCTTCTGCCGGCAATGGGGCTGTCGAGGTGAACTGGGAGGTCGACAACGGAACGGTATCGGACGTCCTGCTTCTTGGCGATCTCCGGTTCCAGGTAGTCCGCACGGACAAGTTCAGCGGGCAATCGGAGACCTTCGAGATTCCCGCGGGTCGGCGCCAATACACGGACAGACCCTCGGAGAGACCTGATGGGTTTGAGTATTCCGTCCGCTCGGTCCTCGATCATCGGGTGGCTACCTGTTCGGCCAAGGCAGCCTACCCAATCTTCGGAGAGACTGTGGTTGCCGTTTCCGGAACGCGGCCGGTCCAACAGGAATCCGCTACCCCGGTAGTGGCTGCTGCCATTCCGGCGTCAGAGCCTGCCACGTCTGCGCCGACGAAGCCCCCCAAGGTGTTGGAAGAACCGGAACCTGAGCCGGTGCAACCTAAGGTCGAAGAGCCCAAGCAGGAGGAGAAGGAAGAGGCTCGGCCCAGGAAGATCTGGGAGGAGGAAGAGAAAGAGGGAATCGTCGGTAAGGTGATCTATGGTCTGTTTGGAGTCATGATTCTTCTCGGTATCGCTATTGCGGCTGGTGGAGGTGGTGGGCCCAGTGATTTGGAGCCGGAGTAGACCCGGCACTTGAAGGCGCCGCGTAGCGCGAATCTATTCAGGAGGCGGGCGCGTTTGAGCGGGTGGAACATGAAGTTACGGCGAGAGATCTTCGTGACGGAAGGGTCCGCCTGCTCGGGCGGGCCCGCCTTTCAGTTTCTGTGATGACCACGGACAATCCTTACAAATACAGCAATCAAGAGACTGGCCGTGAACGAGCTAGACTGCAGGCTGTCGAGGCTGCTTCGACTTGGCTACGATTGCCCTGCGCGAACCTTTCTTACCGCGAGGCAGTCACTGTCTTGAGGCGGCACAAGCAGGGGGATCGATCGTCAATTGGATGGACGATCGGGTAGGTCTAGATGTTTGTGTCGATGCAGTCGATCTGAGGACGGATTATCTGGAGCTATGCCGCCCCATGTATGTGTCGTCACCGGAGACGTGGAGGAAGCCGAAATCGTTGATGGCTATGCCGTTGCTCCAGGCCGTTGTTGGGGCCGATGGTGCCCGTGGGACGCAGTTGCCTGCGATGTCTGATAAGGAACACGACCTCCCTCTACCCTCGGCCGAAATCCTGTGGAAGTCGTCCGGTTGATCTGACCTGTCAGCTACGACGCCCGCCAAAGATATTCTGGCTAGATCCCCTGTTTTGTACCGATCATGCAGGCCGTGGCTTGGCAGATTTCCATAGTGTCACGTGCGAACGTGGCTTGGTTCCAAATCAGAGCTGGTAAACAATCAAGCGAGACAGGAATGGCGAAGAAGAAACTCAGGGTGGCGTTTATCGGTGCGGGTGGGATCGCCGGCTCACACATGAAGCAGTATGCCGAGATGGACGATGTTGAGATGGTCTCAATGTCCGACATCCATCCGGCAGGGATGGAAAGATGGTCTGAGCAGTACGGGATTGAACAGTCGTTTGAGGACTACAAGGAGATGCTGAGGGAGGTGAAGCCGGATGCCGTTAGCGTATGCACACCGAACGGACTTCACGCGGAGACGAGCATCGCGGCTCTCAGAGCTGGGTCCCACGTACTGGTGGAGAAACCGCTTGCGATGAACGCACGCGAAGGACAGCGGATGCTCGATGCCGCAAAGAAGTCGGGCAAGAAGCTGGTGATTGGTTTCCAACAGCGCTTTGACCCGAAAGCGCAATTCGTGAAGAACGCAGTCGACTCGGGGGATTTTGGGAAGGTGCTGTTTGGTCGTGTCCAGGCCCTTCGCAGGCGCGGGATACCTAACTGGGGGGTGGTT
>DPVD01000421.1:0-632 GCA_003526745.1 Candidatus Latescibacterota bacterium
TATCCGGCTGAGCTATTCCGTCACGAACGACGGGCCCTACGACATGCCGTTTCTGTATGCCTTCCACCCGCTGTTCAAGGCTGAAACGAAGTCCAAGGTTCTTATCCCGACCGGTGCGAATGTAGTGACCTATAGCAGCTCGGAGGACCGGCTGGGGAAACCGATGACCGAGCACGAGTGGCCCGAGGTGACCGACTTCACGCTAGATAAGTCTTATGACCGGAGCGTCCTCCGTTCCAGCCGAGCGAAGGAGTCGGAGAAGCTGTTTACGACGCCTCTCGATCAGGGCAGATGCGCGCTTGTCTACCCGAAGGACGAGTTCATTGGGTTCCTATTCCCTGCCAAGCGGTTCCCGTATCTGGGACTGTGGACGAACGAGGGTGGCTACCACAACCAGCACCAGATTGCGCTCGAGCCTTCCACCTCGCAGGTCGATCGGCTCGACGTGGCAGCAGGTCTGGACACTTGCGGTGTGGTTCCTGCCCGCGGTACGAGCGAATGGGATCTGAGCATCCTGATTGGGAAGGGTGAAGAGGAGCTTCACTCCGTTCTCGGCGAATTCTAGCGACCAGGCTGATGTGTCGATCCGAATCCTGACTTTCGTCCTGGTCTGTCTGATGCTGCACGGTCTG
>DPVD01000421.1:901-3760 GCA_003526745.1 Candidatus Latescibacterota bacterium
GAATACTGACTTTCGTCCTGGTCTGTTTGATGCTGCACGGTCTGTCCCGGGGACAGGATAAACTCGTGCTGGTCTCGCCTCACTCAGACGAGATCCAGAATGAGTTCGGCGCGGCTTTCGAGACCTTGTATCAGGAGGAGACCCGTCGATCGGTCACCCTAGAGTGGTTGGATGTGGGGGGCGGAACGAGCTCGATCCTACGATACATTAAGGGCGAGTTTGGACGCCAGCCCGATGGCATCGAGATTGATCTGTTCTTTGGTGGCGGGCTTGATCCGTATACGGAGCTCGCAGATGCCGGGATCCTCCAGCCCTATACCCTGCCGCACGAGATTCTCGCCGAGATCGCACCGACAATCGGCGGTATTCCCGTGTACGATCCCGAACATCGCTGGTTTGGGGCGACGCTGGCAGGATTCGGTATCGTCTACAACAAGCGTGTCCTAGAGACACTCGGGTTCTCGGTCCCGAAGACGTGGGAAGAACTGGGTGAGCCCCGGTACGCCACTTGGGTCGGGTCCGGTGACCCTCGGTTCAGCGGAAGCGTCCACATGGCCTACGAGTTGATCCTCCAAGCCTACGGGTGGGAGCGCGGTTGGGAAGTGATCACGACGATGGGCGCGAACGTCCGTAACTTCGCTGCGAGCGGGAGCCAGGCGCCGAAGGATGTCGCTGTCGGCGAGGTCGCGTTCGGCCTGTCGATCGACTTCTATGCGTGGGCGCAGGTTGCAGAGGTTGGGGAGGACTTCGTCGGATTTACGATGCCCGACAACATGACGATAGTGAACCCGGACGGTCTCGGCATCCTGAAGGGCGCTCCAAACCTGGGAGTCGCCCGCGCGTTCGTTCGGTTCGTGATGTCGGAGCCTGGGCAGAAGCTCTGGTTCCTGAAGAAGGGCGCACCGGGCGGACCCGTCCAGCGTCAGCTCAACCGATTCACCGTGCTCCCAGGTCTATATCAGAAATACAAAGACGAAGCAGCGGTGACGCTCAACCCGTTCGATTGGCGCTCTGATCTCGTGTATGACGCACCGAAGGCGTCAGCCCGATGGAGTGTCCTGAATGACCTAATCGGTGCGTTCGTGATCGACTCGCACGATAGGCTGCGGTTCGCGTGGAAGGAGGCGCAGAAGGATGGGCTGACTCAGGACGAGATTCGTCAGCTCTCCCAGATGCCTTTATCCGAGCGTGCAGCAATCGAGCTCGGCGTGGTCTGGCGACAGGATCAGGAGCTTCGAGTGCAGAAGCTTTCGGAATGGACGGCGTTTGCCCGGGGAAAATATGGCGAACCGGACGATACGCTGGCCACGATATTCGATTTCATCACCTTTGCGTTCCCGGCTGGTATCGCAATCGGGACGGTGTGGATGGTGCGGCGTACCCGCGGCACCTGAAACGGGCTGGGGAGAAGGCATGATTCGGATTTTCTCGTTTTCGCGCGAATCCAACCGGATGGAGACGCCACCGATCGCAGAGTTGCCTAGACACCTGGGTGATCGGGGCCGGACGGTCTGGGTCGATCTTGAGAACCCGACTGACGAAGAGACAGGCGTTCTCGGCGGGATATTTGGGTTCCACATCCTGACTGTTGAGGACAGCATCGGCGATGCGTGGCTGCCGAAAGAGGATCTCTACGAAGGCTACTCCTACTCTATCTTCTACGCCGCCGCACCGGGGTTTGCAGATCGTCTGGCTGCTCAAAAGATCGACATCTTTGTGGGTGCGAACTTCCTTGTGACCCACCACAAGGAGGAGGTCAAGGGGATCTTCGATACCCGTGGGGCCGTGGCCAAGAACCCCGGATCGCTCCTCAGATCGTCAGACTGGCTGCTTCACGGGATCCTGGACACTGTGGTCGATTTCTGCAGGCCTGCAGCCGATGAGCTCGAGGCACGGGTCGACGCGATCGCAGCGATGGTCGAGGACACTTCGGTGGATCTCTCAGATGCGATCGATCTGCACAGGGACTTGACGTTGTTCAGGGACATCACAGAGCGGCAGCAGGAGGCGCTCGAGCGGTATGCCAACAGCGAGTCGTCCTTTGTGTCAGAAGAGAATCGGGATTACTTCCGTGATGTGCACGATCACAACCGGCATCTGCACCATCGGATGAAGCAGGGAGTCGAACGGCTGTCCTGGGCGGTGGAGGCGGCCCGAACAGCAGACACGCGACGCACGCAGGCGGCTACACGCTGGTCGGCGGTCGTGGTGACGGCAGTGTTGCTGCCATTGCTTGTCGTGGGATTCCTTTCACTCGAGGCGGTTCCGGTGAGCGATCAGGTCGCCTCGATCGTGCTCGGTGTGCTGGTCGTCTACGCGGTGGCCGCACTCGTTATTTTCAAACAGAAGCGTTGGTTGTAGCATGGTTGGCGTCACACTGGATCAAGTTACAAAGCGTTTCGACCGCGTCGTTGCTGTCGACCGTGTCAGTCTAGAGATCGCAGCAGGAGAGTTTTTCTTCCTACTCGGCCCGTCCGGATGCGGCAAGACCACGCTGCTCAGGATGATCGCCGGGTTCTACACGCCGGGGGGAGGACGCGTCCTCTTCGGAGATAGGGATGTGACGAACGTCCCGCCGAACGAGCGGAACACTGGCATGGTGTTTCAGAACTACGCGCTCTGGCCGCACATGACCGTGCGGAAGAATGTCGAATACGGGCTTACGATGCGGAGCGTAACACGCGAGGAAATGGACACACGTGTTGATCGTGCTTTGGAGATGGTCCAGATGTCGCCGTATGCGGATCGATCCCCGAACCAACTGTCTGGTGGGCAGCAACAGCGTGTAGCTCTCGCTCGCGCGCTCGTGATCGAGCCTGATGTCGTCTTGATGGATGAGCCGCTTTCGAACCTGGATGC
>DPVD01000421.1:4039-4268 GCA_003526745.1 Candidatus Latescibacterota bacterium
TGAGCCGCTTTCGAACCTGGATGCGCGATTGCGTCTCGAGATGCGGCAGCAGATCCTGGATCTCCAGAGAGAGATCGGGACGACGATGATTTACGTGACACACGACCAGAAGGAAGCGCTTGCCATGTCCCACAGGATGGCGGTCATGGACAGAGGTCACGTCGTTCAGGTTGGCACGGCGAGAGAGCTATATCAGAACCCGAACAGCCGTTTCCTTGCGGACTTTATC
>DPVD01000367.1:0-3838 GCA_003526745.1 Candidatus Latescibacterota bacterium
ACGCCGTCCTCGTGTATTTCGCCATCCTCGTTCGCGACAAAATCGTCACCCTCAACGATGATCTCACTGCCCCTATCGTCGAGGACCGCGTGACCGAGGTTGGTCACAAGCTTACCCTCGTTGGTAACCGAGAACTCTCCGTTCCGGGTGTATACGTCACCTTGCGGCGTCCGAACCTGGAAAAAGCCGGGGCCGTGGATAGCAACGTGTCGCGGGTCGTTTGTCTGGCGCAGATGGCCCTGGTCGAAGTCGATAAAGGCACCGGCAATCCGGTCTTCTCTCCAGGCCGGATGCGCACCTGATCCTTTCCGGCGGGCCTCTCCCATTTCTCGGAGGAACAGCCCGTCCAGCTTGAAACCGGTCACCTCGGAGTTCGCGATGTTGTTCGCGATCACGTCCTGACGTGACGAACGGTTCAGCATGCTGATACCGGAATCCTGAAGTCCTTGAATCATCGTTTGTCCATTACTAAGGGGTGGGGCGAACGGGCTAGGGACCCGTTGCCTTCGTTCGATGACGCGATTAGTCGAAAGGTGTGAGAGCAAGGCCTATGCCACGTCTCTACCCCTACACGAAACATGGCGCATATGTATGTTTTTAAATGCATTTACACCGAATTAAAGAACCATAAAATCCGCCGCGGAACGGAGATCTTAGCCTTCCAGGGAAGGAACATTCTTCACAGAGAGGTTTGTAGGGACAAGCCGGTGCTGTATGCCGAAACCCGTTGTTTTAGGTGGGGTTTGGAGCTATTTTCGGCGCCGTTTCGAAACTCAGGAGAGCTCAACTATGCCAGTCGCAGGGTCCATTCTGACCGAGCAGGAGATAACCGAGTTCAAAGAACAGGGGTATCTCGGTCCGATCCCGATGATGTCGCCGAAAGAGATGATTGCGCTGACTCCAGAGATCGAGTGCATCCTCAATACGGAGCCGGGTATCGACATCAACAACGATAACACACCGGATCGTGTTCCCGTCAGACGCTACAAGCGCGAGCACAACCGGCATCTCGATCAGCGTCTGATCTACGACCTTGCCACGCACCCCAACATTCTCGGTCGTATGGTCTCGCTCTACGGCCCGGACCTGCTTCTCTGGCGGACAAACTTCTTCGTCAAACAGCCCGGAGCCAAGCGCATCCCATGGCATCAGGACTTCAACTACTGGCCGCTCGAGCCCCCCGTCATCTGCTCAGCCTGGATCGCCATAGACGAATCGACTGTCGCTAACAGCTGCGTTCAAATCATCCCTGGCAGCCACCGGAAGGTCATCCCCCACATCAAGGCAACGAAGGACACGTCCTTCCATGAAATGGGGGACGACCAGTATTACGACTCGGACAGTGCTGTCGATGTGGAGATGAAACCGGGCGAATTCATTCTGTTCAACGAGCGAACGCTGCATCACTCGCACCCGAACACGTCGGACAAACGCCGGATCGGGCTTGCGATTCGCGTGATCCTTCCGTTTGTAACAGTGCTGAAGTATGACTCGCCGGCTCACACCTTACCGCTTATTCACGGAGACGATCGGATGGGGTTTAACAGGCTCGCCGAAGCACTACCATCATCCTGAGCCCTAGGCGACGAGCTTACCCCGAGCGGAGTCCACGGGATCTCTCGCAGGACTGCAAAGCACCAGACATTTACAAGAACCTGCAGGGATCCTTCTCTGCGCTCAGGATTAGAGAGGAGAAAGTATGAAAGTCACTGACATCGAGAGCTTTATCGTCAGCGGGGGCTGGCGACCCTGGATCTTCGTGAAAGTCAGCACGGATGAAGGCATCACAGGGTGGGGCGAATGCAGCGACGGGCGCAGCCCGAGGGGTGTCTGCGGAACGATCGAAGACCTGAAGACACACGTGGTCGGCAAGGACCCACGCCCCTACGAGATGCGATTCTGGGACATGATCCGAGGATCGCGACAGAGCCCCAGCGGAATAGCGGCAAAGGCGATTGCAGGCATCGAACTCGCAATGATGGACATCAAGGCGAAGGCACTTGGCATCTCCGTGACCGAGATGTTCGGCGGTCCGACACGAGACAAGATCAGGCTATACTGGTCCCACTGCGGGACGTCACGAGTAGCCCATCACGAACTGATCGGCGTACCTCCGATCGCCTCAATGGATGACGTGGCCGCTTTGGGTCGTGAGGTCGTCGAAAGGGGCTTCACGGCTCTAAAAACGAACATCCTGATCCCGCAGGAGGGGCGGAACCACTTTGGCGGATTCGGAGGGCCGCCCGGCTCCACCGATGGCGTCGCCTCACGACAGTTGCTGCGCCATATCGAGACTTTAATCGGGACATTTAGGGACGCCGTCGGACCCGAGATCGACATCAATCTGGACCTCAACTTCAACTTCAAACCCGAGTCCTGTATACGGATCGCGCAGATCCTGGAGCAGTTCGACCTACTCTGGCTCGAAATCGACATGTATGAGCCTGAAGGCATCCGCCAGATCAAGGACTCCACATCGACCAAGATCTGCACGGGCGAGAACCTCTTTTATATGAGGGAGTATCTCCCCTACTTCAAGTGCCGAGCAGCTGATGTCTTCATGATAGACGTCCCCTGGCAGGGCTTCTCACAATCGAAGAAGGTTGGTGATCTCGCGGATGTGTATCAACTGAATGTTGCGCCGCACAACTACTATAGCCACCTTTCCACGTTCATCAGCGCGAGCCTCTGCGCCACGCTTTCGAACGTCCGCATCCAAGAAGTCGACATCGACGACGTCCCCTGGAAAGACGAGCTCGTCACCGTTCAGCCGGACATCAAAGACGGATACCTCACCGTCTCATCAGGTCCCGGATGGGGAACCGAAATCGACGAGGATGTCATGAATGCGCACCTCTGGACGGGCCCTAGGGGATCCGAGTGGTAATCACCGTTTATCCTGAATAGCTTGCCTACGGCAGCTCATAATTGTGATGTCTCAAAACCAGTGTATAACCGTCCCATATTGAAGAACGAACGGCAACCAAATCGGCACTTCGATGCGGCGAGCCTTCTAGTATCAGATTGGGTAGAACCCACATACCTTCAGCCTATCTTGCCCACTCGGGATGAATGGTAGACATACATGCCAGACATCAGACCCATCACATCCGGCCCTCACTTCCACTGGTTCGGCTACTACGACAAACAGCAGTTCGATCCGACAAACCGGTATGTCCTCGGGATGGAGTCTGTCTTCGAGGGCCGTCAACCGGTCCAGAACGACGAGATTGCGATCGGGTTGATCGACATCGAAGACGGCGACGCTTGGCAGCAAATCGGTACAACGACGGCTTGGTGCTGGCAACAGGGTTGTATGCTTCAGTGGATCCCGGGAACTGAGAGTAAGGTCATCTGGAATGAACGGGGAGGAGAAGGATATGTATCGTGCATTCTTGATGTCTCCACGGGCGAGAGCCGGGTCCTACCCCAGGCAGTCTATACACTCTCCCCTAGCGGCAAGACCGCAATCGGAACAGACTTTCGCCGGATCGACCACATGAGACCCGGGTACGGTTACGCGGGTATCCCGGACCCGAACTTCGAGACGCTCGCGCCATCAGATGTCGGCATCTACAACCTCAATTTGGAAACAGGCGAATCGAGGCTAATCGTGTCGATCGAGGAGGTAGCGACTCTCCCCTACCGCCACGGCGACTTGAGCGAGGCGAAGCATTACTTCAATCATCTCCTCTTCAACACCGACGGCACGCGATTCATCTTCCTGCATCGCTGGCGTTTCGGTGATGGCGGTTTTCAGACCCGTATGATGACCGCCAACACCGACGGTTCGCACCTGCACATCGTTGACGACTACGGCAAGATGTCACACTTCATC
>DPVD01000164.1:0-6363 GCA_003526745.1 Candidatus Latescibacterota bacterium
TCGGGCTGCTTCGCTCGATCGGGTGCACCCGGCGTCAGGTCTTCTGGTTGATCGTGGGTGAGGTGGGTCTGCTCGGTGTCTTCGGTGTCGGGCTCGGGATTCCATTGGGCTACTGGGCGGCGAAATCAAACGTCGACATGGTGTCTGCCACCCTATCAAACCTGTATTTGCTGTCCGAAATCGCGACGCTCGAGCTACCTATCTGGCTCTATGGTCTGGCGGCGCTGATCGGAATTGGTGGCGCCATCACGGGCGCTCTGGTTCCCGCGGTCGACATGAGTCGACGAGACACGCGTTCACTTCTTGCATCTTTGACGCTTCACGAGAAGATCAGCTCGCTTGCTCCGGTGACATTCATCGTTGGTCTGGGCATCCTTGCCCTGTCGACACTCTGGTATGCTATCGCAGGGGACACGTGGCAGCATTCCGGGTTCGTACTGGCCGTTGCCCTGCTGATCGGTATTCCGCTCTTGACCCCGTTCACAGTTCGTTCGGTCTGCGGATTGGTTCGGGCCCGTTCTTTCGGTTTTGCCTACAGCCTGAAGGGACTAGGTGACCGCCTCCAGACAACCGCCTTTGCCGTAGCGAGTCTCGCGATCGCCGTGAGTATGCTAATCGGCATCACGCTGATGATCGGGAGTTTCAAGCGCACACTCGAAGTATGGATTCTTACTTCCCTACAGGCGGACATATATGTCGCGCCCCTGTCCTATCGAGGGAAAGGGGGCGACAGTACTCTTGATCAGTCGGCCATACAGGTGCTGACAGAGCATCCCGGTGTGCGGGCGGTTGACCGACTGCGTGGGTTCAGAGCCTACTCGGGTGACAACCGAATCGGGTTGGCCGGTGTCGAGATGGGGCTCGAAGGTGGAGAATCGCGGTTCCCTCTGCTGGAGGGTGATCCTGCTCTAGCATACCGAGAGGTGGTCAAAGAACGTGGAGTATTCGTGGGTGAGACACTTGCTAGGAAGATCGACCGCTGGGTGGGTGATGAGCTTTCGCTCTACACGGCTACGGGTGAGCGCATGTTCAAGATCGCGGGTGTCTATTACGACTACAGCGCTGACGGGGGCGCCGCCGTGATGGATCTGTCGACGATGACGAAAGCGTTCGGCGAAGGACCGATCAATAGCGTCGCGTTGTATCTCCACGAGGGATACGATCCAGATACCGTTGTGGATCAGCTCAAGTCTGCGTTGCCGAACGTGCCTCTACAGATTCGGAGCAACCAGAAACTGCGGACGGAAGTGCTGAAGATTTTCGATCAAACCTTTGCGATCACGCAACTTCTGAAGGGGATGAGCCTGTTGATCGCGGTCTGCGGCATAACGCTGATGTTGCTGGTCCTCGCACGAGAACAGATTCCCGAGCTGGCGCTGTATCGGTCGATCGGCGCAAAGCGCACGCAGATCTTCAAAGTGTTTGTGGGTAAGGGTCTCGGCATGGGTGTGATCGGGTTGCTTCTAGGTTCAGTCGGTGGCGTGCTTCTGGCGGGAATTCTGATCTACGTGATCAATCGAGCCTACTTCGGGTGGACCATACAGCCGCACTTCGAAGCATTGCCGATCGCGCAGCAAGCGGCAGCGATACTCGGGGCGGCGGTGTTGGCGAGCCTGTATCCGGCAATGCGCGCGAGCAGAACACCGGCCACAGAACTGAGCAAAGAGGTCTGAAACACGTTTGTAGACAAGATCACATGTTAGTTGTCAAACTAAAGGCAAGAGAAGCGTTCAGGATTCAGGGCGTAGGATTTAGGAAACCCGTAACGGTGCTCCTCTGCGCTTTTCTGACGGTGCTTTCGCCCGTCGCTCTAGACAGCGAGACGGAATGGGAGATTGCCCGGCCGGATTACAAGTGGAACTTTCCGGCAGATCATTGGGTGCGGGATGGATTCAAGACGGAATGGTGGTACTTCACGGGGCATTTAGAGGCGGAGACGGGGGAAAAATTCGGGTATCAGTTTACGTTCTTCCGCGTCGGACTCCTGAAGGCGAAGCCTGAGGTCGGATCGGATTGGGCAGCCAAGGATCTGATCATGGGCCATGCCGCCCTCTCCGCGCTATCCGCCCCGAAGCGGGGGAATAGGCACAGATTCTCCGAAGTGTTGTACCGGGCTGTGCCCCTCTTGGGAGGATTCAATGAATACCCTGACTCGCTCATAGCTTGGAGTCGGGGGCCGGCGGGGACGGATGGGAACTGGGAGCTGAGGTGGAACGGGGACGCGTTCGATTTTAGGGCTGAGGACGACGAGCTGGCTTTTGCGTTCGATCTAAAGACGCAGCCACGGAAGCCGAGGGTCTTTCAGGGCCCTGATGGTTACAGCAAGAAGGGGGATGGGATTTCAGCGGCGAGTCACTACTACAGCTTTACGCGGCTGGCGACAGACGGTACTCTGATCGTCGATGGACGAACGATGCGAGTAAACGGTCAGAGCTGGATGGACAAGGAGTTCTTTACGAACTCGATGGATGCCGGTCAGGTCGGGTGGGACTGGTTCAGTCTGCAATTGGATGACCAGCGGGAGCTGATGCTGTATATCCTGCGTGATGGCGAGGGCCGGGTAGACCACGCTCGGGCTACACTGGTGCTCGCAGATGGCAATACACGATATTTGGAGCAAAGCGATTTCTCGATCACGCAGGAACAGAGCTGGGAGAGTCCATCAGGAGATGCGTATCCCTCAGGATGGACAATCGAGGTACCCGTGGTTGATCTTGTGATGCGCGTTCGGTCGCAGATGGAGGACCAAGAAAACCGCAGCCGGCTTATTCCCGAGCTGAGATACTGGGAAGGCGCAGTGAAAGTGACCGATTTGCAAGGCAAGAGGATAGGAGTTGGGTTTGTCGAGATGACCGGATACGGATCAGCAAGGACACCAGCTCTTTAGCCACACAGACCGCGCATGGTTCTGCCCGCGGTGTTCGAATCCGGACCCTCCTGTAGATCCAGCCATTTCCAAAGTCGTGGCTTCCGTGCTTCCGTCAGCTTTACTTGTTCACCTAACGTTGGAATCTGAAGCCGACTCTGGGCCGTATCAAAACACTCCAATCCCCCTAGAAAAGCCGACGACGCGGCCTTCTTCTGCTCATAGTTCTTTGGGTCGCTGAGGCACACGGATAATGACGTTCAACTGCGGTTCGGTTTGCATGCATTCGGATCGGTCTGGGGCGAGGTTCGGATGTTCGAGCTATCGCTAACGCGATCCTGGCTGAGATGCCGGATAATGTACAAGCACAGCGGAGAGACATCCGATAGATATGTTACCCCGGTAAACCGGAGGAGACACCATGAAAGCAGCCATCTACGAGGACATCGAGAAGATTGTGCTCAAAGAAGTCGATCCCTGCTCACCGCCGGCTGGCTACGTGACGGTCGATACGAAGTGCTCGGGCATCTGTGGCAGTGATCTGCACAACTACTACGGCGAGTGGAGCGCGTCGCACACCCACGCCCAAGGTCACGAGGTCGCCGGCGTGATAACAGAAGTCGGGGAAGGTGTCGAAGGATTCACAATTGGCGACAAGGTGACGATGGAATGCTTTTCGCACGACGGTACGTGCGACTTCTGCTCACGAGGTCAATACAACCATTGTAGTGGCAGGGAGTGGTTCAGTGGGGACGGACACGGCGGTTTCGCCGAGTACACTACGATGCACGTCTCGTCATTGTTCAAACTCCCGGACACCTTTACGTTCGAGCAGGGCGCTCTGGTCGAGCCGCTTGCCGTGTGTCATCGAGCCGTGATGCAGGCGAATGTCACGCACCGGGACCGCGTGCTGGTGGTCGGTGGCGGGACGATCGGGCTGCTGGCGCTTGCTGCTGCCGTAGCAGCCGGTGTGCGAGAAACTGCGATCTCAGCGAAGTATCCCCAGCAGATCGAGATTGCTCAGGCGTTAGGCGCTGATCACGTTGTGAATGTGGCGGAGACGTCTATGGTTGAATTTGTGAAGGATTGGACAGGAGAAGGCGCTGACTGTGTTATCGAGACTGTTGGTGGTGGTCAGAACTTCGACGATGCCCTCGCGTCAGTTAGGCGGCGGGGAACTGTCGTGCTCGTAGCTGGATACTTTGAACCTCTGACCGTCGATCTGAGTCGCCTCGTGTGGTCGGAAGCGGTTGTGATCGGATCGAACTGTTACGCTTACAGTGGAAGGGAGAAGGACTTCGATGCGGCAATTGAGATGATCGGGTCGGGGAAGGTGGATCCGACTAAGATCGTGTCGCATCGAATGATGTTGGACGAAATCGTTGAGGCGTTTCGAATTGCGGCAGACAAGACGAGTGGGTCTGTGAAGGTGCAGGTTGTGCAAGAATGAAGACAAGAAGTCCGAAATGAAAAATATAAGCTCGAGGCTGAAGTTGACTGAGATAAGCGCGTTTCTCTAGTGCGATCGTCCCGGTCGCGGCGGGCAATAGGCCTAACCGAATCGGATGTGCTGAGGGTCTATATGCCCCACGAGCTCGGAGTTGTGTCCGCGAGCGTCAAGCACTGAGAGCCTAGTTATTCGTGAACCAGTCGCGATAACCAAGCTTGTAAAGATTGTCTCGGCTCGTGATCAGGCAATCGAAGGGATCCCGATTGTATAGGAAGTCCTGTTCAACGAGGAAGTATTCACTTCCGCACGCGAATCCGGTCTCGATGATCTTCTTGATCGGCAGGTTTCCTTCACCCACTTCCGCAAACTGCACCGCCCCGTCGAAAGCTGCCACGATCTTCTCATAAGTTAACTCGCCCTCCAGCATCGAAAGATCGATCTTGATGCGGTAGTCCTTCAGATGGATGAGCTTGATGCGTCCAGCGAATTGCTGAATATACGTGATGGGGTTCTCGCCCCCTCTCTGAATCCAATGGACGTCCAGCTCGAAGCCGAGTCTTTCCGTGCTGTCCTTGATGATGTCCATAAGATATTTACCTTCGTATCGTTCGAACTCGTGGTGATGATTGTGGTAGTAGAGCTCGATCCCGTGTTCAGCGAGCCGTGCAGCCATTACCTCAGCGCGCGCGATGAATTCCAGAGCTTTTATCCTGTTACCCAAGTAATCGAAGGGCAACATCGGCAGACGAAGGAGGTCGGTGTCTAGGGTCTTACAGTCGTCGACGATCTTGTTGAAGTTTGTAGTTAACGCATCACTGGGTCCCATTGGTTCCAGGGCTGCTGAACAAGCAGCCACCCTGATTCCAAATGCGTCACACGCTTTCCGGATGTCCGACACATTCTTTGGCGTCATAGCGATCTGAGAGATCTCGATGCAGTGGTACCCAATCTCGGCCAGTTTCTCAAGGACGGTATAAGCGCCCATCTCCTGTACCTTGCTGCCCAGCATCATCATCTGAACTCCAATCAATCCTCTTCCCATGGCGTGGCGCCTCTTTCGTTGTGAAGCCGCACTCACTATCCAAGAGTAGCTGTTGTAGTTGAGAGTGCAATCCTGTCAGGACGTCCGTTTCGGACTAGGGACTCGCGAGGAGCCATCGGTTGTTGCGTGGACTCGAGTGGATGTCATTGAATCGGGTGATCGATCAGAATCCTTTTGACCGACAGTATTCGTACATCGTGGCGCTGCGTTTGGCTTCTGCGACGGCGTCTTCGCCTTCGTAGAGTGGAGCGCCGGGGCAAGAGGTGACCCAACAGTCGTAGCTTGTATCTTTCAGAACTTCTGCGCACCCCTGGAAGTCAAGGCATTCGGCTTCTCCGACGGCTACCCATTTTGGGTTGTAGTTGCCACGCTCCCGGACAGTGCACTCAGAGTAGTCTTGGAGGTGGACATAGTTGAGTTGATCGCGGAAGTCCTTGAGCGACTGAACAGGATCGTAGCCCCAAAGCTCTGCGTGTGAGACGTCGATGCATAGCTTGGCCTTCTTGAGATTGGCCATGTAGAGCTTCCAGTCGTCAACCGAGTCGACAAGAAGGTTTGTATGGATATGGTATGTGAGCTCGAGATCGTATTGTGAAGCGTAGTCCTGCCACGCGTCTGCCGCTGCTGCAGATTTGATGATGTCTTCTTCGGTGGCGGCTCTGTCCTCAGGTGGTCGACCGCTCATGTAAAGGAAGCAATTCGCCCCTACCTCACCAGCGAAGTCCATTCGCCGGCGATTGAGTTCTTGGTGCGCGTGATCGGGCAGCTCCGCGCCGCCTCTCGCTGAGAAACAACAGGCAGGCATGTCGAGCTTCTCGCAGATCTTTCGGACCCGGTTCGGCGTTCCCAGCCATTCGATCGGCAGGCGACATTCCCATCCGTCCCATCCGGCTTCCTTTAGGGCCTCGAGAGCAGGCTCGAGATCCGGTTTTCTCCATCGTAACGCGCAATATCCGAGCTTGAAAGCCATCTCCGTTTTTTCCTTTCCGTAGAGTCTAAACTTGC
>DPVD01000164.1:6697-12228 GCA_003526745.1 Candidatus Latescibacterota bacterium
AGACACGAGACACGAAGAAGACAAGATGAAAAGCCGAAGTGCTGGTTGACCCGTGTTGAGGGTTCAGACATCATGGACCAAGAAGAAAGAAAAAGAGAGAAAAAAGAATAGAGAAGACGAAGTTTGTCTACGCTGAACAGAATCCGGAGGCGAGATGAAGTGGATTGTGGGCGGTTTTGCGCACGAGACGAACACGTTCTCGAGTGTGTTGACCGATGTCGATGCCTTTCGAGCGCAGCAGTATCAGAGCGACCCGGATGTGATTCGGGATGCTAACACAGGAAACGCAACAGTGATCGGCGGGTTTATCGATGTAATTGACAGGCGGGACGATGAAGCGGTCTTGACTGTTGCCGCAAACGCGACGCCGTCAGGTCTCGTCACGAAGGACGCGTTCGATTTGATGACCGGGCACATTGTGGACGGGATCAACGCAAATCCGGATGCAGGCGGTGTTCTGCTAAGCTTGCACGGTGCAATGGTCGCAGAGGGGTTTGATGACGGAGAGGGTGAGACGATCCGGCGTGTGCGCGATGCGGTCGGGGAGAAACCCATTGTTGTCGTGCTTGATCTTCACTCGCACATCACCGAGCAGATGATCGAAGAGGCGACGACGATCATCGGGTATCAGAAGTACCCACATACGGACATGGCTGAACGGGGCGCAGAGGCAGCGAATTTAATCGCTCGGATTGCGAATGGTGAGGTGAAACCGGTGGTTGCGCTGAACAAGCCGCCGATTATCCCGCCGGTAGGAATGTGTCATACGGAAGGGGGGATGTATGTCGATCTTTGGGCGGATGCCCTCCGATTGGATAGACCTACGGAGATCCTGACGACATCACTGTTTGCCGGGTTTCCGTTTGCGGATGTGTCCGCGATGGGATATGCCGTCTTGTCTTACGCAGATGGTGACCAGGCCGTTGCGAACCAGGAAGCAGAGAGACTCGGCAACGCGGCGTGGGAAAGCCGGGAGGCCTTCACCTATCACTCCCTGTCGATTCGTGACGCCGTGACTAGGGGGATTTCGATCGAGCAGGGCCCGGTGGTGATCGCCGATATGGCCGACAATCCGGGCGGGGGAAGCTCAAACGACAGTGTTGAAATTCTGCGCGAGCTGTTGAAGCAGGGTGTTGAGCGTGCTGCGGTTGCTACGGTATACGATCCCGAGGTGGTGCAGGAGGCGATTCGGATCGGGGTGGGGCAGCCGATCAAGACGTCTCTGGGCGCAAAGACAGACGACCTGCACGGAGATTCGATCGCGATCGAGGGACGCGTCCGACTTATATACAATGGACGATTCCAGTATAAGGGGCCGATGTCACGTGGGGCGCAGGGCGACATCGGGACGGCGGCGGTCATCCGCGTGCAGGGTGTCGACGTTATCGCGTGCAGCAAGCGTTTGCAAACGCGCGATCCCGAGATCTTCAGGTCGGCCGGGATAGACCCGTTCGACAACCACATTCTGGCCATTAAGTCAGCCGTCCACTTCAGAGCAGGGTTCAAGGATCTGGCAACGGAGATGGTCATCGCCGACGGCCCCGGGCTGACGTCGCTGGATCTGTCTCTTTTTCCGTATACAAAGATCAGGCGACCAATGTGGCCGATAGACCCCTGAATGCAGCGCCTTCTGAGCGGGAATCAATGGGTTGATCCGATGGAGACACTGCTTGAATTGATGTGGGCGATGGCGGTTCTCGGGTTGCTTGTGATGGGGCTCTGGATGACCATCGACTGTGCGACCCAAGTGTCGATCAAGGGGAACACGAAGCGAATGTGGATTCTTATTATCTTGCTCACCGGTTGGATCGGAGTCCTTATCAACTACCTGTATCAACATCCTCAGCGTGAGCGCAGCAATAAGATTTGCGCCGGTCTATGAGAGTCTGGAATCTGCCGATCATCGAGGTGATGTCGTTTGCGGATATCGAGGAGGACCGAGACACGGCCCTTGTGGTGAGCAAAGAGGCGTACGACGCGGTCAGCGATCGAATTCTGTTCAGGACTGCTTCGTGTGTATCCGTCGATCGCGCTATCGAGGCCGAGTGGCGTAGCCTCGCGAGTGAAGTCCATGGGGAGGTGATCTACGCGGTCGGTGGAGGCGTGGCAGTGGATGCGGCGAAGTTCATTGGATCGGTGAAAGCAATGCCGGTCGTTTCGCTGCCGACGGCTATGACAGTGGATGCCTTCTTCACATGGGCTTCTGGTGTTCGTGAGGATGGATGCGTTCGGTATATCGAAACCGGACCACCGGAACGCGTCGTGATCGATCTGGATGTGCTGGGTCAGGCGCCTGGGTCTCTGCGAGCTGCTGGGATCTGCGACCTGCTGTCTATCGCGACTGGAAGCTGGGACTGGCGATACGCAAGAGACAGCGACCAACTCGATTCAGAGACGGCCTATCAGGCGTGGGTGGACAAGATGGCGATGTCGATCTTAGATGCGGCGATCGATTGTTCCGAAGCGGCGGGGAGGGGAGATCCGGATGGTCTCAAGCAGTTGATCGATTGTCTGGCTCTCGAGGTTCAACTTTGTAATCAGATCGGGCACTCGCGACCTGAAGAGGGGAGCGAACACTACTTCGCCTACGCAGCTGAGAGTTTGGTCGATCGCGCGGTGCCCCATGGTGATCTGGTCGGTCCCGGTATCCTAGTTGCGGCTCATCTCCAGAAACAGGATTTGGCGCCTCTTCGGCAGGCCCTCAATGAGGCCCGTGTGCCTCTGACGAGCCTTCAAGGCTCGGTGATCGATCAGACTGTCCAGAGCCTGTCTGAGTATGTGGCAAACCACGGCCTACCCTATGGCATCGCTCATGATTTTACGGACAGTTCGACGGGTTACGCAGATATTCTTCTATAAATCAATAGGATACACAAATCCGCGAACGCGGCGCTTGACTTGAGCCTCGCCGGTTTCTAGTATAACCATATGTTAATTGAATTCAATTAATCTAGCGCACTTCATGTTGATTCGATCCGAACCCTACATCCTTAAGTCGGAATCCGGCATCCTGAGCAGTCGAGAACTCGGCGAAAAGCTTCTTGATGAGCTGACGTCCCATCTCAGAGAGACCGAGCCCGATTCCTCTACTCCGCTCAATTTCTCCAAGATCCAGTTCATCGATATTTCGGCGGCGGACGAGTTTCTGTGCAAGCTGCTGATGCGGATCGCGAGCGGAGAGCTGGGGACCCGATATTTGTTCATTCAAGGCGCGAACGATTCGATCCGCGAGACCTTCGAGGCCGTCCTAAAGCTGCGGGATCTTGCTGCGCTTTGCGTCGAAGGTGATGCGCGTCTGATCCTCGGTGTTCTCAAGACACCCATGCGCGAGGCCCTAGACGTTATGCTGCAAGCCAGACACGGAACCTCGGCGGAACTCGCACAGCGTCTCGGAAAGAACATTAACATCGCGTGCAATCGTCTGAATGCTTTGCAAAAAATGGGCCTCGTCTGCCGAACACGTGACGGGAGCGTTCAGGGTGGTGGGCGGCAGTACTACTATGAGTCGATTGTATGAGGAAACTGACGGTAAGCCATAAAGGGCCGTACAGCAATTTCTGTCCTCTGGATGGAGAAAGCCCCGTTGCAACTCTCGTTCTCCCTATTCTCGTGCTCAAGGTCCTGCCGTGCTAGACCTAGGATCAGTTAAGCGTCAGATTGACGCCATGGTGTTGGGCCGCACCATAAACCAGAGTGATTACGCAGATCGGGTGACGCTAGCGGTGCGAGAGTGGAAGCGGTGGGAAGACGATATGGATACGCTGGCAGACAAGGTAGCGAAGGCGCGGACGTCGTGGATGGCGGGTAGGCCGATTGAGGATATTGGAACAGTGAACGAACTGCCGAGTCGTCCGGAGAAGGTGAGCGTGATCGCAACAGATGGATCACAGATCTTCCCAGACCGGAACGAGGTGGCGTCCTGTTTTCTAATAAACCTCGGGTTCGTAGTGATGACTTATGGAACTGTCGAGCGGCCTGTGATGGACTCGGAGCCACAGCTATTCTACGAGGACGAAGATCTCTATCAGGATAGAGCGGGACGACGGTCGCTGATCACGCGGGAACAGGTGGGCCACAAGCGGTCAGGGATGGAGTTCGCGAAGCTGACTGAGCTTGCAGAGACCTGTAAAGACCATCCGGCTGTGGCAATGTGCGATGGGACGCTCATTCTATGGATGCTCGAAGGGAAGCCGCTCGATTTAAGGCGGTCAATGCTTCGTTCGTTCTTGTCGGCACTCGATCGATTGGCCTGCCTCGAAGTCCCGGTCTGCGGATACATCAGCGATCCCGCCGGCTCGGATGTGATCAAGGCTCTGCGTGTAGGGATGTGTCCAGAGATACCGACAGACTGCGACCGATGCCCATGGATGTCAGGGTCCCAAGAACAGCTGCCCTGCGATCCGATTGAGGGTGTGACCGACGCAGCGCTGTTCTGGCAGATTCTCAAGCCGGGGGAACGAAGCAGGCTTTTCGAGAGCGCATCCAAGATTCTTGATGACTACGGTTCCCACCGCATCGCCTTCTTCTATATTCACACGGGTCAGGAGATCGGGCGCGTCGAAGTTCCGATGTGGGTTGCCAAAGAAAACGCGCTGCTAGATCGGATACACTCGACAGTTATGGACCAATGCAGCAAGGGACGGGGTTATCCGGTTGTGCTGTCCGAGTCGCACGAACAGGCGGTTGTAAGAAGCGCAGACCGGGAAACGTTCTACACACTGCTCAGAGATGCGTTTGTGAAGTCTCGTATTTCGGCCCGCATCTCGACAAAGCAGTTAAATAAGAATGTGGTAGAGGTATGAAGGTAAAGGAGCAGGGGGTAGGCGCAGAAACAATATTGTCCGCAACTGGAGCGATGTCTCATGAAGATCACATCCATACAGACCGTTAGCGTCGACATTCCTCAGGCGCCTCCAAAGACGAAGCCCCGCAGGAATACCTGGAACAAGACGTCTCCGAGATCGTTGCCAATCAATTACTATCCAGAGTTTTCACGACTGCCAGGACAAATGCCGGGGACGGGAGGTGGCGAAGTCTGGGTAAAGGTGACGTGCGAAGAAGGGGAATGGGGACTCGGGTCGTGCAGTTTTGGCGCTGCGTCGGCCGTGGTGGTGGACACGGTGTTCGCGCCGCTACTCGAAGGGCGGGACTGTCTGGCGACGGAGTTTCTGAATGATCTGATGTGGCGGTCGATTCAAAGGCTCGGCGATTCAGGGCACGCGACGGTTGCGAGAAGCGCGGTCGATCTTGCTCTGTGGGATCTTAAAGGCAAACTGCTCGGCTTACCCGTATACCGACTGCTCGGTGGACCTTGTCGTGAAACCATCGATCTGTACGCTACGGGCGACGACCTCGATTGGGCGATGGAGCTTGGATTCAAGGCATTCAAGGTGACGAATCCGATTCAGTATAGGGAGGGGACAGAAGGGCTGAACAGGCTAGAAGAGAAGATGGCTCAATCGCGAGAAACGATCGGACCCGATGCAGAGCTGATGCTGAACGCTGTGATGTCTTAGAGCGTCGAGTATGCC
>DPVD01000452.1:0-4230 GCA_003526745.1 Candidatus Latescibacterota bacterium
GGATGGCCTCACCGGTGCCGCCGGGTGCGGTCGCGCCGGGCTCGGCCTGCTGGCGTGAGTAGAAGAATTCGATTCCCCGTTTCTTGTAGTCAAAGTCACCGAGGTCCTCAAGACGCCCGCTTTCGTCCAGATGACGGATCAGGGCCGTGCTGTTGTCGAATTGGTTTTCAATGATATTCTTTGCACGGGACGTGACGAAGAGAAGCCGTGTCAGCCCGGCGGTGGCCATTTCCTCGACAACGTGTTGAATCACGGGGATCCGGCCAACGGGGAGCATTTCTTTGGGTAGTGCTTTAGTCGTGGGGAGTAGACGCGTGCCAAGTCCTGCCACGGGGATGACGACTTTGCGTATTGGCACTTTCTGGGCCTCGTGCTTCGGTTAGAGGATACTCTGGGCGGTGTAGTCCGGAAAGATACAGGTGGCCATAACAGGTGTCAAATATTGGACTTGCGCTAGGCTGCCAGACATCAACTCCATTCGGTACACTTTGCGCCGAATACGCGGATAAGCTAAATTCAACCGTGTAGAAGCTGGGTGTCACTTACCTAACCGGATCTAAGCGTGCTACTCTACATATTCCTGTTTTTGTTTAGTTTACGTTCGGCTGAGGCCGTCCCCGAGATCTCACTTGCCGATTCGCTCCGGTCGCAGGCTCGCATCCATCTCGACTCAGAGCGCCCAAAGGACGCTGCCAGTACGCTGAGGAGCTTGGAGAAGCTGGGACTGGCTAAGGCGCAGGACTATGTCTGGATGGGCAAGATTTACCTTTTGGTCAACGACAGAGGAAAGGCTAAGCGGGCCTATCAGAAGGCGATCCGTGGAGGGTCGGAGGCTGCAGGATACCACGGGATCGGGATGGTCTACAAGGCTATGGGGACCCACGCCCACCTAGCACTTGTAAATTTTAGGAGAGCTCTTTGGAAGGACCCTGAGTTCGTCCATTCACAGTACGAAATAGCAGAAGTCTACCGGACGCTCAGACCGCTTGAGGCGGAAGTTGCTTATCGCCGCACGATCTCCATGGACAATACGCATCCGGATGCTTATTTCCGGCTAGGAGAGTTGTTGGAACAAGAGGGACGTCTTGCCGAGGCGAAGTCTGCGTATCGGCAGCAGATCGAGAGCAACCCTTCCCACGGTTTTGCGAGCCTTAACCTCGGCAAGCAGGTGTACCTCGAAGGGCAGAAGGCCGAGGCCGCTCGTATCTTCACTGATCTCATCGACGCTGGCGGAGAAGTTGAGACGGCGTCGTATCTCGAGATGGCTCTGATGAGCCACGATGCGAAGGACTTCGACCGCTCTCAGAGGCTATTCGAGGCCTACATCGGTCGTCTACCCGAGGAGGAACGGGGTCCTTTCACCGATATCGAGCACGTCGCGTCTCGCGAGGATCTGGACATTCTGAACCAGACGCCTGCCGATCAGCGAGCAGAAATGCGACGACGCTATTGGGCAAGGCTGGACCCGGCGCCGCTCTCTATGGCGAATGAAAGGCTGCTCGAGCACTACCGACGCGTGGCGTTTGCGAAGGAGAAGTACGCGAAGGGCGAGGATCCTTTCGACGAACGAGGTCGGGCCCACGTGAGGCTTGGTATGCCGGACCACGTGAGTCGATCGGATGACATCTCAAGCGAACTCGAGCCTGCGCTGATCCAAGCACGACAGAACTTTGTTTCGCGCACGCGACTCGGCGTAGAGGTCCGACCTGGGCTTCCCGCATATCCCGTAGAGCCCGGTGCTAGGTGGGAATACTGGGTCTATGCGGGTGTGGACAATGGGATCGAGCTGACCTTTACGAGTCTGTTCTCCGACGGGAAATACCGCTTTGCCAGCGTTCCTTCGACCGGGTCGCTCCGATCGATTAACGAGCTCCTAAGCACGCAAGGTGATCAGGTAGTGGGCGAGGTTCGGAGACGGTCACCTTCTCGGTACAAGCCGGACTTTGCTGATCTGCCGATCGACTTCTACTATTATCCTGCGGCCTTCCGCGGTGATGCGGACAAGACCCGTCTCGAGCTTTACGTCGGCTTGCCTGCTGACGACGTTGCGCGTGTGAAGCGTGACGAAGATGAGCTGATTGTGTTTGACCGTGCGGTCGCCCTATATGATAGCACGTGGGCCGAGGTCCATCGTGTGACGGATCAGCTGGTGTTCCGAGCGCCATCCGACCAGGAAGTCGATGCCGGTGCATTTATCCCCGGGCTTATACCCGTCCATCTGGAACCGGGCGACTACTGGATGTCACTCCAGATTCGCGACCGTGTGTCCGGCAAGTCGCAGGTTTACAAACAGGCGATTCATCTGGACGATTACAGCTCGCGCGACACGTTGCAGATCAGCGACATCGAACTTGCTTTCCACGTCGGTCAGAGCTCGGAGGACGGGGAGTTCACCAAGGATGGGTTGAAGATCATTCCCTTGTCTTCAAAAGCGTTCCGGCGTGATCAGAACGCCTTCGTCTACTTCGAGATCTACAACCTGGAGCGTGATACCTTTGGACAGACGAGTTACAAAGTGGAGTACACCATCAGGTCCCACACGGAACGCTCTGTACCTGCAAAGATCCTGCGGGGCATTGGCAGGATCATGCAGGTCGTTGAGGGTGAGCAGGAGGTGAAGGTCTCTTTCGAGCAGACGGGTGACCGGGTAGACGATAGCGCCTACGTGGAGCTAGATATCACCGAGTCAAGACCGGGTGGTCAGATGGTTAAGGTCAAAGTGACCGACCTGCAGTCTGAGCGATCGGCTGAGAAGTCGATCCGCTTTTCCGTGGATGCGTTCTAGTGGCCGACCAATCTCTCCTTTCGCAACTTCCCGGTGTAGACCGCGTACTTGAGTCGAAAACGCTCGATCCACTGAGGTTGAGCCTAGGGATAGAGCATCTTACGGCCTGTGTTCGATCGGGTTTGGACAGGGTTCGGCAGGATCTGCTAAACGGAAAGGCAAGCAGTGACGACCTGTTAGCAGAGGTGCTTCGGGAGGTCGAGAAGAATGCGTTGACGCTTCTGAATCCTTCACTGAAGCGGGTGATTAATGCCACCGGGGTGGTTCTACATACAAACATGGGGCGTGCACCGCTTCCGCAGGCAGCGATAGACCAGATCTCTCAGACGGGCACGGGCTACTCGAACCTAGAACTGGACCTGGAGACCGGGGGCAGGGGATCGCGGATTGAGCTCGCGAACGATCTCATCTGCCGGCTTACCGGAGCGGAGGCGGCGGCGGTCGTGAACAACAATGCAGCTGCTGTTCTGCTGAGTCTGAATACTCTTGCTCAAGGGAAGGAGGCGTTGGTTTCGCGCGGCCAGCTGGTCGAAATCGGCGGGTCCTTCCGTATCCCCGACATTATGGAGCGAAGCGGGGCGCGCATGGTCGAGGTTGGTACGACAAACCGGACGCATCCGCGTGATTTCGAAGAGGCGGTCACCGAACAGACGGGTTTGATCCTGTCCGTTCATCCGAGCAACTATGAGGTCGTCGGGTTTACGGCCGACGTGAATCTGAAGACGATGGTCGAGATCGGCCACGCGCGCGGTATACCGGTTCTCCACGACCTAGGTGCAGGGTGTCTTGTGGACACGCGGACGATGGGTCTGGGGTATGAGCCCCTCGTGTCCGACAGCATAGAAGCTGGCGCAGATGTAGTGACATTCAGTGGCGACAAGATTCTCGGAGGACCGCAGAGCGGTATCATCGTTGGAAAGACAGAAGCGATCGAGCGAATTAGGAAGAACCCGATGATGCGAGCGCTCCGGTGCGACAAGCTGATCTACGCCGCACTCGAAGCAACGCTCAAACTGTTCCTAAGTCCCGATACGCTCGCAGATGCCCATCCTGTCATGCGGATGCTCACGGAGTCGCAGAAGAGCGTCAGGGCACGTGCAGAATCTCTACTCGTTGAAATAGGAGAAGTGGATGGAGAGGTAGAAGCAGTCGAGTCCGACGGGCAGGTGGGAAGCGGGGCATTCCCGATCGAAAGGGTCCCCAGTGCTGCCGTTCGCGTGAAACCGGCGCGGATGAGTGTCGACGAATTGGGAAGGCGTCTTCGGGCGAATGATCCACCCGTGATCGGCTATACAAGAGAGGATGCTCTGCACCTTGATGCACGTACGATCGATCCGGCGGATGTGGGGATCGTGGCCCTGGCTGTCCGGCGTGTGTTCGGGCGGGAGACTTGAAATGTCGCACGTGATCATCGGGACGGCGGGGCATATCGATCACGGCAAGAC
>DPVD01000452.1:4510-4983 GCA_003526745.1 Candidatus Latescibacterota bacterium
GGGGCATATCGATCACGGCAAGACCGCTCTTGTCCGAGCGCTGACGGGCATTGAGACAGACACGCTTCCCGAAGAGCAATCAAGAGGCGTCACGATCGATATTGGTTTCGCCTACTGGCGAGACAACGTGACGATTATCGACGTACCCGGTCACGAACGGTTTGTGAAGAACATGGTGACTGGTGTGTGCACGGTTGATATTGCCGTGTTCGTGGTGGCGGCGGATGATGGTCCGATGCCACAGACGCGCGAGCACTTGGGTATACTGAACCTGCTTGACGTACGCAGGGGTGTGATCGCGCTGACGAAGACGGATCTGGTGGATCCTGATTGGGTCGAGCTCGTAACCGAGGAGGTCCGGGATCTAGTTGCCGGGACCTTTCTCGCCGAGGCACCGATCGTGCCGGTCTCAAGCGAGATTGGGGTGGGGATTGACGGACTCCGAGACCTGCTGGACATAGAGATCCAGAAAG
>DPVD01000280.1:0-4723 GCA_003526745.1 Candidatus Latescibacterota bacterium
GCGGTTGGTGAACAGGGCATGATCGTGACGACACGGTCGACGCATCCGGATGATCCGGGACAGCGTTCTGGATGGCTGCCCTACTCTGTCCGCGTGAACGGTGCGGATCATCAGGGGATTATCCACGACGTGGCGCAACTGCTGGCGGATCGTGGCGTGAACGTCGAATCGATGGACACCGAGACGGTTCTCGCACCGATGAGCGGCACACCGCTGTTTACGATGGACGCTGTCGTGCTGCTTCCGCCCGAGTTGTCGTATCGCGAACTGAGCCTGGAACTCGAAGCGGTGGGGCTGGAGATGAATGTGGATGTGGAGATGGAACCCTACAAAGGGTAAAGTTAAAGGCGGGAACCTTATAAAGACGCGGAGGATGCAGAGGGACTGTCCTCGGGGGCGTTGCCGAACAGCCTGGCTCAGGAGAAACGACAAGGTCTAGGGTGGTCACCCACCCTAGCCAAGGTTTCGGCGAGACCGGCGAAAAACACTAAAAGCACTAAGGATGGTGAGCTTGAGACACGGCCTAAGCCAGGCGTAGGTGTGTCCGTTGGGGGCCACATCAGGTTCTTCGTCTTGCCCCTTAATAGACCCGTATCCTGCTGTCTGTGGTCCCGGTCAGTATATCAATCACTAACCAAAACCCAGCAACCACGATCTGGCCGAGGATGACGCCATAGGTAGCCGGTCTTGTCTTGTCGTACGCGTATAGGCCGCCCATTCGGATGACGAGCGTCTTGACGGCCCAAGCGACGAAGAAGGGGAACCAGAGCGATCCCATGATCCAGGCGGGGCTCACCATATAACCGAGCGGATGGAGGGGCCACCAGCTGAACCGGTAGGTGGCGAAGGTGAGGACGCCCATGACAATCATCCCGATGCTGGTCCAGAAGAAGCCACCTGTATTCGGGCCAGCGGGGTTCTGGAGTTTCTGCGCCGTGATGCTAGCTGGGAACTTTGCGAAGGTGTTGAAGTATTGATGATGCAGGTTTGCGGCGCCGTGCTCGTGTCCGAGCACAATCATTGTGATAACGGAGACGATGAGTGAGAGGATCATCGCGCCCAGGAGCGCTCCGAAGTAGGGACCGCGACGTCCTTCTTCCGAGTCGTGTGCGATCCGGATGGCGTGAGCGGTTGGCGCCATCATGAACGTTAACAGGTCGCCTGACCAGACCAGCGTGAAGGATATGGCCATCAAGCCGACTGCGCCGAGTGCGTCCGTTCCGAAGGTAGATAGCGTGAATCCGAGCGGGATCATCGCCGGGACGATCGTGGCGAGTCCACCGTCCGTGATCGCGCGCGTGAGCGACAGGAAGATCGCATAAGAAGCGATAACAGCCGTCGTGGCAACGAGGGGCGACAGTCCTGCGTTCGACATCCAGCCGATCAGTACACAGGTCCCGATTGCCAGACCCAGGACGGCGTTTCTGTCGGATATGATCTCCCGACCATCATTGACGTTCTTCCTTGCTCTCTGAATCACCTCCACCAGATGGTCTCGCGCGGTCCAGAGGCCGAAGCCTACAAAGACGATCATCGCTCCCATGCTCTGGTGCGAGAAAATGGATCCCACCTGACCGTCGTTTGTCCACGGTCCCAGCTTCTCGTTGTTATAGAGACCGATAATGTCGCAAAATCCTTGCGCGAACACGTGCCACAAGTAGAATACCCATAGGCTCAGGCTAAGTCGGTTGTTCACCAGGTAGGCGAACCCGAGCATGATCGGATTCAGCCGCATCTGAATGTTGACTCGACCTCGAAGCGTGGTGAGTCGCGGTGTGCGAGGATAGAATCCTGGGAAGCTGGGTACATAGGCGCGGATCGCGTGAAGCGTCCCGAAGAGAAAGGGAATGGCGAAGCCCATCCACATCGTCTTACTGCGATAGAACGGAGGGATCGATCTTCCCTCTTCGGTCTCTGCCATGGCTAGAGGGACCTGCATGACCGGATACGACAGTCGTTCTTGCTCCATCCACTGGCGACGAATAAGGATCATCATGCACAGGATGGCCGTCCAGAGCGCGATGAGCAGCACCAGCCACGAGCCCAGTGGTTTAAGCCAGATGTTCCAATCAGCCCGCTCGTTCCCCGATACGCCCTCATAGAAATGCCGTAAACCGTCTCCTTTTGGGAGTATCATCCAGTTTTTTGTGTGTGGCAGAACCAAGTCTGCCCAGTGGTTCTCTGGAGAGGCGTAATATTGCGGCCCGCTGATCATCGCAAGCAGTGGACCGGTCACACCTCGGGTCGGGATGGCGGTTGCCACCATCATCATCGCGAAGATGAAGAGTAGTTCGGGTTTGGTGAATGCCCAGGAGCGACGGACTCGGTAGAGTGCTGGGTTGATGAAGAGCGAGAGGATGAAGAAGAGGAAGAAGGCAGCCGGAGTCAGGCTGGAGAGGCCTAGGCGGCTGCCTTTGACGAGCATCTCGTTATACGGCGTCGCGATGGCGATGAAGATAACGAGGAGGATGCCAGTGATGAGAGTGTGACGACGGATAGATTTAATTGAGAGAATACTGCTCACCCCGAGTGACGCCCTAGAGATGTAAGAATGCCATCGATCATTTCCGGACTGTATCGGCAACCTATCGAGGGGCAAAAGACTACTGATATGGTTAGTGGTCTCTTGATCCGGAACAGATTCCTGCGATCGCCCGGCCAAACAACGAACTGCCTACAGTCCATGCGCCTGAATTCGACAAGGCTACGTGAGGTAGGCAGGATGATCGGTTTTACGCTCTTCCATAGGGCACATCAGTCGACTCTACCCACACATCTGGTCTCGTATCGACACCGTGGCGCTCGAACACGGCATCGACAGCCCGCAGCGCTTCGTCGTCGAAGCTGACGTCGAGAGCGGCCATGTTGTCTTCGACTTCAGCAGGTGTGCGGGCGCCGACCAGGGCGACGCTCAGGATGGGGTTCGCGAGGACCCAGGCCAGGGCGAGGTTTGCCATCTTGGTGCCCATATCCTCCGCGATGCCTTTCAGATCATGGACGACGCGCAAGTTGCGTGGGAAGTTTTCGTCGGTAAAGAGCGGCATGTTGAAGAGACCGCCACGCGATCGCCAGTCGCTTTCTTGGAACTTCGTGTCCTCTGTGAATGCTCCCGTTAGTAGGCCGTGTGCGAGTGACCCATAGCCCATGAATCCGATACCGTGCTGTTTGTGTGTCGGAAGGACATCTACCTCCATTCGACGATCGAACATGTGGTAGCCATACTGTCCGACGTCGACGCGTCTGGCTGCCATGCATTCTTCTATTTCACTGGATTGGAAGTTCGATACGCCGACGAACCGTGCTTTGCCCTCTTGCACGATGTCTTCCATTGCGCGCATGGGTTCGTCGAACGGGATACGACGGTCCGGCCAGTGGATCAGGAAAATGTCGACATAGTCTGTTCCCAAATGTTTAAGGCTGGTTTCAATCGACAGTTTGCTGCGCGCCGCACGGCTGTCTCGGCCGCGATCGCTGAGCGTGTCGTTGTATCCGATCGCCCATTTGGTGACCAGAATGATGTCCTTTCTGCGATCTCTAAGTCCTTTTGCGAGCAGCTGTTCGGAACGACCCATCCCGTAGGCCTGTGCTGTATCGAAACAGTTGATCCCAAGATCGAGTGCCTTGTGGATGGCCTGGATAACCTCCGTGTCCTCGAAGTGGCCATACGCACCGCCCAGCTCCCAGCAGCCGAAACCGATAGCGGAGACATCGAGGCCCGTCTGTCCAAAGGATCTGTATTGCACGTCTACCTCCTCGATAGAGTCAAAAGCATTCACCGTAGAGGACGAACTCGCTTAGGGGAGCCCGGGTCTGCTAAAACCGTCGACAGGGCCGTTCTTACGATAAACTACACGATCGTCTTTCGATACAATCCCCGCCGGGGCACGATCACTCAGGACTAATAGGTCTTATCCGGCTATCTCAGCTCCGGTCCTGTTGGCCTGACTGCGAGGTGTCAGGTCATACTTTGTCTCGTGTCCGTGGAAGAAGCGGTCGAATTCGTCGACCATCATTTCGAAGAATTCGTTCAATTGTCCCTCGGCTCGCTTTGCAGACGAATGGGGTGTTACGAAGGCGTTTGAAAGATGCCTTATCTCGCTGTCTTCGGGGACGGGCTCAGGATCCCAGACTTCCAGACCAGCGGTGATGTCGTTTTTTTTCAGACGATCGATCAAGGCGTCTGAATCGACGATGGCGCCACGTGAGACGTTCACGAATGCCGTGCCGGGTGGGATCATGTCGATCTCCTTCTTGCCGATCATTCCGCGTGTCGCGGGGGTGAGCGGAGCTAGGCAGACGATGACGTCGCACTTTGTGAGGACGTTCTCGAACGAAGTCTGGAGGAAGTCGAGCGCATCGGCCATTTCGCGAGAGAGATACGGGTCGTGAACCCAGATCTCGACGTCGAACGGTTTGAGGTAGCTGATTAGTCTTCGTCCCATGTTGCCGCAGCCGATCAAACCGACGCGCTTCCCGCGAAGGACACCGCCGTAGGGTGTCATCTCGTTATCGCGTGGTTCGCCCGAGATCATCCGGCGGAACTGGGTGCCGATGTTGCGCAGCGAGATGAGGATCAAGCCCAGCGCCCATTCTGCGACAGGGTATGAAGAGGCATTGGTGGTGTCGACTGTGCGTATGTCGCGCTCCCAGCACGCATCGAGATCGATCCGGGCGGCGAAACGATCACCCTCAAGCTCACCGACGATCTTGAGGTTGGGTGCCC
>DPVD01000280.1:5073-8080 GCA_003526745.1 Candidatus Latescibacterota bacterium
GACACCGTCGTAGTCGCCGATCCGATCGGCGAGTCTTGACGCGAATGCACCTTCCTCTGGCGCGTTGTAGATATTACCACCCTCGCACTCGAACCAGTCCCAAGTGGCGAACTGCTCGAGACGTGCTAGCTGGGTATCGTTGACGTAGTTGTCTCGGACGCGTTTGTCGAAGGCGAGCAATACCGTAGGTCTTGACATAGGTAAAATCCTAAAGAAGTTCCAAAAGAGCGAATGGTGTTCCGGGTTCCAAGTGAGAAGATTCAGTATCTTCGAGTAGGCCTAGACGAAGTCTAGGGTGTATCGAGAAGCCGGTATATGAGAGCAATAGTGTTTCCAACACGCACCGGTTATGCTGCAGCTACTTGAGCAAAAGAACTTGCCCTAAACTAGAACGACGTTATCGTCCACCGAAACCTGCCACGCGGTGATCCGACCTGTCATATCTGCGACGCGGTCTTGAACATCGTGATCATCGAATCGATTCGTCATCTCGCAAGGATCATCGTTAAGGTCATAGAGTTCGCATTGGTCGTGCGCCGAGAGGTTAAGTTTCCAGCGATCCGCAGTGATGATTGAACGCCAAGGTGTGGCCATTGCGGGATTGACCTCGGCTTCGCCGGGGCGGGGATGGCCGTCGGCGCCGTTCCATTCGATGAAGATATCGTTTTCCGATAGGTCAGCGTCGCTGCTCAGGACGTTTGATCGAGAACCGCCTTCGAGATGTTCGGGAATCGATTCCTCCATCAGGTTGAGGAGCGTGGGGACGAGGTCGATGTGGCTGAAGTTACCCGATATGTGCGTCCGATCGGTCTTGCCGGGAACGCTGATGAGCATGGGGACGCGAACGGATTCCTCATACAGGACGGTCTTACCGAGTATCCCGTGGTCGCCGACCATCTCGCCGTGGTCACTCGTGAAGACGACGATGGTGTCCTTATCGCGACCGGTTTCTTTGAGTGCCTTCAATATGGTGCCAATGCTCTGATCGATCAGCGTGCAGTTCCCGAAGTAACGAGCCCGAACTGCTCGCCAGCCCTCTTCAGTCCTCAGGTCGAGTCCATACTCAAGTGACTCGCCGTAGTAGGCGGCCATCAAGCGGTTCAGGAGCGATGCGTTCCCGCGGGGCTTCTCACGGAAGTGAGGACCGACCGGGAGAGAAGCGGGGTCATACATGTCATTGTACGGCCCTGTGTGGGGCGGGTGTGGTTCAAGGTAACTGACGCAGGCCACGAATCGTTCGTCTCCGCAGTTCCGGATAAAGTCAGCCGCTCGATCACCGAGGAATGCCGCTTTGGTGAGTGGGGCTTCCTGACTTGCTTCTAGGTGTCGCGAGTGAATGCGCCTGCCGAATGCCTCGTTGTCAGGCTCGACACCGTTATCGATCAAGAAGGCGTTGTACTGACTAACGTGTTCGTGTTTGTCGGGTGACGAGAAGAAAATTCGATAGGAATCTTCGGTCCCTGTCCACTCGCTGAAGCCGTGTTGCGCGAAAATTTCGTTACCCAAGTGCCATTTCCCGAGATAGTGTCGGCGACAGTCGGAATCGACCATCTCGGCAATCGTCTGCACGTCTTCGGGAAGTGGGACATTGCATTTCGGCACACGGGCGGTATGCGGATAAAGCCCGCATAGCATCGTCGCCCGGGAGGGACTGCACACGGGCTGGCTGACATATGCGTTGTCGAACACGAAGCTGCGTTCGGCGAGCTCGTTGAGGGCCGGCATATCGATGTAGTCGTTCCCGTAACAGGCGAGCGTGTCGGCGCGCTGCTGATCGGTGAAGATGTAGAGGAGGCTACGTTTGCTCATAGGCGCATGATTTGCGTATTCGTTGGTGTTGTCAAAGGGCATATGGGCACGCATCTTCGAAAGGTGGAAAACACAGAGGACACGGAGGGGGCTTGATGCGTGGCCACCTGCTACGCACACGGAAAAACCTAGGACCGCTGTGTTGTCTTCCGCCTTGTCAGACTTACTCGATGTGGTCGGTGGGCTACTCCCCGCATTTGTGTCTATCTGTGTTCATACTGTGGTTCCAATTGTTCTGTAGTGAGACTGAACCGAGGGAAGCATGCCTGATCATATTCGACAGCTAAAAGTTGGGGCGCTCGATGTACACATCATCTCGGAAGGGGTGATCAAGGTGCATACGTCGCAGGCGTTTGAAGGGAAGGATGAGTCGTTGTGGCGGCCGCACGTGGAGACGGACGCGGATGACCGGATGGACTACGGGCTGAATATCGTTCACGTGAAGACAGATACCGCCTCCGTGTTGATCGATACGGGCATCGGAGAGGCGCATCCGACTCGGACTCTGACGGAGGAGCGGTTTCCGTTTTTAGAGACGACGGGGCTGTTGAACTCGCTCGATGCGCTCAAGATCTCATGCCTGGATATTACGCACGTCCTGACGACGCACGCACACGGCGATCATTTTATGGGCCATACGGTTCTGCGCGGCGGGGAACGGGTGCCGACGTATCCGAATGCCGAATATTTCCTGATGGAAGCTGATTACAACCCCAAGATGCAGGATAAGGACTCGCCATTTGCGCTGCACTTCCCATTGCTCAATGCGAGTGGACATCTTGTGAGGCTAGAAGGATCGATGTCGATCACGAAGGGGATCCGGATGATCCACTCTCCTGGAGAGTCGCCGGGGCACGCGATCGTAGAGATCGAATCAGAGGGGGAGACGCTTTACACCCTCGGTGACCTGTTCCACGATCCGCTTGAGATAAGCCATATGGACTGGGTCTGGCAGGGCCGTGATCAGGAGAAGATGCTCCAGTCGCGTGGTGAGCTGGTGTCGCTGGCCCAGGCGAAGGATGCGACGCTCTTGATGGCGCACTTTCCGTTTCCGGGTATGGGAAAGTTGGATAGAGTCCGCGATCAGATTGTCTGGCGAACCATCGGCTAGCGTCTGTCAGGAGTGTGACGGGTGCCACCTTCCCGGCACAAGACTATCAGGGTGGGCTTCCAGACGGGGAGTGGGACCCATCTAAAA
>DPVD01000481.1:0-9570 GCA_003526745.1 Candidatus Latescibacterota bacterium
ATTTCTTCGGAAACGACTGCCTGATCGTCAACCCTTCTGTAAGTTTCATCATCCTTCAAGGGATCGACAAACTCGGGACCCGTATCAGCCTCACTCACCGGAGTCGCGCCTCGCACCTCCTGGAACTCTGGACCAGTGTCCTCTTCCGACACCGGCCGCTTGCCGCTGATGTCCCGAAACTCGCGTATGGGCTCGGCCGGCAATTCGACTGGATCTGGCGCACGAAAGATATCCCGCTCCGAGAGATCGATTTCTTCGACTTCAAACTCTGCTCGCCTTGGTCCAGCTGTGTTCGACCGGCTGTCCCGGTCGAACATGCTTCTCTTCTCCTGCCACTTTCTGAAAACTGAAGAGATCACGCTGAACGCGATGAACAAAATGGCGAGAGTATTAAAGTCCATAGGATTCCTCTTCAGCTATTGATAAATCGCGATACAAAAAGACACGAAAGGGGAGGATGTCTGGGATTGAGCGCTAGTCGCACATTCTCCTCCTTCGTGTCTTCGTAACTTTGTGGTTTAGTCCGTGTCGCTGCTGGAGTCGTCGTCGGTCTGACCGGCGATACCGTCTCTCATTCGAGTGTCGGCTTCGACGTTCTGCATCCGGTAGTAGTCCATGATTCCCATGTTCCCACTCCGGAATGCTTCAGACATCGCTCTGGGAACTTCGGCCTCGGCTTCGACCACACGAGCCCGCATCTCTTGGACACGAGCCGACATCTCCTGCTCCTGTGCAACGGCCATTGCACGACGCTCCTCTGCCTTCGCCCGTGCGATCTTCAGATCAGCCTCGGCCTGATCGGTCTGGAGCGCTGCACCGATGTTGTCGCCCACATCCACGTCGGCGATATCGATCGATAGGATCTCGAACGCGGTTCCCGAATCCAGACCCTTGTCAAGAACCGTCTTGGAAATCAGATCCGGGTTCTCGAGAACCGCCTTGTGCGTATCCGCGGAACCAATCGTCGTCACGATCCCCTCACCGACACGAGCCATGATTGTCTCCTCTCCGGCACCACCGACCAGACGCTCGATATTCGCGCGGACCGTCACCCGGGACGTCGCCTTGACCTGGATACCGTCCTTCGCTACTGCTGTCACCATCGGCGTGGAAATCACCTTCGGGTTCACGCTCACCTGTACGGCTTC
Organism: Candidatus Latescibacterota bacterium; assembly: GCA_003526745.1. Taxonomy (GTDB): domain Bacteria; phylum Latescibacterota; class UBA2968; order UBA2968; family UBA2968; genus UBA2968. Next base: position 1,149 of record DPVD01000481.1, read on the forward strand.
GAACACGTCTCGGCCTGCCAGATCGATCGCTGCAGCACGTTCGGTCGTAAGCGTGATGCCCGCCTTGTCCGCTGCAATCAAAGCTCCGACCACCTTGCTGACTTCACCACCGGCCAAGAAGTGCGCTTCCAGAAAAGCCGTCGAAATTTCAACGCCGGCTTTGCTCGCGTTGATTTGCGAGTTCACGATCACGTTCGGCGGTACACGACGAAGCCGCATACCGACCATTTCGCCGATCCCGATATGTACTCGCGCCGCCAGCGCCGAAATCCACAGCGCCACGGGGATAAAGTACAGGAACACCATCAAGACGATGGCTGCTACGACTAGTATGAAGATGAATAGAATCAGATCCATAAATAATCTCGCTCTAATACCGTGTTACGCAGAGTCGCTCTTCCGAACAACAATGCGGTTCCCTTCAACCTCGACAACTCTCAGATCCACGTTCTTTTCGAGAAAATCTCCCTCGGTAGTCACGCTTACACGCTGGCCATCGAACTCGGCCGTACCACCCGGACGCAGATCCGTGATGGCCTTCCCCGACTTCCCTTCCAGCAACACGTGCTTCTCGGGTGCGGCGTGATATCCTGTTTCCTGTTCGTTCAGCACTACGCGCTGCCACGTCGTCGACTTCGGGAGTCGCTTCAGCATGATCGCTGCGATCACCATCGTCAGCAGGAAGGAAATCATGATCGGGCGGAGGGCGACACCGGCCGTGTCCCACGTCCACAGGTCGAGCCGCCCCATAAGGCTCAGGAATATGCTCACAAACATCAGCACGAGACCTGGCACGGCAAGCAACCCAAATCCCGTGATGAAGAACAGATCCGCGATCACCAGCAGCAGACCAACGACAAAGAGGAGCACCTCGGACCAGCTCGCCAGATTCACGAGTAAATGCGAACCGAAGAACAACCCAAGACATACGAGCGCAAGCGTACCGCCGATTCCCCATCCAGGACTCTGAAACTCGAAGATCAGCCCTAGGAACCCGAGTGACATCAAGAGCGAAGCCACCATTGGGTGTGTAAGCCAACGAACCGCCTGCTCCGCCCAGTTGATCTCCTTTCGGGTCAGCTTCACCTCGTCGAGGTCGAACAGTTTTAGCACTTCGTCCAGCTTATCGTCCTCGGTGACCGCTTCGACCTTGAACTCGGCGATCTTCTGCTCGACGGCCTCTTCTGTCGTTAGCGTGAGCAGCTTCCCCTTCGGTGCGAGGGTCTCGATTTCGACATCCTCGTCAACCATCGCTTCAGCCAGCTCAGGAGACCGCCCCGTCTTCTCTGCGGTCGCTTTCATCTCGTTCCTGAAATACGAAATCACCTTTTCGCTGGCCTTGTTTCCTTGCATGTCCACCGCAGTCGCGGCCCCGATCGTCCCACCTTCCACCATCACGATGTGGTCGGTAGCGAACGAGATCAGCGCTCCGGCCGAAATCGCACGCGGGTTAATGAAGGCGATCGTCTTCACCTCGCTGTAGAGCAAGGCATCACGGATCGTCAGGGCAGCGTCAAGCGCACCTCCCGGCGTGTCGACTTCGATGATAACCGCCTGGGCGCCATCTGTTTCGGCCTCGTCCATCACACGACCGATGAACGCAGCCAAGCCTTTCTCGATCGTCCCGGAGACCTTCACGAGAAACACTTCTTCGGCCGCGACAGGGGCAGAAATCAGCGAAAAAAGGGTGAAAAGAAAAAAATGTCGTCGCACGGCGATTCCCCCGTAATGAAGTACGTCTGACCTATGTACCACATATGTTTGGCAGTGTCAACGCACCGACAAGAAGGCGTGACTGGACGGCTCGACCGCCACCAGTCTATATTGGTTTTCGTGACTTGTAACCGATACACAGCAGATATGAGGGGGCACCAATGCAGATACTGGATGATGGCCAGATCGAACACTTCCTGGCTAAGGGATACGTGAGGATCAGCGACTGCTTCGATCGAGAATTAGCCGAGGAATGGTGTGCACTCGCCTTTAGGCGACTCGAATACGATCCGCAGGCTCCGGCATCCTGGACCGAAGCACGCGTGCACATGCCGAGGATGAACACGGTGGAAGTCGCAGAGTTTGCCCCCAAAGCTTGGGCCGGTATGTGCGACCTCATGGGAGGCTCAGACCGGATAAAGCAGCCCGTGCACTGGGCCGATAGTTTCATCTGCAACTTCAACATCCGTGCCGGCGAACAATGGCAGCCTCCCTCGGCAAGCTCACCCGGGTGGCACAAGGATGGCGACTGGTTCAAGCACTTCCTGGACAGCCCAGAGCAGGGCCTGTTGACCATCGTTATCTGGTCCGACATCCTTCCGAAAAGCGGGGGCACATTCGTCGCACCGGACTCGGTGGGCCACATAGCACGCTACTTGGTCGAGTACCCGGAGGGTCTCTACAACCGCGATGGTCAGTTCGGGAAGCTGGTCGAGAAGTGCCAGATCTTCGAAGAGATCACAGGAGAGATCGGTGACGTCATTCTCATTCACCCGTATATGCTTCACGCAGCGTCCAGCAATCCCTCCGGCCGGGCCCGGTTCATTACAAACCCGGCTGTCTCTTTGAATGAGCCCATGTGCTTCAACCGCCCGGATGGCGCCTACTCACTCGTCGAGCAGGCGGTTCTGAAGGGACTCGCCGTCGAGTCGCTCGACTGGCAGATTAACTCCCAAAGAGAGCTGGTCACACCGGAACGCGTGGCTCGACAGCAAAAGATGCTCGAAGAGCAGAAGGAGAGGCTCGGGGTAGCGTGATCTGCCTTCCACCACACTCTTTCGGGTCCGTTTCTTGACTGCCTAGAAGCGAGCCTGTATCTTTGAGTCTCTAAGGAGGGCGGTGTAGCTCAGTTGGTTAGAGCAGTGGAATCATAATCCATGTGTCGGGGGTTCGAATCCCTCCACCGCTACCAGAAAACGACAGTATTTATGGGATTTCCGACGGCTCTCCGACCTGGGGGGCCGTCTGTGTTTATGCCCAGTGTCCAAAAAGTATCCATCGAGATGTACAATTTGGTTATTTCAGATTTATCGCGATTACACTCTGTTAATGATCCAATCTCCTGGCTGTTAGGTAGTTACGCCAAAACTCTTGTTTATCCAGACGTTTAGGTAAGGACCGGTATCGGAATACCAATCCATAGTAGACTTTATGAACCAACTTAATATTGCCGTCGTTGGCCTGCGGTTTGGTAGAACCTGGATGAACGGCTTTCGGAATCATCCCGATTGCCGGTTAATACATCTGTGTGATATCGATGCAGCCGCGCTTGAAAGAGGTGTGTCGGAATCTGGTGTGACTGCGACCTCTAGCCACCTCGATGCGGTGCTGGCGGATTCTGACATCGATGCGGTTGCGCTTTTTACACCGGCTCCACTTCACGGAGAGCAGTCAACAGCTGTGCTTCGAGCAGGCAAGCATGTCCTGTCGGCGGTACCTGCTGCGACAACGGAAGCGGGGTGTCGGGATATCGTGGTGGCGGCGAGAGAATCAGGGTGTACGTATATGATGGCGGAAAACTGGCCGTATGAGCCGAGCATCCTCAAGGCGCAAACGATGTATGCCGAAGGTAAACTCGGTACACTGTTCTATGCTGAGGCCGAATATCTGCACCACACGGAATCACTCTGGTACAAGCCGGACGGCACACCCACCTGGCGACATACCCTGGCACCGCTTTTGTATCCGACACATGGTATCGGCCCTTACCTGCATATGACCGGTGATCGATTCGTAGAAGTCACGGCACATGCTGTTTCAGGTCAGACGCCGCCAGGATCAGACCCCGGAAGATCTTGGCTGGAAGTGGCGATTATGCGATCGGAAAAGGGATTGGTGTTCAAGTTGCTCAATACATTTTGTAACGCACATCCCGGAGGGCATTACCTGTCGTTTTACGGTGATAAAGGCAGTTTCGAAACTGGCCGTGGTAAGAAAGCCCGTAGTCTGGCAACCTACTGGACGATCGGAGATACGCCTAGGGAAATGGCTGCGGAGACTTGCGAATACCCCCCCCTGCCGAACTACGTTCAGGATATGGGAGCACACGCAGGACCGGCGATAAGTATCATCGACGACTTTGTAAAATCCATAGCAAACGGTAGTCCCCCTCCGATCGGCCCTGTACTTTCTTCGAATATGACGCTGCCTGGTGTTTGCGCCGCAGAATCTATAAGGGCAGGCAGAACGATAAAGATTCCAGATCCGATAGATTGGTGGTAGAAGGAAAAGCGCCTCTAATTCTTCCTGATATAAGACTCGATGAGGTTGGACGAGCATACTCCCTTGTCCAGTGTTCAAAAAGTGTCCATCCAGATATCCAATTTGGTTATTTCAGATTTATCGCGATTACACTCCGTTAATGATCCAATCTCTTGGCTGTCAGGTAGTTACGCCAAGACCCTTGTTTATCCAGACGTTTAGGTAAGGACCGGTATCGGAATAAATCCATGTGTCGGGGGTTCGAATCCCTCCACCGCTGCCAGAAAACGAAAAAGGCGCCATCGGTTCTACCGATCGGCGCCTTCTGTATTCTGAGGATTGCTCACCCTCAACAGGTCATCCCGAGACCTTCTCCTCCGTAGTATTGCATCCTCTCTTCCGTCGTCAACGACCCGACGCTTTTCGGCTGGTAATGCAGCTGAATCCCCCTTCGTCCTTGGTCGCTGCGATTCGAGGGGCTCCCGTGATGGGTCAGACCATGCCAGAAGAGGATTCCACCCGAATCCAGAGGAACCGGAATACTCTCTTTTACGGCCACCTCTGTATCGCAGATCTGCCAGTCGCGAACCTTGAAGTGTGGGTGTGGACCCCGACGGTGTGATCCGGGTATCACGTGCATACAGCCATTCTGGACCGTCGCAGGATCGAGGGCAATCCACACCCCGACCACGACCGTATCCGTTGGCACGTTGAAGTAAGCCATATCCTGGTGCCATGGCTTCTCTCGCCCAATCCTTGCGGGCTTGAGCAACGCCATATCTTGAAGGTGCATGGGCTCCTCGCCCAGCAACAGGCCCACAACGCGCAGAAGATCATCACGATACATGAGCTTCTCAAGCCGTGGCTCGACATCGACGAAGTTGAATACCTTGCGCACTACCGCGCGTCTCGACGCAGGGTCCATGCTCTTGTAAGCTTCGCGAGCAGAAGCCTCTACCGTCACCGACCTGAACCCGGGTATGGCACCATCTATCAAATCGTAGAGAGCCTCACCTGCCTCGCTAACAGCCTCCTCGTCCAGCGCGCGATCGACGACCAGATACCCCTGGTCGTGAAACCGCGCGACCGCCTCATCATCGATCGCATCCAGCGTCGAAATATGCTGCGGCCTGCCCGCCTCAGGGTAAAGTCCTGCCTCGTGATCTTGGACAGAATCCTCCGACAGGTAGCCATCCTCTCGAGTCGAATCCGTTTGGTTCACATTTTTCGCGTTCGGCATCTCTAATCTCCTCCGTAAAAATATCCGTCGACGCATTCCGGAGGTCAACACACCCTTGAAGGCATCAGCCTTATGGCCGGTAGAGTCGTCGAACGTCATCCTGGAGTCAGAGATCGGGGTTCTTCTTCGGCCGTCAGGGCCCGCCAGCACAACATTGGCAGACCCTGATTCGGACAAGAAGAAACCTGCTCGAACTCGCCCACCTTTGTCCGCAAGGCTTATCCCATGCCCTGAGTCTTTGGCAGATAACCCGTTATCTTCAACTGGCACAGGGTTGCCCCCACAACCCCACCCCGGCAAATCGTGCACAAAGCATTAGGATGAAAGTATCAAGAAATGAAAAACCGACTTTAATATTTATCGTGTATTCCATTATAGCCTCTCTTCGTGCTCCAAGTACAAACTGCAGACTTTGACGGCAATGGCAAGGTTGATTTTGCCGATTTCTTGAGCTTTGCCAGTGCATTCGGTTCCACATATACTCACCACGACCTGAACGGCAACGACAGAGTGGATTTCCCTGATTTCCTGGTGTTCGCCACACAATTCTCTTCAGAAGGACAGAGTTCGATGCCAGATACAGCAGAAGCAGCCGTCTCGGGCTTCGACCAGCGTGTCGACACCATGTTCCGCGCCGAATCCGGCAAACCGCTGGTGCGTGCAAATAAAAAGAAGCCGCTTGGACCTGGGCGAGGAAATTACGTACGAGCCTACTCGTACTCCATGGTGGGGTTTGCCGCACGCTGTCTCTATTTAAACGAGATGCTGCACGAGGCCAATGCTGGGCTGGCCGAAAATGCCCAGCACTACCTCGACAATCCTCTGGATATCAATGATCGCGACAGTTTTCACTGGCACGCGGAGATCGTCATGCGGCTGATCGAGATGTACGGCAGTGGCGGCAGTAAGCACGCCGGTCGCATCACGAAGGAGACCGAAGCCCTCGCGCTCAAGCCGATCTGGGAGTACGTCAGGAAGGTCTCCTGGCTTGGCAAAGCAGAGTACGAGAAGTCAAAAACATGGCATATCTACCTGTCAGAGAATCACCATGCCATGAGTTTTACCGTCTGCTGGCAGTTTGCCAAGATCGCGAAGGATCGAGCCGAATACAGGGATCTCAAGTATGATGACGGCGCTACGGCGGCGGAGCATTACCGGGCATGGAACGCATATTTTGTGGTCTATTGCCGGGAGCGTGCGCGCAAGAGCCCGTGTATCGAGATGATGAGCGATGACTACAACAGCACACTCATCAAGGGATTCTACAATTTCTACGACTTTGGCGACCCGCAGGTGAGGCGGTCGGCCGGGCTGTTGCTCGATCTTTACTTTGCCTACTGGGCTCAGGAACAGATTGACGGCGTTCAGGGTGGTGGACGGTCGCGCATCTACTTTTATAACGGGCTAAGTCAGAACCGGAACCACGGAAACGCACCGTTGGCCTGGTTCTACTTCGGCATTGGCAAGCAGCCGACAGTCTATGGCCACGACACGAACGCGGCCCTCAGCGACTACCGTCCACCAGCCGTGGTGGCCGATATCGCGATCGACGTGCAAGGACGCGGTCGTTACGAGGTACGGCAGCGTCCCCAGGGTCTGGGGACACAGGGTCGTCCCATGACAACGGCTGTCACAACAGTGCCAACCGAGATGCGCACCGATGGCGGTGGCATTCTGCGTTATTCCTATTGTGATCCCGCCTTCATCGTGGGAACGCCGATGACGGAAGCGAGGCCCCTAAACGATTGGGCTGCGATCAGCGCTCAGAATCGCTGGCAGGGCGTGATCTTTTCGGGAAAGCACGACGCACGAATTGTACCGACCGTACTTCCACAAGATTCTCGGGTGGCCAACAATGCGTTCTGGTCGGTACAGAGCAAGGGCAGCTTGATCACGCAAAAACTGAAATACCACAAGCGCGGCACCGACATGATTGTCTGGATGTCGAAAGAAGGGCTGAGCGCCCCCGTGGAAGAGGATGGCGTGGTCTTTGTAGAAGCCGAGAACGCCTATGCGGCGGTGCGGGTTGTTTGGGGTGGTTACAAGTGGATGGAAACAGAGTTGCCGGCGGAGCTTCGCGACCGCCTGGAACGACTCGCCCCCGCCGGCGCGTTCAACACGACGCGCTTCATACCCGAAAACGCGACCATGGTCCTCAACGAAGAGTACGCCCCTGTGATTCTCGAGGTCATGGCGAAGGGTGACATAAAAAGCTTCGACGCCTTCAAGGCGAAGATAAAAGGCTGTGAGATGAGAATGGATGCCGCCATCCTCAGATACACCACGATCTACGGTGATGCGTTGACCTTTGACACCAGCTTTGCAGAAACGCCCAGCATTAACGGCAAGCGGGTCAACTACGCTCCGCAGAAGGTCTTTGAAAGCCCTTTTCTCAATGCCGACTACAACAGCGGTGTCGTTACCATCAGTAAGGGAACGCGGAAGAAGGTGCTGGAATTCTGAATCAGAGAGAGGCTTCAGTGGTTGATGTGGCGTGCGGGGCGTGAAAAGAAAAAGCAGAAAACCATTGTCTATAGCCTGCACTCCATTTCTACCCCTTTAATCGGGACACCGGTGGCGAAGATCTCGCTCAGTGACATCTCCGCTCCGATACCGGTTTCAGCTATGGCGTCTGCCCGGATTCCGGCTAGGCAACGACCGACTCCCTGCGATCAACAGGGGTTATGCCTTTGAGTATATAATCGGATCAGGCAGCCCGAGCAGCGCTAGGCAAGTCACCCCGCAGGTGCGTCCGTGCCAGTAACGCGGTATTTTCCTTGAACGGTTCGCGCCTTGGCCATTCCCCTAAACCGCCACCGTATCGCTACATTCTGAGGAAGCTCAATTGCCTTACCAGCCCAACATACTGCTCATCATGACCGATCAGCACCGACTTTCCGCCGTCGGTGCCTACAAAAACTCCCCCCTACACGCCGATTCGCCTTGCCAAACGCCGCACATTGACCGGCTAGCGAAGGAAGGAATCGG
>DPVD01000481.1:9861-16828 GCA_003526745.1 Candidatus Latescibacterota bacterium
CCGGCTAGCGAAGGAAGGAATCCGCTTCGACACAGTCTACACAACGTGTCCGGTCTGCAGTCCTGCACGCGGTACCGTCATCACGGGACAGTATCCACACGGTCACGGGATCTCCTCGAACGCACACAACCTGGGATCGAGTGTCCACGAGCTGCCCGATAGCCCAGACCTGCTCTCACGCAGGCTTGGCGACGCCGGATATACGTGCGGTTACACCGGCAAGTGGCATCTCGGAAACGGGAAATCCTCAGCTTATGGTGTGGAGATGGATCCTGCTTTGCCATCCACCAGAGGTTTTGTCGGTCAGGACTTCTTCGGGCACGGAGGTGGAGGATTCGGCTACACGGAGTACCGGTCCTACTTGGAACAGAACGGATTCACCCACGAGATAGAGCCGTGGACTGAAGGTACGACTCAAATTCTTCCCACGGGTCAGCTCTCCGGACCGCTGGAGTCTACAGTTCCCTATTTCCTCGCGAGCCATACCTGCGACCTGATCGATCGTTTCCGAGACACACCGAGCTTCATCTGGCACAACTTTTGGGGACCACACGGTCCCTATTATGCCCCAGGTGAGTATCTCGAGCGATACCGCGACGTTGAGATCCCGAGATGGCCGAACTACGACTGGGAGTCCCGCACGACACCCGGACCCCACCACGTTAAAATCCATCCGGAGCACGAAAAGCTAGAATGGGATGACTGGGCTACGGCTATTCGGTATTACTATGCGTTCACCACACTGATCGATCAGCAAATCGGTCGCATCTACGACCACCTAGAAACTACGGGCGCACTCTCGAACACGATCATCATCTTCACAGCCGATCACGGCGAAACGGCAGGGAGTCACGGTGGGCTGACTGACAAAGGCTGGCAGCACTTCGAGGAAATCCAGAGAATCCCGATGATCGTCAGGTTCCCGGATGGCAGAGGGGCGGGTGAAACAAGGGAGGGGCTGGTATCGCTCGCAGACCTTTATCCGACGATACTCGATGTCGCCGGCGGATCGAGCCCCGATGGCATCCACGGCCGATCGTTGATGCCACTGATTGAAAATCCAAGCACATCCTGGCGTGATCACGTGGTCGTGGAGTTCGGCGGTGTCAACAACCTCGCGGCGACACTTCGCACCTGCGTCAAAGACGGCTTCAAATACGGTTACAGCGCAGGATTCCCCGACCAGCTATACGACCTTCTCTCGGATCCCCACGAAACCACAAACCTCGCAGAAGCTACAGCTCATCTGGACAGGCTAAACGACCTGAGGCAGACTTTATCTGATTGGATGACCGAGTACGACGATCCGGTTAGAGGCATATACAACCAGGGGCTCAGGTATTACTTGGGAAGTTAGCCTCTACCGCTGGGGGCTAGCGGGAGAGGGCCTAGGCCTGATCCCATGCCCCCATCCAAGGATGCGTCGATCATCTACACTGGCGCCAGGGAAATAAACGAAGAGGACCTGAAGCGCTGGCTGAAGAAATCGAAGAAGATCCAGTGGGACTGCAAGAACATCGTCAAGAGGAAGGGGCGGTTGGAGAGGTTGCGTTAGTACGTCCCGAAAAGAGGGTAACCCCCATGGAAGAAGAAACGAACCCCAATTCCACGCGCCGAAAGCCCTGGATCACCATTTCCATTTTGATTGTTGTCATAGGGCTTTTGTGGATGGCAATGCCTGAGGGTTTTAAGATGACCCACGAGCAAATAGGTACGGGCAAGCCAGCGCTGGTATTTATCTACGACCCAAACCTTGTCGTTACCGTAGACCAGTCAGAACAAATGAACAAGGCTCGCGATCTGCTTGGCGACCGAGTCTTCTTTCTCATCGCTAAAATCGGCACCCCGGAAGGTGACCGACTGATCGCTGAACACCAGGCCAGCACGACAGAGCTATTACTCTTCGATCGATCCGGGGACTTGATCAAAAGGCAGTTCGCTTTGAAAAGCGCCAACGAGCTCATCCAGTGGATCGAGGAAGACGTACCCTGATTCGGGTGTGATGTCTTTGCATATTTCAAGATTGGCCACGCTTAGTAGAAAGAGGACAGCAAAGGAACCCGGTTTCTCCTGTTCAAGACCTTGCCGCCATCGGGTCACCCCACCAAGCGCTCTGCCTGAAGGATATTTCTTACAATTCAAGCTATATGTATTCATTACCTCGGGAGCCCGGTGTGAAGAAAAAACGCCCCAACATCCCCTTAAGTCGTTTCCTCCCCACAAGCCGAAAGGAAATGGATGCCCTCGGCTGGGATCAACCCGACGTCATCTTCGTCTCCGGAGACGCCTACGTCGACCACCCGTCCTTCGCCGCCGCCATCCTGGGCCGCTGGCTCGAAAAGCACGGCTTCCGCGTCTGCATCCTCGCCCAGCCTGACTGGAAAAGCATCAAACCCTGGCACGACCTCGGTCCGCCCCGACTCTTCTACGCCGTCAGCGCCGGCGCCATGGATTCGATGATCAACCACTACACCGCCAACCGGAAGCGTCGCAACGCCGACGCCTATTCGCCCAACGGTGAAATCAACAAACGCCCCGACCGCGCCAACGCCGTGTATTCACAACGCTGCAAGGAGGCCTACAAGGGCATCCCCGTCGTCTGCGGTGGCGTTGAAGCCTCCCTCCGTCGAGTCGCCCACTACGACTACTGGTCCGACAAGGTCATGCAGAGCAGCCTGGTCAGCTCCAAGGCAAGCCTGATCGCCTTCGGCTCCGGAGAAAACACCCTCCTCAAAATCGCCCAACGTCTGGATGCAGGTGAAGACATCAAGGCCCTCCGCGACCTGCGCGGTGTCGCCTATCTCCTTGGCATGAAAGAGGAGCTTCCTGACCATCGCTTCGACGACGTAGCCTGCGACAACAAAACCATCTCACTCCCGAGCTACGAGGAAGTCGCCGACAGCCACCAGGCATTCGCTGAGGCCACCCGCAAACTGCATCAGGAGACGAACCCGCTGAACGCGCGTCGTCTCACCCAGATGCACGGCGACCGCCTGGCGGTCATCAACCCGCCCCCATTCCCGCTCGACACGGAAACCATGGACGCCGTCCACGACCTTCCGTATACGCGCAAGTCACATCCTAGCTACGAAAAAGTCGGGCCCATCCCGGCCTGGCAGACGATCAAAGACTCGGTTCAGATCATGCGAGGCTGCTTCGGTGGCTGCACCTTCTGCTCGATCACCCTTCACCAGGGTCGCGCCATCCAAAGCCGCAGCCATGAATCAGTCATGAAGGAAGTCAACGCCCTCGCCAAAGACCCTGACTTCAAAGGCCACGTCAGCGACCTAGGCGGCCCTACCGCGAACATGTATCGCATGCGCTGCAGCAAACCGGAGGTAGAGAAAATCTGCCGTCGCCTCTCCTGCGTCGACCCGAAGGTCTGCAAGCTGCTCGACACCAGCCACACGCCGCTTGTTCAGCTGATGAAAGAAAGCCGCGAAGTCGAGGGTATCAAGAAGGTCAACATCGCGTCAGGCATCCGGATGGACCTCGCCCGCGAGTCCAAGCTCTACATGAAAGACCTGGTCGAGCACCACGTCGGCGGCCACCTGAAAGTCGCCCCCGAACACGTCAGCGACTCAGTCCTGTCTCTGATGAAGAAGCCTGCGCAGCATACCTTCGAAGAGTTCAGCGAGAGATTCAAAGAGGCTTCTCGCCGCGCCGGCAAAGACCAGTATCTGATCCCCTACTTCATCGCCAGCCACCCCGGTTCCGGCATCGAAGAGATGGTCGAACTGGCCCAGTTCCTCAAACGCAACGACTATCGCCCACAGCAGGTACAGGATTTCATCCCTGCCCCGATGGACATCGCCACCTGCATGTATTACACCGGCATCGACCCCACCACCCTGAAACGCGTCAAAGTCGCCCGTAACCCGAGCGACCGCGCCCCCCAGCGTGCGCTGCTGCAGTACTACAAGCCGGAGAACTACTGGAGTGTTCGGAAGTCGCTGGAGAAAATCGGACGTGATGACTTGATCGGGAACCACCCGGAATGCCTGATCCCGGAGAAGCCGCCACGAGGCGCCCGGATCGCAGGAAAGCGCAAACCAGGAGGCGACAGAAAGGGCAGGCATCGCAACGGCAAGAAGAGAGAAGGCTATCGGTGGGCCGCACGTAAAGGATCAAAACGGGGCTGAACAGCGCCTGAACAAGAGACCGTTCATCGTATGTCTCCGTTACCTGTGGGGTGTTTGCTTCGATATGGCAATTGCAGCCGGCTCCCAACAACGACAGTTAAGTGCCATGCCGGCGCCAGAAAGGACGGCCCATCAACCCTGGGCCGCCCGATCAAGCTAAGCGCAAGAGTAGCTAGAAAGAATGCTCAGCGAAGCGTATCCAATCGATCGGCTGCGAGGGATCCTGGTGTCACGAGATTCCTGGCACCCGTATCCGACAAGAGACGAACGAGAAGAGTGGGAGGCCATTCCCGAGAGCGTTCGGAAGGCGCATATCGCAATGGGAGAGACCTGCCTCGGCTTCCGTTGGGAGCCCTTTCGCGCGACGCTCTTCCTGGAAATGACCAGGACCGGCGATCGTGCGCTCTACGACAAGTACCGGGCACGGCATCGGACGGCATTGTGCGATCTCGTCGTCGCGGAGTGTGTCGAAGGCCAGGGCCGGTTCATGGACGATATCGTCGATGGGGTCTGGGCTCTGTGTGAGGAATCGTTCTGGGGAAAGCCGTTCACGCTCTCCATACAGAAGGCGGGATTCGACCTGCCGGACACATCCGAGCCTATCGTGGCCCTGTTCGTGGCGGAAGCATCGTGCCTCCTGGCGTGGACCTGCTATCTTCTCGGGCCGCAGATCGAAGCCTACTCGACGCTGATACTGCCTCGCGTCGAGCGGGAGATGCAGCGCCGGATGCTGGCCCCGTGTCTCGAGCGGGATGACTTCTGGTGGATGGGTTTCCGCTCTCGAGACGATGGGAGTCTTCCCCGCCCCAACAACTGGAACACGCTGATCAACTCGTGCTGGCTGACGGCGGCTCTGCTGATGGAGACGGATCCCAAGCGCCGTCTCACCGCGGTTCACAAAAGCATCCGCAGCCTGGACCGCTTCATCGACCCGCATCCCCGGGATGGCGGCTGTGATGAAGGCCCGGGATACTGGAGCGTGGCGGGCGCGCGCCTGTTCGACTGTCTGGAAACGTTGCACAGCGCCACGAACGGCGAGATCGATGTCTACGATGATCCCCTCATCCAAAACGTCGGCAAGTACATCACGCAGGTACAGATCAACGATCGATACTTCGTGAATTTCGCCGATGCCGATGCGATCGTGAGCCCCCCGCCGTTCCTGGTCTACCAGTATGGCAAGCGCATTCAGGATCCGGACATGATGCGCATGGGAGCATACTTCGCAGAACGTGAGGAAGTCGCGACACACGGGGTACAGGAGCGGCTGAACCACCCCGCCAACCATATCGCTCGACAGATTCCTGCCCTGCTCTCAGTTGGCGAACTCCTCGAAGCGGAACCCGCGCAACCGCTTCCGCGAGATGTGTGGCTCCCCGACATCCAGGTGATGACCGCTCGCGATAGGGCAGGAACCGCCGACGGGTTCTACGTCGCTGCCAAGGGCGGACACAACGCCGAGAGTCACAACCACAACGATGTCGGACACTGTATCGTGTTTGTCGGCGGGAAGCCTTTGATCGTCGATCCGGGTGTTGAGATATACACGATCGAAACGTTCGGTCCGAACCGGTATGACATCTGGACCATGCAGTCAGCCTACCACAGTCTGCCGACCATCGATGGTGTCATGCAGTCTGAGGGCCCGGCGCACGCTGCAAGCGGATCCGTCCATAAGCAGGATGATGCCCAGGCCGTGTTCTCGGCGGATATCGCGGATGCCTATCCGGATGCGGCCGGTATCACGTCCTGGGTACGAGAGGTGACGCTCGATCGTGGAAAAGAGGTCAGGATTCACGACCGTTACGAACTGACGAAAGTGGCCGGAGAGATAACGTTAGGTCTGGTGTCGCCCTGTCTCGCGAACCTTGAAGAAGGACGGGTCGTGCTCACCGGTAGCGAACTACCCGATGGTCGACGGTCCGGGGAGGGTGCTGTTCTCTACGACTCGGACCTGATGACAGCCTCTGTCGAGGAAATCGCACTGGAGGACGAGTTGATGCAGGCGATGTGGGGTATACGGCTCAATCGGGTCCGCTTTACGGTTCGGGACCCTGATGCATCTGGATCGTGGACGTTGCGTGTGACGCGATGAAGGCCGAGTAGCTTCGGGTAATAGGCTTCACCTTGATTGGGGTGCGCCGCATCGTGTTACAGGCGATGCCCACACCATCCCTTCGGCGCATTGCCCCCGCGCTCCGGCAACGTCGGGTATTGCTCAACCGTTAATCGAAATTCTTCACCACCCAACAGAGGCATCGCGTCACCGTCACAGTAGGAGTTCTGTCATGACGAATCTTGATGATCTAACGTCGCTTGATGGCCTGGCTCAGGCTGAACGGGTTCGAGACGGCGAAGTGCAAGCCATTGAGTTGGTGGAGACGGCGATCGAACGGATCGAACGCGTGAACCCTCAGCTGAACGCCGTGATCACGCCTATGTATGACCAGGCCCGTGAGACCGCCAGAGGCGACCTTCCCGATAGTCCTCTTGCCGGGGTTCCGTATCCGCTAAAAGATCTGGTGGCATCCTATGCCGGAGTGCGGCTCGCAGCCGGCGCAGAAATCTTGAAGGAATTCGTGCCCGATCACGATAGCGAACTGGTCGTCAGACTGAAGAAAGCAGGACTCATTATCCTTTGTAAGACCAACACCCCCGAGATCGGCTGTCACGTGACGACCGAGCCCAGGCTGTTCGGTCCCTCACGCAATCCCTGGGATACCACGCGGACGACGGGCGGGTCGAGTGGCGGGTCGGCCGCATTGGTAGCCCCCGGCGCGGGTCCCGCAGCGCCCGCCCAAGATGGGGCCGGATCGACCCGGGTT
>DPVD01000123.1:0-1158 GCA_003526745.1 Candidatus Latescibacterota bacterium
CGTGCACTCAGCCTCCTCGACCGTGCAGATCGCGGTTTCAGCCACCATCGAACCGAGCCCTCCAACGGCGATCACCAGACTGAGTGGATGGCTGGCCACATCGATCCAGTTCGCTTCCCAGAGTTTCCGTTCGCCTCTCCGCTTGACCTCCATCTCCATCGTCAGACTGTCCGCCCGCCCGAGATCCTCACCTCGCACGGACGCATACAGGTCGCCATACATCGGAAGGCACGCGGGATACTGAGCCGTCATCCCAAAGAGCTTTTCGGCCGCACTTGCCCGTGTCACGATATCTCGACCGTCAGCCAAGATCTCATCGAGCCTCTTCTCCTCGTCCCAAACCAAGGGCTTTTCACAAAGAATATGTACTCCCTGGTCAACCAGTTCCCTGACGTGGGCTTTGTGATGGACGTAAGGACTCGTCACGGATACGAGATCGGGTGCCGCTTCGTCCAGCATCTCGGACAGAGACGTGTACCCCTTCCCGCTAAATCCGAAATATTCCTTGAGACTTAGTCGTGTGCGTGCGACCGTCGTCTCGGATGTGCCCACGAAAGCGACCACATCGCTCCCGCTCAGCGCGTGCCATCGGGCGTGGTGTTGGCCGATCCCTGACGCACCGACGATCCCCACTCTTAATCCGTTCGACATCCTATTCTCCTGTGCTGCTGCAAAAATAGACAGGCGAGTCGAATCTTACAACGGCAGCACAGATACGTAGATTTCATGTCAAAAAAAGTGTCTTGAAAGACAATCGATAAGGACCAGTTACCATCCAAAAGCCTTCGTCACCCGATAGACGCCCTACGCGCCAGCGGCGTGCCGGATTGCAACCAGTTTAGCCGAGCACTGCGCGCAGAGTGCGAATAAGACGAGAGTCGAAAGAACCACAGGTAGAGTGAATGTGGGATGTCCCTCAGGCGTCCTGGCATTGATCAGAGTGCTCCTCAGCGACTCCTCACCCTTCGTATCCACTGCATTGTACATCTTACCTAGTGCTGCCACAAAGACATCCCGGGAGGGAAAGGCATTGAGCGTGGTGATAGCCACACGCCAGTCTCATTCGAGCGTCCTGACCAGATGCTCGATCACCTATCCAGACACCCATAAGACACTGTTCTCAAACTTGACGGAAAGATCGTCAGGCTAGGGCTAGGG
>DPVD01000123.1:1462-4519 GCA_003526745.1 Candidatus Latescibacterota bacterium
GGCTAGGGCTAGGGAAAAGTCGCCAGGATCGATAAGATTACACATAACGCAAAGATCACTTTACCGGCACGTTGGAGGAACGCTCGACATACGTGAAAATCTCGGATCCGGATCGTGTGAGTGTTCGTCGCAGTAAATGTAGGTCGTTCCATTGAAGGCCGATTGTTTTAGCGGAAAAGCCAGGGAAATCGCAACAACAATACCGAGAATCCATAAGGACTGATTGCTTCGAAAGCGCAGTCATTGATCCCCTGTGGTTTTACGCAGAAAATAGAGATCAGCGGCGCGATGCCTTGGCAATCATTTCGAAGTCTACGCTCTTATACTCGAAGGCGTGGTCAGCAGTGAGTTCCGTACCGTACCTTTCGAGCCAGTCTCTGTGCAGGGCGAGATCAACAGGAGAAGGTTTGGTGATCAAGAATCGAACGGTGTAGGGATCCTCGATGCGACCGGGTAGGGTCATATTTCTGGCGTAGTGAAAATTGTCAATCAAGTTTATGTGGGGCAGAAGGTCAATGAACGTGCTCAGATTGGTCTTCTCGTTCGTCACTTTGGCCGTGATCCTGAGGTAGGGGACGAATCCGCCGGCAGGCGTCCCCTCGGGGATGTTCTTGTTGTCCCAGTTCACACGTGCTTCAATATGGACGTTCGTTTCGCCCTCAGCTAAGTGAAGCGAGACAGGCACGACATGATCTTTGATTGCCCCCTCAAAAATGAACACGATTCCGGGCTCTACTCGCTCCTCGCCAATAACCAACTCCAACGCGTTGACCGATCCAGCAACCAGGAGGAAAAGGGTAAGACAGGATAACCTTACTACCTTTGACATACGTTACTCCTAATAGGGTTGTGTGTTTTCACTTTGGCACTTGGGTATGGCGGGCCATACCGAAAGACCACACCATCGCAGCAAGCAATGGATCACCAAAGCGGCACAAGGCATGTAGCAACAGTCCTCGGACACCGAGAATGCAATGAAAGGTAATCTATGAAAGAAAGATCACTACGGTTCCGAGACTGGCAATAGCACCATCAACTTGCAAACTCAACGCTAGTTCGTACAGAGACTTGCCCTAGAGCGAGTAGTTGCCTGGCAGATCGAGCGGTCCGAAAGAAGATACTTCGAAAAAACGAAGGGAGCCCTGTTTCCGCTCCGATGTCACGCCTGAGAGTTACCGACGGGTTGATGGAGCTCGGTGAAGGCGTTGAAAGAGTGGCCTTGCTGATTTTCGCGTTGCCAATGTCGCCGACCAACGGCAGGGCGTCTTCACGTGGCTGGGTTGCAGTCGTCACGCAATTGCTTCGTCCGGGATCACTCGGAGCTGCCAGGTACCTTCCTTTCGAAGATAGAACGTCCACCTTCAGAAAGGACGCAAGGGGCAGCCCCTACGCAGCACTCTGATGCTAAAATCGAAGACGATCTCCACGGCCTTCGGACGGTTCCGGAAGGTGTCCTGACCGCTGATTGTGCGGCGACCTGCTTTGTAAACGGAAGCACAGAAACCAAGCAAGACACATCCTGCAGTAATACCATCCGCAACTGCATTGCTAACCAACTACTTCTGAATGCGGACTTTACTGGGGGATACTGCCCGTATCAATTCATTTGTTCAAGAAAGATCTCTATCCAGCAGGAAGAGGCCATATTTATCATCGCCGATCATACGGACCTTGTTCAGGATATCACCAACGTGGGACTCTTCCTCGACCTGTCGCTCCACGAACCATCTTAGGAAGATATCCGTCGCGTGATCCCTCTCCACCAGGGCCAAGTCTACGAGGTCGTTAATCATCTCGCTCGCGGCCTGCTCTTCCTTGTAGGAATCCTCGACAGCGGCAACCGGGGATTCCCATTCTTCCGGTGGCTGTGCGATCAGATCGAGCTTGACCCTAGCGTCCCTATCCTGGATGAACCCGAAGATCTTGAGAGCGTGTTCCCGCTCTTCTTCATACTGGTGTTTGGCCCAGTGTGCGAAACCTTGCAGGTTCTCCAAACGGAAATACGATGCCATCGCCAAGTAGTGGTAGGCACTGTGAAACTCGTGATTCAGTTGATTGTTCAAGGCCTCGAGGACCTTGCCCTTGATCATTCAACCCTCCCTAACCTCAGGAATGAGAACTTTTATCAATGTCGAATAAATTGTACGTGATTGGATTCCGTCAGTAAAGCGAAAATACCCCTGAACACTCGCACCTTTTGCCTGATCTTGGATAGCCAAACTCTAACGTATTGTGTATACTTCGGATGATTGAATTTTAAGCTATATCTATCCAAGGAGGTCGGGATGTTCAGGCCCAAAATGCTTGAAGCTTTCAACAAGCACCTCAACTCCGAGATGTATTCTGCGTATTACTACCTCTCGATGTCGGCATTCTTTCACGACAAGGACCTGAACGGTTTTGCCACGTGGATGCGCACTCAGTATCAGGAAGAGCTGGCGCACGCGGCCAAGTTCTTCGACTTCATCAACGATCGGGAGGGCGTCGTCGATCTTCCTGCCATCGAATCTCCGCCGTCGGAATGGGATAGCCCCTTAAACGTGTTCGAGGATGCTCTCAAGCACGAGCAAGGGGTCACTCAGAAGATCTATGGCCTTGTGGACTTGAGCCTAGAACATCGGGATCACGCTTCGAACTCGTTTCTCCAGTGGTTCGTGACAGAACAAGTAGAGGAAGAAGCCACTGTTACCGAGATCATCCAACAGCTTAAGCTGGTCGGAAACGACGGGAACGGTCTGTTTCTAATGGACCGCGAGCTTGGCCAGAGACCCCAAGCGGAGGATGAAGGAAGCGACGGAGGATAAACGGTGAGCCTCTCGTAACCTTAGTGTACTCAAGATTTTGGGTTGGCCATGGCTTTGCCAGGTCAGGCAGAGAGGCACTTTTACTCTTAGATGAACGGCTTACAGGCTAATTTCGGCACACAACAAGAAGCTTGAAAGCCGGAATTTGAATGATCGTCGGTCCGTATATCAACATAATATCTAATCCATCGCGTGGTTCGTGCGATAGTGGCTGGGGAAGCAACAAACAAATTAAATAATGTTTTTTTATACC
>DPVD01000485.1:0-6097 GCA_003526745.1 Candidatus Latescibacterota bacterium
CGGTATATCATCCGAAATCGGCACCGCGCTAGTTTCGTGAACGATCGTCATTTCGCTCATTGTCCCCAGACCGGTCATCGTGCTGATCGGTTCACCGCCGCGCCGGATCGGCCGATTGCCGTTCGGCAGGAAACCCTGGCCTGTGAAAGAGCTTGTCTCGCAAAGGTTTGGTTTCCCGGTTGTGCAGTAGTAGCACTTTCCGCATTGAGGGATGTAGGAGAGGACGACGTGATCGCCCGGTTTTAGCGTTCGGACGTGCTCACCCACCTTGTCGACGACGCCGGCCCCTTCGTGACCCAGGATGATCGGATATTCGCGGTCGATGGTTCCGTCGATCACCGAGTAATCACTGTGACAGACGCCACTTGCCGCCATCTTGATCCGGACCTCGTCTTCCTCCGGCTCCCCGACCTCGATTTCGTCTACTCGTACCCGCTCGTTCCTACCTTCGATGATGACCGCTTTCATTCGTGTCCTCGTGTATCGTTCGGGTGGACTGGTGTCATAGCGGTTCGACGAATACTTCGACCTCGTCGATCACTATACTGTCTGAACGTGCATCGGGGTCGCTCTCGACAAGGCCAACGGTCAGCCAGTTGTGACCTTGCAACATACGGTCCTGTCGAAGGCGGAACCACCGCGTAGAGAAGACCGGGGTCGGATTGGGTCTACCGTCAAACCACCCCGCTTCTGGTAGACTGGGCACTGTTGACCCATTGGCGAGGCGATGATACTCCCCGGTCGGTGTCGGTCTGGCATCGGACTCGGCCGTTCGGCCGATCTCGTCGTTCTCTATCAGATGTCCGTTTAGCCGCACTTCGATTCTGTCGTTGTGTGTGAGGCCCGTTCCTCGGAAAAGCAACGTTGCAAGGGAGGCATTGGACAGGTCTTCGTACAGGCTGAACGCATATTTGCCGGGAGCAGGATTTCTTCGATCGATGATCAGACGGTTTGCCTTTACGATTCTTGTCGAGCACTTGTCAGGCGCTCCGAAACCAATGTGACCGTCCCAGGTCGGGTCGAAGATGTAGTGCCGCTCCGACTGATCGATCCGTTCAGGATCTCCCAGATGTCGGAATGTCTGCAGACGCTGTGGGTAGAAAGGGGATGTCCACAGGCTCGGTACAAAATGGTTGTAGATTGAGAGGCCGTCAGCCCCGGTTTCGTAGTAGGTCTTGGCGATTGCACGATTCGCCGCGTGACTCATCGGGACGCGTCTGTCGCGGTATCGTGAGCGGATGCTCGTCCACGGCAGGATCCCGGGATACAGCTTGCAGGTCGTTTGTCCGGTTAGATCCGACCACGATGCGCAGTCGAGGTTGAAGTCCGTATACATCGTGTCCTGCGGGCTGACGTAGTCGAGCAGTCCCTCGCGTATCCAGGTTGCGGCGTCGAGACCCAGTGAGAGCGAGCCCGGAATCGAATCGTGTATCCGTGCACCGAGGAGAAAGTCCCTATCTCGCGTCCGAGCTCGTTCCTGTAGGGCGCGTCGCACCTGAGCGAGGAAATCGGTCATCAGATGCGCGTGGTCCGCCCCGGTTCCTGCGGGAAAGTAGCCGCAGTCACGAAAGCAAAGCTCTATGCCGTCAAGGTCGAACCGGATCGCCGCTTCCTCGATTACACCCAGGGTGAATGCCCGAACTTCCTTGAACGTGAAATCTAGTGGCTCGGTCGTCGTATAGTTTTTGCCCGCCGGAAAATCGGTCAACCGGAACTGTGGGTTGGAAGCAATGAACTCAGAAACATTGAGGCCTTGTTCGCGTGCCTGATAGGCGTGTCCGTCGTTGATTCGGAAGCCTCCGACGAATCCCACGCCTCGCGCGTGGCAATGATCGATGATAATCTCGATGGGCTGGACGCCTGAACCGATCAGAGGCAGAAACCGGCGATGCTGGATCCGCTGGTCGTACTGGTAGTTGGACGATGTCCACCAGGCGGTCCAGCCCTGCGACCAGATCTCCTGGTTGAACAAATCGAACCCGGCGTCAGCGATATCGTCGATCCAGCGTCGGATGTGTCGTTCTTCGACGGGATCGGGCAGGTGAAGCCGGGCGACGGAGGATGGGTCGCTCACATACAGGACGGTATGATTCTGTCTGTTGGACAAGAGATACTCCGCTTGAGGTTCAGGTGCTGCGCCAAACAAAAAAGAACCCCGAAGTCGGGCAAGTGCCGATTCCGGGGTTCGCTTTTTCTATCCGAGTCGAATCAGTTTTCTGTTGGAACCGACCTAGAACGAACTCGCTTGATCTTCTCAGGATCCGTGCTCCTAAGCTCCTCCGCGAGCCCGATCTTGGAACAGACCCATATGAACCATTTGCCCGGGTCGAAGTCGTACCAGCGTGTGCCCGTTCGGAAATCGTTCGGGAATGTGTGATGGAAGTTGTGGTCCATCTCGCCCCAAACGAGGAACGAAAGCCACCAGCTTCCGCGAGCCGTGTGGTTTAAGGAATACTTCTGACTGCCCCACCAGTGTGCGACGGAGTTCACGCAGAAGGTCATGTGCCATTGGATGACAAGCCTTAGAGCGCCTGCGACGAGAAGCGTGCTCCAGAACTCACCCCACGCATACCCGACTGCTGCAGGGATCAAGAACCCCGTAATGATGCTCATGGGACCGAACCACTCGTGCTGGAAACGGTTCATCCAGTCTGTAGAGAGGTCTCTTACGCGGCTGTAGTCTGGTTGCGTCTGACGGATCACCCATCCAATGTGTGCGTGCCAGAATCCCTGATTGATGTTGTAGGGGTCTTTGGCACCGTCGCAGAAGGTGTGGTGATCGCGATGCTGTGCGGCCCACTGAAGCGCCGACCCTTGGATCGCGGCTGTGCCTGAAATCAAATAAAAGATTCTGAGTGGCCAAGCAGCTTTGTAGGTTCTATGGGAGTAGAGCCTGTGGTAGCCCGCGGTAATCGTCGTTGAGGAGAGAGCAAATACAGTGACTGCAGCACCCACGGTTGCCCAAGAGACCGTGATGGTGTCTGCGATCCAGAGTGCGATTGTAACGATTGCCAAGATGTGTACGCCGATGACAAACGCGAACTTGCCGGCGTCGAGCGGGGGTAGAGACGGAAGTGCCTCAGCCTTCTGAGCTGACAGAGTTTGGCTCCTTTTTGAAAAAAAGAACTATACGTAAAGAAGTAGATCTCGACCTGATGTTCAAGGCGCCAAAATATAAGCGTTTCTACATATTGGGAACAGACAATTTCGGATGAAACCAACAAGGGAGCGCATTAAACAGAGTGGCATCCCCTAAAACGTGACGTGCACTTATCTGAGGTTTTATATTTGGTTCCTGGCACGGTGGTTTTGTGGGTTTGTGTCGCATTCTGGCTCGATTCCGTATTCTCGATGTTCTGCTGTCGATCCGATCTTAGGACGCAGATGGCGGATCCGGTGCGACATCCCAGTTGTCCGGCCACCTGTAGTGATCGTTGATATCCTCGACGTATTTCATTGGTTCGTTTGGCTCAATGTTGAAGAGAGCGTCCATAACGCGCATCGCTTGGTCATACGTTTGCGTCTGCTGACTCTCCAGGATCGAGTAGAGTATCATTGATTTGTCACCCGATTCGAGTGCTTCTAGCCCACGCTCCATTCCAAGCCAGTTCGGATAGATGCGCTCGAGCATGATCTTGTTCGGTAGCGGAGGTACTCGAAGTGGCTGGATGCCTTTCTTGTTCACGATGGCAGGCACCTCGACAGCGACATCGTCAGGGATTCCAGGCAGTGCGCCGTTGTTCGGGATGTTGACTTGGAACTGACCCTCGTTATCGTTGACGAGCCCGTCCATGATTGGGATGTGCTGTTCGCTGGTCATTTGGTCGCCAAACATGTCGATCGGTCGGGTGTCTTTGTCGAAGGCTGCCGACTTCATCTGCTGATATTTCTGTTCCTTGCCCTCGAGAACCTTCTGGCGACCCTCAGGGGTGTCGTTGCCCCCTCCCTTCCCAAACCATCGTGACCGCGTTTCGATGTCCGTGTGATACCACCACCCGCCGCTCCGGGGTGTGTCTCCGATCGGCATCAGACCATACATCCTATATTGATGGATCGCTGAAGGTGACATCTGCGTCGGGATTCCCCCGTCTTTCTCTTTCTCCTTCCAGTAGAGCTCGATGTTGTTTCGAATCCAGCTGTCAAGGTGAGGATACATGTCCTCGCCCTCGTGGTAGAAGTCGGTCAGCCAGATGTTGTGGTTCAGGCCTGGGGCCTGCCATGTGACGGCATCCGGATCGAGCCCGATGGTCGAAGCGACCTGCCGGTAGCCGTAGTGTCCGTGGCACAGGCCGCAGACGTTGATACTCGTTTCCCTCGTCATCGCAGTGGTGCCGGCGAATACAGGGTTCCCGGCGAGCAGAATCCACGCGTTTGGGCAAACCCGCTCCATGTCCATCGCAACATCCAGCATGAGTTGGATGTTGTGATACTCCGGCATTCCGCAGCCGCCGTAGAAGTAGCCGTGCTCGTCTATCATTTCCCGCCGGCGCTTCATGAAGTGCTCGTTGTGCGTGATGGTTGCGGTGTTGATCACGAAGTCTGCGTCTTTCAGCGATGCTTCCCGGTCAGTCGTGGAGTCGAACGTGAGCTTTGCATCCATGTCCTCGGCGTACTTCTCAGCGAGCTTGTGAATGAGCTGCAGGCGCTCTTCATCGATGTCCATGAAGCTGACGTGCGAGTCGTGCAGCCCTTTCGTCAGGCAAAGGTCCTTTACGAGGCCGAGAGAGAAGACGACGCTTCCCGCTCCGAATATCGAAAGTTTGATCGGCATGCGATCTCTCCTTTACGGTGATAAGGCGACGTCTTTGAGACCGTCCCACTGATCCCAGAGATGGAACGGCAGGTCGAACATAATATCGTGAAGGTTCGTGAATCTGAATCGCGTGACAAAGGCCATCCGAATGTCGCGGCCGCAGTTCATGCTCGCACTGTGGAGCATGTAATGGTGCCAGAAGACGACGGAACCAGCAGGAGCAGCGTGCTCGTATCGCTCGCACCTATCTTCGATCGGAGGGCTCTGTTCCTTGTTGATGCCGTATCCCGTGAGGAGAGAGTGCTGACGGAAATGCTCGGCGACTTTCTCGTGTGATCCTTCCCAGCACGTGAACCCACCCGAACGGGGCGCGACATCCGCGATGTTCATGGTGACACCGACGGAGAATGTCCAGGCCTCGGAATGATCTGGATCGGTTAGGCCGTCGAGATGGCCGTGCGGCGGCTCCCAGTCATCGTGACCCGTCGGGTATTGCATCTTGCACAGGGGATTGCCTGGAGGCCCCAGCCGACCCGGGCCTGTAAGCTCTTCAGCCATCTGGTAGACCGGTGTGTGGTGGACCGTCGCGCCAATGTCCTCGTGATTGCTGCACGGGAGGTTGCCCTTAGGCCCTGCCTCGATCCAGGTCTCAGGGTCGTTGCGGTCCGCCTCGATGATGTCCCAAACCACGTCGCTCGCTTTCGACCGAATGTCCTCCGGGATGATGTTTTCCTTGCAGACGTATCCAAGCGTTTTGAACTGGCGTTTCTCTTCAGTTGTGAAGTAGCCCATACGATACCTCGTGATTGCCACGATTTGCTCGCCTTGCGGTTCATTCCGAGTATCTTCTTGAGAACTAATGGTAAGATTGGAACAGCCCTGCTCAAGGGCAACTCCTTCAACGAGAGGCTTGACGTGAGTCTAGGCAGAAACGTACTGGGCGGTGAACTGATAGGCTGTTCGACCGATCCTATGACCGGATACATGCGTGACGGTTGCTGTCGAAACGTTCCGGGTGATATGGGTCTCCACATCCTGTGCGCCGAGATAACATCCGAATTCCTCGAGTTCAGCAAGTCTGTGGGGAACGATCTGAGTACACCGCACCCCGAATTCGGTTTTGACGGTCTGAAGCCGGGCGACCGCTGGTGCCTATGTGTGAACCGCTGGGTGGAGGCTATGGAGGCGGGTATGGCACCGCCCGTGGTGCTGGAAGCGACGCACGTTTCGGCTCTGGAATTTGCGGATCTGGCGGATCTGAAAACGCACGCGGTAGAAGATTGAGGATTAAGCACCTCGATAAAGCGCGCCGCCCCTAATGGGCGTGAAGAGGGTATGGAACGG
>DPVD01000177.1:0-8687 GCA_003526745.1 Candidatus Latescibacterota bacterium
TGAATATCGGGGCGCAGATGGCTCCCATCAGGCCTAGCTGCAGGCGCTCCAGCAGCGTGAGTGGAAGGAGCCCGCTCGCGATGGTCACGAGAAGCGTGCTAGCTACGAAGATCGAGATACTGGACGTTCCGAAGGGACCCGACCAGGTCGCGGATTGGGATATGCGTGTTCCCAGATACAGCCCGAGCCAGACGAGGCCGACCTCCTTGAAGGAGATCACGCTCACGAGGATCTCGGCATTCAGGAGCCCTGATTGGTTGAGGATAGCCCCTGCGACCACCGCTCCGACTGCAGGAGGAAACTGCAGGTTTCGGCAAAGCCTTGCAGCCAGTACCGGGCAGACGACCAGAATGCCTAGGTAGGTCGCTGGCTCAACGACCGGACTCGGACCGGCCTGAACAAGCCAGGCAAGGGTGGCCAGAAGAAAGCAGATGAACAGGTTTCTCATGCGATCTGCTCCCCGTTTGAACTTGGGCCCCGGGCAGGTCGAAGTGTTTCACCTCGGATCGGGAGGACGATCGCCTGACTGAATGCAACCGCGAGTAAGAGCCCGGCCAACGCGCCCGTATCCTCGAAGGTTACTGGGAGGACAGCTGCCTGTAAGATAATGGCTGTGGAGTTCCGTCCCATCGGGAGCCAACCGAACTCGGTGATTGCTCTGACGGGTGAAGACCTATTCTGAAGAAGCTTGCTCCCAGCGTCACCGAGGCTGCGACTGAGCCCGCGGATTACGACCAAGCTGAGGGCGACTAGGATGATGATGGCCGGATCCGAGGGACGGTCGAACTGCCCTTGGGCGAGGACGACTCCGAACAGTCCCATCAGGAGCGGCTCGACCAGATTTGATGCAAACTCTGCACGCTCCGTGAACTCACGCTTCCGGACGGTTGTGTTAATTACCCAAACGCCGCCGACAAAACCGATGAAAATAGACGGGAGGTCCAACTGGAGCGAGGGGCCGCTGAAAGCTGCACAGGCTGCCATGGACAGGACGGTGCAGCGGAAACCGTCGCGGTGTGCACGTAGGACGAAATCCACGGTGATTCCGATCAGCAGACCCAAAGCTAGAAGGACGGCCAAAGTCGGTGCATAGCCGACGATCTGGAACGGACCCAGATACCGAATGTCTTCGGTGACTAGGACGGGAAAGAGGAGTCCGAGGAAGCAGATGGCCATCGGGTTCGCGGCGAACGCAGCCGGGCCGGCCTTTGGCGAAGCCGGTCTGCCGGTGTAGATCGATATGAAGCCCTGCAGACGTGCACTGACCGCGATTGTGGCAGCACTCAAGGCCGCTACGGCGGAACCGTTCTGGATCGAAAGGTCACCCGCGAAGATCTGGGCAAGCGCCACAGACAGTCCGAAGACCAGGACGAAGGTCGTGGTCAAGCGTAGAAGCTCGGCTCCCAAGACCGGACGCTGGAGCAGTCGAAGCTGTCTGAAGTCAAGGTCCAGGCCGGCTCTGAACCCGACCCACGTGAGGCCTATAGCAAGGAGACTACGCTGCAGGCTGCCGGTCTGGTGAAGAGGTTGGCCGGACGTGGTCAAGAAGTAGGCAACTGCGCAGCCCGTCAGGAAATAGTGCCAGCGGCCGATCCGCAGGCTTTCTAGGACGGCCGGGAGGTCGCGGCGGCGACGTGAGGATGACACGAGCAGACAGAAAGCCGCTAGGGCAAAAAGGCCGATCGCTGTTTGTAGGGTGGTTTGAGGCATTGAAGGGATACTCGGAATCCAGGTGGCGCGTTCGGATTATATCTCCGTGCCGAAGGTAAGTCAAGGCTGCGGAGATCGCGCGATCTTGACAGAATCTGCGTGTTTTTTTTATATTTAAAGCGTCAAACCTTCTATTCTTTATGAGGTTACGCACTATGGGGAAACGGCCGTTCATTGGTGTGCTGTTCAAGTGCTGCAATGTCTACGGTCGCGCATACCTGAACCTCAAGAATAGCGCGTTTACGGCAAACTGTCCTCGTTGTCTGAGCCCGGTGCGTATTGGCGTCTCATCAAAGGGGAGCAAAAGCCGGTTCTTCTCCGCTGGCTGATCAACCTTTCTTCCTGAAGGAAACGACTGGGACCGTGACAAAGCCCGATTCTGAAGATCTCATTCTCAGTATACCCAGTTCGTACGATGCGATGGAGAAGGTTGCGGCCATGATCGAAGAAGCGGTTGATCGCCTCGGGATCAACGAGGATGATGAAGTGGATCTGATGATCTCCGTGATGGAGGCGGTCAACAATGCCATCCAGCACGGGAACAATGAGGATGCAACCAAGCAAGTTCACATCCGGATCTCTGCAGAGCCGGGTTGTCTGGTCTGCTGGGTAAAGGATGAAGGGGGCGGGTTTGATCCTGCAGCCGTGCCCGATCCGCTCAGCCCGGACAATCTTCTTAACCCCTCAGGGCGAGGCATCCTGATGATGAGTGAATTTATGGACTTGGTCGAGTTCAGCCCAGGTGACGAAGGAACGTCGGTGAAAATGTCTAAGAATTTTTCGGCGAGTAGTTAGCGCGCGGTTTCCCGTCATCAACAGTAGACGTGGTGCAGGTTCCTGACACCATATACTTGGTTTTGGAACGGACAGTATATCAAGGAGGACGCGGCGAAGCTGGAGAAATTCCACGTTCCCATCGTGGGTGCCTACGCATCGATGGCAGAGGAGGGACGAATTCACCGTGTTGACTTGGTTGCCAATATCAGCTTCTACACCCTGAAGTATTCCAGTGGAGCGGATATACCCCCACAATCGACCATGTGATGAACCGCAAGGTATTTCAATTGAAGAAGGTTTACGACAAGCAGCTTGGACACCGCGGTGAAAGCCGTGAGGCGATGACGGGTCTTTAAGTGCAGACACTCACCGTAGGTGAAGCCTTCAGCCAGTATGGCGAGAAGCTGGATCTGTCGCTCGTAGCCGGAGAGGTGGGCCTGTCCAACAAGCTCGTGTCGAGTGACGTTCACCGGCCCGGACTAGCCTTGGCGGGCTTCGTCGGGATGTTCACGTTCGACCGTGTCCAGGTTCTTGGCAATACGGAGATGCTTTACATCTCAAGTCTCGAAGCGGAGCGCGTCGAGCAGGTCCTGTCTACAGTGTTCCAGTTTGAGATTCCCTGCCTCGTTGTGACAGACGGGAATGATGTGATGCCCATCCTGAAGGAGCTCGCAGAGCGGCATTCGATCCCGCTGCTGAAGACGCCCTCTTCGACGACCAAGTTCGCCCACCTTTTCTCCCTCTACCTCGACGATTTCTTTGCGCCCAACACCGCACTCCACGGATCTCTCGTTGATGTTTACGGGATCGGTCTGCTCCTGATGGGGAGGAGCGGCATCGGGAAGAGCGAAATCGCGCTCGATCTTGTTGAACGTGGACACCGGCTCGTGGCAGACGATGTCGTCCTCCTGTCGCGGACCATAAGAGGGATCCTGGTTGGAATGAGTGGGGAGGCCCTGCGTGATCACATGGAGATAAGGGGGCTCGGTATCCTGAACGTTCGGAACATGTTCGGGGTAAGGGCTGTGCGCGTGCAAAAGCGGGTCGAGGTCGTGGTCAAGCTTGTCGAGTGGAACGACTCTACCACTTTCGACAGGATCGGGCTTGAGGAAGACTTGGTTTCGGTTTTGGATGTGGAGGTTCCTCAAGTCACCGTACCGATCTACCCCGGCAAGAACATCACAGTGATCGCCGAGGCGATCGCCATGAACCATCAACTGAAGATCCAGGGCTACCATACGGCGCACGAGTTTAATCGTCGATTGGTAGAAAAAATGAAACAGAAGGAACGACCCGAGGTCGTTCTTCGATCAGATGACGAGTAACACGGAGGCGTCAATGCAGAAGTTGTTGTTCCAGCTGTCTCGCAGATTTCGGGTTAAGGTGATGGGCGTTCTCGTTCTCCTTTGCCTTGTAGCCTGTTCGGGGTCCGATCGAGGAGAGTCCGCGGCCGCACGTGAGTATTCGCTTGCCCGTGATATCGAAGGCGATATCGATCGGCTCGACGAGGCGATCGGTGCCTACCATAAGATCGCATCAGACTTTTCTTCGACGGAATCCGGTAAGAAGGCGTCGAATCGGACCGCAGAACTGGCAAGCATCACCGACCTGATCGACGGATTCCATGCGGCTCCAGAAGACTCGCTGCCATCAGTTTGCGGAGTGATCCTCACGAAGGCACCAAACTACGAACCGGTTCTTTATCGTCTGGGGAACTACTACGCCATTCGGTCAAGATTTTACACGAGGATGGCATCGACCTACAAGGACAACGTCATGGCGGGCAAGCTGATACGTGCCTGGACTTTCCAGGACTCGCTCTGGTCAGGTTATTCCTTCCGTCCAACACACGCCGATCGTGGGATGCGGGACGTTCTGTGTGATCACGCGCTCTTGGTGGCACGCATGCTCGAGGGTCTCAAGCGGTATGATGAGGCTGCTGCAGTGATCGATCGGGGTATCGTCTACGGCAGCAACAAGGACGCGCTCGCCGAAGCCAAGGTTTACGGGTCGTTCTACAAGTTCCGTGGGGGGGCGTCCGACAGTGCATTCGTCATGGCGGGTGAAGCGCTTGAGAACGAGGATCTCGAGGACAGGTTGCGTGCCAAAGCTTATCACGTCAGGGGCATGATCCAGTATTACCGCTATGAAGATCACAAGAATAACTCCGATCTCGACAATGCGATCAAGTCTCTGAATGAGGCTGTCGTACTCGATCCTGGGTTGAGCGAGGCTCGGACTTTCCTCAAACACCTCAGGAAACACAGAGGGACGCTCCAGGCATCTTGAGCTCATAGGGAACGGGACGACGCATCTGATCTGGTCCAGGGTGGTAGATCTTGGCCATTGCTGATGATTCGATGTTTCTTAAGGTGTGCACTCCGGATGTGAGGTCGAGAAGGTATTGGATCGGAAAGTCGGGCTCAGCAGGGACATCGAAGGAGACTTTGGTCTCTTGCTTTTCGACTCGAGGTGTCGAGAATATTGAGTTAGTAGACCGTTAGCCTCGTGAAGCTTCTCGGCCCCCGCTAGGCCATCGTCGTGATCTCGGTGCAGTCGGATATAGCCAGAAGTCGAGCGGTACGCTTCAGTTTACACCTTTGTTTTGTGATATTCTGCTCGGACCGTTTGTGGTGACCGGATTACTGGTGTGGGTTTGAGGTAGTGTAGTAGGTTAGGATCGCAGGGCGGTATCAGGCGCCGGACGCGTCGCGTCCGGCGCGATTTCATTGTAGGAAGGAAATGGGAGATATAGTCTGCAAATTTGGCGGGTCTTCGCTCGCCGATGCGTCACAGATCCGAAAAGCCATCGAAATCATCGGTGAGACAGAGGCGAGACGGTTTGTCGTGCCGTCGGCTCCCGGGAAGCGGGACGTCGAGGACACGAAGGTCACCGACCTGCTCCTACTGTGCCACGAGCTAGCGAGACAGCAGCTGGACATTGCAGAGCCCTTTAGCAGGATTGAGGAGAGATACGGAGAGATTGTCGAAGGTCTTGGTGTGGACCTTGACATCATCGGGCTTCTTAATCAGTTGCGCGTGGATATCGAGCAGGGCGCGAGTGTCGACTTTGTCGCTTCGCGAGGCGAGCACCTAAACGGACGTGTGATGGCGGCGACGCTTGACGCAACTTTTGTGGAACCAGCAGAGGTCATCAAGTTCACAGGATCTGGGGCTCTAGACGACCAGACATACCGTCTGATTGAGGAGAAAATTTCTGGTAGTGGACGATACGTCATACCCGGTTTCTATGGAGCGGCGCCGGACGGCGAGATCAAGACGTTTTCTCGCGGCGGCTCGGACATCACTGGCGCCGTTGTTGCGAGGGCAGTGACCGCCGAGGTCTACGAGAACTGGACCGACGTGTCGGGTATGCTGATGGCGGACCCTCGGATCGTGCCGGACGCGAAGCCCGTTCACGAGATCACGTATCGCGAGATTCGAGAGCTGGCCTACATGGGCGCCGGTGTCTTCCACGATGAGGCGATGTTTCCGGTCCGGGATGCCGGTATCCCCGTGAACATTCTGAATACGAACGAGCCTGACGAGCCGGGCACGATGATACTTCCGGAGCGAAAGCTGACAGACCGGTATGTCGTAGGGGTGGCGGGACGACCCAATTTCTCGATGCTCTTCATTGAGAAGGCACTGATGAATCAGACAAAAGGTTTTGGGCGTCGCGTACTCGATGTGGTTGCCGAGCACGACATCAGCTATGAACACTCGCCGAGTGGCATCGACACGATGTCCGTGATAATCAGTGACGAGGAACTTGGCGACAAGGGGGAGTCGCTTGTCAGCGAACTGGAGAGCCTGCTTCAGCCAGAGCGAGTGATGATGCTCCCCGGCTTGGCATTGATTGCGACTGTCGGTGAAGGCATGTCGCACCGGATTGGGATCGCAGCAACCCTGTTCTCTGCGCTCGCTGAGGCAAACGTCAATGTGCGGGTTATCGATCAGGGCGCATCGGAGATCAACATCATCGTCGGTGTGGAAGAGCAGGACTTCGAACGGGCGGTGCGTGCCATATATGGGGCCTTCGAGGGCTAGATCGGATGAAACGAATCGGAATCCTGACCGCTGGTGGGGATACGCCTGCACTCAATGCAACACTGCACGGAGCGGTCGCTCGTGCGAACCAGCTGAGAGTCGAGGCCCTCGGGCTTATCAAGGGATTCAGCAGCCTGCGCAACCCGCGTGTGCCACACGTTCACCTGAACCCGCTGTTCAGAGGCATTCCCGAACTGGATGCGACGCAAGGTGGTACGGTTATTGGGGCGTCTAGAGACTATGTGGACCCGAATGATCGCAGAACGCTCGATCAGATCATACAGCGGTTAAAGAAGCTCAAGGTGGATGGTTTGATCTGCATCGGTGGTGACGGCACGCTCAACGGACTCCAGCCCATTGCTGAGCAGATTCCTGCTGTACTCGCGCCGAAGACGATCGACAACGACCTGGGTCTGAACTATGTGAGCGAAGCGCAGGAATGGATTCGAAAAGAGGATGGCGAGGGCAAGAATGTATACCGCCGCTCCCGGACACGATCTGATTTCGACCTCGATTATATGGTGAACTACGTGACGCCCGGATATGCGACCGCTGTGTTCGACGTCGCTATGGGTATCAACCGCATTCGCACGACGGCGGAAAGCCACCGACGAATAGCGATCGTCGAGGTAATGGGACGCGACTCGGGCTACATCGCACTGGGCGCTTCATACGGTCAGCCGGATTTTATCCTGATACCGGAAGCCAGATTGAATGTCGATCTGTTGGTCGAGCAGGTTAGGGAGCTTTACGAGCTGCAGAAGAACGTAGTGATCGTGTGTGGTGAGGGGATCCGGGACGAGAGCGGAGTTCAGCTGGGCGCGCATACAGAGTCTACAGACCCCTCTGGCAATGTCCTGCTGTCCGGCGCTTCAGAGGCACTTCGCAGGGCCTTAATAGATCGAATCGGCGACGATTACTTTGTCGGTCAGAGGCGGGGCGAGTCGGCCAGCGCGGCCATCTTCACGAGGAAAGTCGGCCATTCGCAACGGGGGGGGCGGCCGATCCTGTTTGATCGCTTCCACGCCGCACAGCTGGGCGGTAAGACCGTGGACATGCTGCTTGAAGGCCAGAACAATGCGATGGCGACGCTCAACTGGAATCGCACCGATGGCTTCTATGTGGACAGCCTTGATGCGAACATGCTTCGCGATCAGTGGGGCCACATCCACGCTCGAAGCGTTCATCCTTCCTTCTACGACCTTGAGAGGATGCGCCCTTCTAGAGTGGGCGTCGAGTATCTCCTTCAGATCTTCACCCGTGCGATCGGCCACGATGACCTCGAGAACATCTCGAGGTCGCTTTTCGACTCGGGTAACCTCTTCCGACCCTACCATTCACCGAACGCTGACATTGCCCGCCGAATTCGGTATATCGACTGAACCTGTTGACTAACTCGAATCATATCCTCAAAAAGTTGCGTGCGAAGGGCTTCTCAGGCGTGGCGGGACGCGCTGTGGCGGACGCATTCGTGGCTTGCGCCGCGGATCTAGTGTCCGAGTCGGCTTCGGTATCTCTGCGGGCGTGGTGGATACCTGGACGGATAGAAGTCCTTGGAAAGCACACGGACTATGCGGGTGGTCGGAGCCTGGTTTGCGCGACCGATTTAGGCGGTGCATACGTCGCGCGTGTCCGTCAAGATGCTAGTATCAGGATTCACGATCTTCGTACTGGGCTGAAAGAAAGATTCGATATTCACCCAGAACTCGATACAGCCACAGGTGATTGGACAAACTACCCCCGGACCGCCGCCCGTAGGCTGGCCTACAACTTCGGGTTCTTGAAGGGGGCTGATATTTCCTTTTTCAGCAACCTTCCCCTTGCAGCCGGGATGAGTTCGTCGAGCGCACTGATAGTTGCCTTCTCGATGATCCTGATCGAATTGAATCATCTTCGTGAGAACCCGGTTTACCAAGAACACATCAAGGATAGTGAATCGCTGGCGGGCTATTTGGGCACCGTCGAGAACGGACAGACTTTCGGCGGTTTAGAGGGGGATGCGGGTGTCGGAACGTTCGGCGGGAGTGAGGACCACACGGCGATCCTATGTGCCGAGCCAGGCCTGCTCAAGCAGTACCGGTTCTGCCCGGTGGTATTCGAGAAGACGATCGCGTTTCCAGATGACCTCGTTTTCATAATCGCAAACAGCG
>DPVD01000177.1:8983-9918 GCA_003526745.1 Candidatus Latescibacterota bacterium
GTTTTCGTAATCGCAAACAGCGGCGTAATTGCCGAGAAGACAGGCGCGGCTCTCGATCTTTACAACCAGGCGAGTGCGTTGGCCAGACACGTCGCGGTCCTTATCGGAGCGGGTCGCGGTGAGCCGGTTCCTCACCTTGCGGCCGCAGTTGAACAAGATGAAACAGCGGCTCTACGGAAGCTGCTCGAGGCGTCATCGCCCGAGCCGTTTGCTCTTAGAGACGTGCTCGATCGGTTCGATCAGTTCGTGTTCGAAAGCCAGACAATCATACCCGCAGCATCGAAGGCTCTGGACTCTGGTGATGTGACTCTTTTCGGAGAGTGTTGCAATCGTTCGCAATCGACAGGTGCGAAGCTGTTGAAGAATCAGGTTAAGGAAACGGAGTGGCTGGCCACCCGTGCTACTAAACTGGGTGCCTATGGCGCCTCCGCTTTTGGTGCGGGCTTTGGTGGGAGCGTCTGGGCGTTGATCGAGGAGGAGCGGGCGGAGGCGTTCAGGCAGAACTGGGAGCACGACTACGCGGAGGCCTACCCGGAACGCACGGATGCCGAGTATTTTGTGACGCGTCCAGGCCCATCCGCGTTCGAACTCCGGCTCGACCCGGATCAGTGGTCCTCGTAGAGTTGAGTCCCAGGTAGGAGTGGACCCAAGCGAACCAGTAGATGTTCAGATGCGGGATCAGGGACATTTGCTTAATATCGAGACCATCTCCTGTAAGGAGATTCCAAACCTTACCAGGCTCGTCCTTGGGGGGGATTCCTCCCGCCTCCGCATCGAAGGTCATAGTCTTCTCTCCCTCAGTGCTCCTTCCTTGGGAATACGCCTTTTGGATAACCTCCAGACTTACTCCGATCACGAGATCCTTGTTACTGAAGCGCCGATCTCGGTGTCCGGCGGACAAAGGCCAGTCCGACACTAGCCGTGGTAGTTCCAGT
>DPVD01000196.1:0-208 GCA_003526745.1 Candidatus Latescibacterota bacterium
AGATAACTAGTTGGGTTATTCGAACCGCTGTGTCGACCTGGTCAAGAAGATCGGTAGCTGATCGCGTCGTGAACAAACTCGCAATTACGGATTTGGATCTGACGGGCAAGCGCGTGCTTGTGCGGGTGGATTTCAACGTGCCGCTCGACGGGTCGCGAGTGTCCGACGATACAAGGCTACGAGCCTCGGTCCCGACGATACAGCACAT
>DPVD01000196.1:504-6889 GCA_003526745.1 Candidatus Latescibacterota bacterium
CCGACGATACAGCACATTCTGGATGCGGGCGGTTTGCCGATACTGATGTCGCATCTCGGTCGTCCGAAGGGTGAGGTGGTGCCGGAACTCTCACTGGAGCCGGTCGGACGTGCGCTTCAGGACCTGCTCGGAAGGGAAGTCGTTTTCGTGCCCACATCCGTTGGTCCGGAAGCGGCGACTGCGGTGAAAGAGGCTGAGACCGGGACGGTTGTCCTCCTTGAGAACCTTCGGTTCCATAGGGAAGAGGAAGAAAGCGCGCCGGACTTCGCGATGCAGTTCGCCGACCTTGGCGACGTGTATGTGAACGACGCCTTTGGGACGGCGCACCGTGCCCACGCCTCGACGGAAGGTGTGACGCATTACTTTACTGATTGCGCGTCCGGTCTTCTGATGCAGAAGGAGTTGGATTATCTCGGAGGCGCGCTGGCCGAACCGAAGAAACCGTTTGTAGCTGTTATGGGTGGGGCCAAGGTGTCCGGCAAGATTGACGTGATCGAGAATTTGTTACCGAAGGTGGACGCTCTGCTGATCGGTGGTGGGATGGCCTATACCTTCTTCAAGGTGATGGGGATCGAGATCGGAAAATCGTTGCTCGAGGAAGAGCGGATGGTCGTCGCCGAAGACGTGCTAAAGAGGGCGGAGGATGTGGGTGTCCAGATCGAACTTCCTGTCGATGCTGTCGTGGCAGAGAATCTGGGCAACGACGTCGCGACTTCAGTGGTCTCGCGAGACGGCATTCCGACCGACCAGGAAGCTGCGGATATTGGTCCAAGTACGGCCAGCCTGTTCGGCGAGGTGATCGAGTCCGCAGGGACGGTTATCTGGAACGGCCCAATGGGTGTGTTTGAGATGCCGCCGTTTGCGAACGGTACGAGAGCCGTTGCAGAGGCGATGGCTAAGGCGACGGGAATGGGTGCGACAACGATAGTCGGTGGTGGCGAGACGGCAGCGGCAGTTGCCGATTACGGTCTTACCACCCGAATCAGTCACGTGTCGACCGGGGGTGGAGCATCGCTCGAGTTTCTCGAAGGAAAAGAGCTACCCGGGGTTGTGGCCCTATCGGAGAAAGCATAGGCGCTAGGCGTCGAAGGAGAGGTAATGGGTGATCGGAAGCCGATCGTAGCGGGCAACTGGAAGATGAACAAGACGCCGGATGAAGCAGAGGCGCTCGCTCGCGGCGTTGTGGAGAAGACGGCGGGTATTGAGGGTTGTGAGGTGGTCGTGTGTCCGCCGTTTACGGCGCTCGAACGCGTCGGCAACGTTGTTAAGGATACGCACATTGGACTGGGTGGTCAGAACTTATACTGGGAGGCCGAAGGCGCGTTCACAGGCGAGATCTCAACGGCCATGTTGTTGACTTGTGGTTGCAGCCACGTTATATTGGGGCACTCTGAACGTCGGCAATTCTTTGGCGAAACCGACGATACCGTGAATCGGCGGGTGAAAGCGGCTCTGGGAGCTGCGCTCTCGCCGATTGTCTGTGTCGGTGAGACACAGGAGCAGCGGGAATCGGGTGTTACCGAGGATGTGGTGACAAGTCAAGTCACTGGAGGTCTTGCCGATCTGTCTTCCGAGGATGTCGACAAACTGGTGTTCGCTTACGAGCCTGTTTGGGCGATCGGAACCGGTCTTACCGCGACACCCGATCAGGCTGAAGAGGTTCACGGGTTAATTCGGAAAGTCCTGGCAGACGGGTTCAGACAGGAGGTCGCAGACGGTGTGCGGATCCAGTATGGTGGGTCCGTCAAGCCGGACAACGCGGCCGAGTTGTTTTCTCAGCCAAACATCGACGGAGGTCTGATCGGCGGTGCGGCACTCGACGCAGATTCGTTCGCGGCCGTCGTGAAAGGCACAATCGTTTAGAGCAGGTTTATCATGTATTACGCACTTCTGTTCGTCCACATCATCGTGTGCATCGTGATGATTGTGAGCATTCTGATGCAGGCTGGTAAAGGCGGTGGTCTGGCTGGCGGCGCCTTTGGCGGTGGTGCGATGGGTGGTGGCGGTGGCAGTCAGCTCTTTGGTGGTGGAGGCGCTGCAACGTTTCTTACGAAGGTTACGTCGTATGCGGGTCTTGCCTTCTTTTTGACTTGTATCGGGCTCTGGTTTACCGCCCGTAGCGCGAATCCGATTCCTGAAAGTGCCGCGGAGCGGATGCTTCGCGAACAGCAGACACCGCTACCAATCACGCAGCCGGCTCAGCTGCCGACGACCACGCTTCCGGGTGTGGAGAGTGCACCGCAGACTACGACGGAGACCGGCTCCTCGAAATAATCCTGTCTTCGGCCCAAAAGCTCTCAACGAGGAGGCCGCAGAGAGATGCGAGGGGGCAACCTTTCGCGTTGCTGCTCAATTCTCCAGAAGCACAGGAAATTGCCCAAGTGGTGGAATTGGTAGACACGCTACGTTGAGGGCGTAGTGGGGGTAACCCCGTGCTGGTTCGAGTCCAGTCTTGGGCACCAAGTAAAAACAAGGGGTTACGTCATTACGACGTAGCCCCTTTTCATTGCTCAGTTCCCGAGTGTGCCACTTTTGAGCCAAGTTGAAGGTTACTTGGTTGGGGTGAGGTTGCTATCCCTCCCACTTCACCACTACTAGGGTAATACCACGAAAAGGATTGAACAGAATGGATGACGATTTTCGGTTTCACCGCGAGTATCGCGGAAGGGTCAAGGGTTTGGTTCTGGATTGGAGTGGTACGACGGCTGACGCCTACGTTATTGCTCCAGCTGTCGTTTTTGTCGAGGTATTCAAGAACCAGGGTGTCGATATTTCGATGACCGAGGCACGGGGTCCGATGGGGCTCCGTAAAGATCTGCACATCAAAGCGTTGACAGAAGATCCGGTGATTCGCGATCGCTGGCGAGGTATCCACGACCGATATCCCGATCAGGACGACGTGGACAGAATGTTCGCGGATTTCGTGCCGGCTCAGGTGGCCTGCTTGCCAAACTATACCACGCTCCTACCTGGTGTGGCAGAGGTTACTCAGCGGTTGCAGAAGCAAGGCATTAAGATTGGTAGCACTACCGGTTTTCTTCGTCCCATGGTGGACGTTTTGGAGAAGGCCGCCAAAGAACAGGGATACACACCCGATGCGTCTGTCGCCGGTGATGAAGTGGAGCAAGGAGCGCGACCCAAGCCGTTTATGGTCTATCGAAATCTGGACCTGATGGATGTCTGGCCGATTCAATCGGTGATCAAGGTTGATGACACGGTGGGAGGCGTGGGTGAGGGCCTTAACGCGGGCTGTTGGTCGGTGGGGGTTGCTCTCTACAGCAATTATATGAATATCCAATCACTTGACGAGGCTGATAATATGTCGGCCGAGGAAGTACAGGCGCGACTTGAAAAAACGCGTCAGATACTCCTCAATGCTGGCGCGCACTACGTTATCGACACTCTTGCAGGAATAGAGACGGTTATCGAAGATGTCGATGCGCGTCTGGCGCGGGGTGAGCGACCGTAATAGACCAAATTCTGAGAGACGAATGTCCATCTTGGAAGGTTCAAACGCAAACAACACGGTATCCTGAAGTATGCGCGGCAGAAGGCAGGCTTCGCGCAGAAGCAATGCTTAAAGAAATCAGGGCTCACCAAACAGAGATAGATTAACGGCGACCCTGCAGGAAGCAATTACGCGCGTTCAATTTTCCTATGGACTCTTCTGCATTTGCCTTTGGCTAAGCAACTACCAGGTTAAGCCGCCATAGCCTCACGGATGCACGAGTGTTTACGGGATCTCTAGACTCCCCTCTAACCGTTTCACAACTTCCTTCACTATCTTGCTGGCAAGCGAACCCTCCGTTCCGAGTCCTGTAAAGGCCCAGTCCGTCTTGTAATTGCACGTCCAAAGTATGGTCCCAGACCGACTGATCATTCTCACGTCGATATTCATGTTCTTGCCCGTGAACCAATTTCCATACCGTCGGATTGAACCCGAAAAAAACGCGTCCACGTCGAGATTTGCGGCCAACGATTGTTCCGAAACTGCTAAGCCTTGGTCGGGCAGACTGTCGCCAAGATCATTCTCTATGCGGTCCTGCTTCGGCAGCCGGCTCGCCGCGTCGACTACCTTGAAGCGGTCCAACTGAAGCAAGGCCGTCGTCATCCGGTTAGTGATTTCTTCACCCAGTCCGGCCTTGTTACTTTGGAATGGTAGAACTGCTACACGCCTCACTTCGCCGAAGCCGGTGCTGGGCTTTACCCAAGTAGTTCCCTTGGCACATCCAAAGATTACGACCATCGTGGCAAGCATCGGTGTAAGGAATTTCAATGGGGATATTCTCCCTTCAAGTGATGATGAGCAGAATAGAGACAAGCAAGAAAAGGACAGGAGTCCACGACCGCGGCAAGAGCATGAGCGTGTGCACACGACTGCAGCATTGGTAACCCGTCACGTTCCAGCGCGACTGGCTTCCTCGAAGCATTACTTTCGTAAACCCCTATAGTACGCTCAATGACACGTCCCACAGAGAACAAGAAGATGATCCATCACGTTCTCCTGGCGTAATGTGTGCGTGTGCCCTTCTCCCCCTTGTGGCGCACTTCGTTACCCAGTTCTCCGCACGTCTAATACTCGTCGTGGTAGTGTTGCAAAGCTGCTTTCCGAGTCTGTTTCAGAAACGTACAGATTATTCTGGTCTTGACCAGACATCTCTTCATCGAACCTGGCCCAATTAGAGTTCTGCGTCCTTTTTGATGCTTGCATGCTGCACAGAATATCGAGAGGCAAATGTCTGAAGTTGTTCCAAACTTGCGACATTCTGTTTGCTGCGACTTCTCACCGTAATCGGTGCGACACCATAGTGCTTACACAGGCTGGAATAGCCCTGCTTCTGGTGTTCTGACGGAGCGAGTGCAATGGGGGATACGTACCGCAGATCGACACTCCATCTTACCTGGTCGGTGGTGTTGGGATTGCTGGTATGGAAAATGAGGTTCGAAAAGAAAAGAACATCACCCTGACGCATTGACAAGGCGATAGGTTTGGCACGCTTATCCACCGCCTCTGTCGTAATCATCAGATTATCTGCGCCGCGCTTTCCTTTTAGGAGGCCCCACCTGTGGCTCCCGGGCAATACGTAAAGACAGCCGTTGCGTTCGTCCACATCGACCAGAGGGATCCAGACACTTACCACGTGCAAGTGCTGAGTCGGCTCTCCATAATACTGACTGTCTTGGTGCCAGGGAAAAGTGGCAGCTGCGTTTTGTGGGAGTTTCGGTCTGGTCACGAAACTGCCCGTCCACGCGACCTCAGATCCCAATAGGGACGATATGCAATCTAGGATTACAGGATGTCGTACGAAATTGAACAGCTCTGGTGAATTGAGTCTTGGTGTTAGATCCAGCAAGCGACTCGTGGACTTTGCCTCCTCGTTGACCATGGCCAGACGACGTTCAAAGGACTCAGTTTCATATAGCGTCGATAATTTTCCTGCACGGTAAAGTTTCTGAGCGTGTTCTTCGATGAGTGCCGATATCAACGCACGTATCGGCAGCAGATCTTCTTGTTGAAACCCCTCCCTAAGCAGTAGGTAACCCTGGTGTCGGTATGCTTCCAAATCTGACTGAGTCAATTTTGGCATAGATTTCCCCCTAAAGAGCTAGGGCATGAACAGTCCGCCGCTGACGTGTAGCGTTTGTCCCGTGACATATTCTGCAGCGGGTGAAGCGAAATAGGCCACTGCGTGGGCGATATCTTCCGCCGTTCCCTTACGGCTGATAAGCATTGGGATTCCCAGCCAGTTCATTGGCTCGTCTTCCTGAATCGATACCACTGTGGATCTATCTTCAGCTAATTCTCTGTCTGTGGGACCTGGACATATCGCATTGGCAGTGACAAAGGGAGCACCTTCGTGAGCTATCCCCTTAGTCAGGGCAATCAAAGCGGCCTTAGAAGCACTGTAGGTGGCAAAGGATCCACCACCACGTCCATAAACGGCGATGTTGGACGAGATTGCCACTATTCGTCCGAATTTTCGATCGATCATCCCCGGTAGCAATTCTCGGGCAAGTGCGAACGTGGCACGTGCATTGACATTCATCACACGTTCCCATTCTTCGTCGGGCGTGTCGACGATTTTATGAGGTTGGCCGATTCCGGCATTACTCACCAAAATATCTACGTGTCCGAATGCCTCGTTTGCTTGATGGACAAGTGCGGTACACTGAGTGGTATCGCCGACATCAGCGCAAATAGTCGTGGCGTGCCCACCTATGGCCTCAATCTTCTTTCGTATTCTAACAGCTTCTTCGTGGCTATGATTGTAGTTGATGGCAATAGTTGCCCCAGCCTGAGCGAGCACCAGCGACAGCGTGGCGCCGATACCGCGCCCACCGCCGGTAACCAGCGCGACTTTTCCAGAAAGATCAATCTGTCCGG
>DPVD01000196.1:7168-13852 GCA_003526745.1 Candidatus Latescibacterota bacterium
CAGAAAGATCAATCTGTCCGGCTTTGATTTTTCCTACGCCTGTCAATGATTCACGTGTGTCTTGCATAGTCTTTCCCCTCAGTTGTCATTCTGAAAAGTGGTGAATGATCGGGGTATTTCAGTCGGGGTAGAGCAAATCCGCCCAGAGCACCATACGTTGTCGGTGGGCAGGGATTGTTTCTTCCCTTTGTGCGCGATTTGCCGGTGTGGGCTTTTGGGGGAACTTTGCGCCGCTTCCGTGTAACGGTCTTGTTGAATGTTGGCAGCGCGCCCCTTCACGGCGAAGCCCCTAGAGGGGCGAAAATAGAGCGCATACCAGAGATCCTTGTCAGGTTGTCAGTATTCAGTGGCAATTAGATTTATCGAAGCTATTCTAACCGTTTCCCCTTCATCCATATCGATCTGGTTTTCTCCACGAACCAGCTCAATCGTCTTGCGGTCACACGCGAAGGTTTCACTTCCGCCTGTGTTCCAGAAGGTGAAATGGCCTTGTTGCTTGTCGTTGCACAGAAGGGTTTGCTCACTCATTCCACCGTCCATAGCATACATGATCTCAAGTACGTACTTGCCGCCTTGCTGTACCTCGAATGAATACCGGTCGCGACCTTGATTCTCAACCACAAGCCCCCCGGGTGTATGATCGATGGACCTGTGGGTCTGACGCCCCCCAGCAATCCGTATATCGCCGAGAACAGACTCATATATCTCTCGCCAATCACAGAATCCGACACGATTGGTCCACAGAGGGTTCTTGTATTGGCCCAATGAGATCGAAGCATATCTCCGCCAGTATTCAGCTGCCAGCGACAGCTCTTGGGCACTGTATTGCAGCCTCTTGCGGTGGAGCTCGGTCGCTCCAGTGATTTTGTGGGCATAGTACTTACCTAGGTATGCAATCGACCGGATGTCATCTAGTGTATGACGGAGCTCCTTATCACCACCATGGTGAAGCTTATCCAACAGGAGCAGTGCCGTATCGGCATGGTGGTGGAGCATTTCGGATATATCCAGAGGTGTCTTGCCTTCCGTTTCCTCATCGTTCTCTTCAGCCGCAACAAAGTCAGGGATCGACAGATAACCTGTACCACGATGAGTCCCCAGGGATATGAACCGGTTGACATCGTGAAAGCCGGTTGGGGTGAATGCATTCTGGGGCCGGCTCTTGCAGGCCTCTATATACCACTGGAAATCAAGCGATCCCCAATGGAAGCCCGTCGTGATCGGATAGATCATTGAGGCCTGCTGCCACGAGTCGAAGAGCGCCTTCTTGTCTATACCCGGGAAATGAGTACCAACGATATCCTTAAACCGACTATTCGGCGCCTTGGGGTCATAGCCCAAACGACCCCATAGCATCCATTGATACCAGTGCTTGTCCAGCTCCAGCTGTCTTCTATCGCCCGGTTCAAGGCTGAGGAATTCGCGCCCCCAGATATAGCCATCCGAACCGTAGTAATAGCCCAGGGAGACGTCGTAGGGAATGTTCAGTATGAACTCCCGTACAAAATCAGGGGCTCCCCACCGGAAATGGTAGACATCGTCGTTCCTGAGTGTCCAAACCGTCTTCAGATCACCCATGTTCTCGACAAAGTCGTTGTGCCAGGGCTGGACGGTGCTGCTGTATACATGCGCCTGTGCGTATTTGCAGCTGAAGATGAAGTCTACGTTTTCGTTTGCAATGAGCGGCCCGAATGTTTCGGCCACGTCAGCTGGTCCGGCCATCCACTTTCTGTGTATAAAGCGGAACTTGCGTTCTGGCTGCCTGGACAGGGCATCTAGGATACCTTTCCCATAGGTATCGAACATCCATTGCCCCTTTTCTTCATAGGATGCGTCTTTGGCCTTTCCGTACTCAATCTCACTGGAAACGTTGTTGGGGTTAAAAACCACAGTGGAGGCTTCACGCATATTCTCCCCTGTAGTAATGCCTATCCCTGCAAGGTCGGGATACGTGAGCAACATCTGTTCGACGCTTTTCCTGAAGTAGTCCTTTGTGATTTCATTGGTGTAGCAGTCTGTTATGCCGTATTTCCCATCTGTCCCATTGATGAAGATGTTCCACGTCATGATGTAGAAGGCAACGTTACGCTGTTTGCCGTAATCCATGACCTGCTTCCAGAAATCGATCTTCTCATCAATGGTCATGACTTTCAATGTTTCAAGACTATCCATCACTTCCGGGATATCGAAGAACGTGCCCTGCAGGGTATACAGCTCCTTGTTTCGTATCGTCAGAGAAC
Source organism: Candidatus Latescibacterota bacterium (assembly GCA_003526745.1). GTDB lineage: Bacteria > Latescibacterota > UBA2968 > UBA2968 > UBA2968 > UBA2968. Next base: position 9,409 of record DPVD01000196.1, read on the forward strand.
GCTTGACATCGTCAAGTGCCACATCCGGGTAGTCAGGCACCCGAACCATTGAGGGAAAAGGGTGTAGGTTCCAAAGTGAGATGTAGTTGTAGCGGTGTGGGGCGAGTTCGTCGATATACTCTTTCCAGAATTCAAGACTCCACATCTCCTCGATGTTGTTCTGCGCAGCATCACAAGGGTCTGAATAGCTTGGTGAGCGGACATCCAATGGGATGTTGAACTTGGTGCCCCTCATCGGCATATACGGGCTCTGCTCCGTTTCCTCGATTACATTGAACCCCCCAATGCTGATCTGCTCGGCAAGTTCCAGACCTCCATACATCGCGCCTGCAGCATCGCTACCTACGATTGTGACATCTCCGCGCCCTGTCTTGGCTATCGCAAAGGACTCCGGCTTACTGGGGTCCTCTTCGATAGATATCGCTATGCTGCCTGCCCCATTAAGGGTTTCACCATTTAGTCCCTTGGAATTCAGCGCTTCACGGATTTTCTCAATGGCAAATTGGACTTGGGGGACTGTCTTGTCATATGTCAAAACTGGGATGCGGTCTTCCGGAATCATGTAGGTGATCCTAATTGGTCGTTAGTCAGAGAGACGTCGGTTGCCACGCCATCAATCCAGCGGAAGACAATGCAACCACTGATCGTTCACTCTGATGCTGTGATACCCCCTAAGACTTCCTAGACTAATCCAAGGAAGAACGGGATTTTAGCCTGGTCAATGCTCTGGGTTCGCATTTCTTGTATCACGGCGGCACGAATATGCCACGACCACCTGAGACCACGAGGAAAACATGCCAGTAGCCGCGATCGTAGCTCGCCACGAGCCCGAGATCGAAAAGATGTTCGACACGGCCCCGAAAGAGATCGACCTCCGGTTTGTGCTCCTTGAAGATGCACGGCCGGTAAACGAGGGCAGGCTGGCGGGGTCGAGTCCACCCGCGTCGGAGTGGTTGCCTGGCGCGGAGATCGTCCTGGGGCCCGTAAGGGAGTCTGACTACGCACACGCCGACGTGCTCAGGTGGATACAAATCCCCTCGATCGGTGCCGAGAGCTCCATGTATCCCGCGATCAAGGAGAGTGACGTCATCGTGACGAACTGCAAGGGCGTGAGCAGCACCCACCTCTCCGAACAGGGATTCGCCCTCCTCTTCGCCCTCTCGAGACGCATCATCGACCACTGGGAGCAGAAGCGGGAGGCACATTGGCAAAGACTCTCGTCGATCGAGCTCGCCGGGGGAACCATGGGCGTTGTCGGGTTGGGACACGTCGGACGTGCCGTTGCCGAGAGAGCTTACGCATTCGGTATGCGAGTCCTTGCGGTCGACATCGAGGACGTTGAGAAACCCGACTGCGTGGAGCGCGTCGAGAAACCGGATCGGCTGGGCGAGGTGGCTGCGGAATGTGACGTCCTGTTCTCGTGTGTCCCGTCGACACCTGAAAGCCACAAGATGATCGATGGAGACACGTTCGGGCGCATGAAGCCGACCAGTTACTTCGTCAATGTGAGTCGAGGAAAAGTCGTCGATGAGGAAGCGCTGATCGAGGCGTTGAGCGCAGGTAGACTGGCTGGCGCCGGCCTGGACGTCACCTACGAGGAGCCCTGTCCGCCTGACAACCCGCTCTGGAAGTTGCCCAACGCTCTGATCAGTTCGCACAGCGCCGGGTCTTCACAGCATGTGAGGCGGAGGATGCTGCAGCTCTTTCTGGACAACCTGAGCCGCTATGTCAATGGCGAACCTCTCTTGAGCGTTGTCGACAAACAGAAGGGCTATTAACGCGACCGGGTTTTGTGAGGGGCACTTGCCCGATAGGAGAACCATGATCGGTATTCGTCACGAGTCCACGACAGGCGACACCCACGCCCGGATTTACATCGAAGGGCTCGAGCGTGATTTGCGTATCCTGCATCTCTCGGACAGCCATCTCACTGAGGCAGATGACCGCGATCCTGACGTGTTGCCGTACGCGCAGCAGTCCAGGGCGCGTTTCGACGAGCGTACACCCGAAGGGCAGACCACCAGGGAAGTCTTTGAACGGACGATCTCAGATGCCCGGGAGCAGGGGATTGACGCTGCGGTCCTCACGGGTGACATCATTCATTTCCCCGCGTGGGCAGGGATCGAGTGTCTCGAACGTGGCATTAAAGACCTTGGAGTACCTGCGCTGTTCACATCCGGTAACCACGACTGGCACTTTCCGTATCTCGAATGGTCCGATGCGGTGCGCCAGAGCCACTACCCCCGCCTGCAGGGGTTGACCGGCGGCAACCCGGCCTGCCAGTCCGTCGATATCGGCGGCGTTCGCCTCGTGACGCTCGACAACAGCACCTACCAGGTCAGTGACGAACAGGTCTCCTTCCTTCGGAGCGAACTCGGCACGGGCCAACCCTGTCTGCTCTTCGTGCATATTCCGATCTGGACGGAGGCCCTCCTGCCCGGTGTGATGGACAGTTGGAAAGCACCGATCATGATGTGCGCCGTCGATGATTGGACCGAAGAGACGCGCAGCCGTTGGAAAGTGCCCGGTAACGATCCCAGCACGGTCGAACTGTATGAATTGTTGACGCAGGGGGAGAGCCTGAACCTGGCCGGCATCTTCTGCGGTCACGTACACTTCGGTCACGCCGGTTTGTATCGCGAGGGACGTTGGCAGTATGTGGCCCGGCCCGGGTTCTCCGGCGGATACCGCATCATTGAGCTGTTGGCGGTACAGAGCAAGGAGGACCAACCTGGGACAGCGGATCCTCCTTACCGAACTACGCGTTCGTGTGATGTAGCGCTAGAACGTGCTTTCCTTTGACGTAAATGGGCACCAACGCGTCGTCTCCATCCACGCGAGCAGCGTGTCCACGGCTTCCGGGGTGCGGATTTGTCGCAATGCCGTGACGGCGTGACCGCTAGCATAACGATTGTCGTCCTGCAGTGCCTCCGCCAAAGCCGGTACCGCATCTGCAGCATCCGTTCCGAACGTGGCCAGTGAATACGCGGCGTTGTATCGCACCTGGCCATCCTCGTCAGAAAGCGCGCGTGACAGAGCGGGAACAGCGATCTCCGGGTTCCGCCTGATCGTGCCTAGCGCCTCAACAGCGTGATGCCGTACTCTCTCCGACGGATCCGATGTCGCACTTGCCAGAGCAGGCACAGCAGACTCGGCGGCCGCGCCCATATCTCCGAGAGCGAAGGCCGCGTGTGACCGAATGTCTTCATCGTCGCTAGCAATGCCTTCCAAAAGGCCGTGAACAGCAGATTCACCCGCTACACCCAGGCCGTATGCCGACGCGCGTCTTGCCGCTTCGTTCTGTCCGAGAAGTTCGTCCATCAGAATGCCAACTGCCGGTTCACCGATCCGACCAAGGCTGTAAGCCGCGTTCATTCTGCTGGGTTCTGATTCCGTAGTCAGATCGGCAGAGAGCTCTGCAACATTCCCATCCACTGATGCTGATCTCCGGCCACTCAACCAATCCCAGTGTTCTTCCCAGATCACGTCGTGTCTGGACAAGGCATCGTACATGGACGCCCAGCTTTCGTCCTGATTGTTCCAGGTCGGCCCTGCAGGCTCGCCCATCCGGTGGAACTGGAACTTCATCATGAATCGGTTCCCGTCGGTCAGGTTCGCTGATGCCTGATGCCACAGGTCAAAATGCACGATCGCGATCGTGCCGGCTTCCCCCAGTACAGGGCCACCTTCGTCCGCCAACGCGTCGAATCGTTCATCGTAGATGTGAGAGCCCGGGCAAACACGGGTGGGTCCGTTCTCAAGCGTAATCGCTTGCGGGTAGTAGAACACCATCGCCCACCGAGGGTGATGGTACCGGATCTTTCGGTATCCCCAGTAGCTGTCCTTGTGCCAGCCCCTGTCTTCGGATTTACCTTTCGTCAGGTGACCATGACGATGGGTGTGCATCACATAGTCCGGGCCCAGAATACTGTTGAACGCGCCATCCACTGTCGGATGATCGAACACCTGCTGAAGCTCTGGTACACGAGGGAGAATGTTGTTCCCCGGGTTTCCTTCCTTCTCGTAAACCTCTTCGCAGCGATCGTAGATACCCCGATGAAACCCGTCCGGCATGTCCACCTTCATGGATACGAATCCACGGGTCAGGAACTGTCGCATCTGCTCGTCGGTAAAGAGGTTGTCCTTGCTCGACATCTATTGTCTCCGAGAGTAAAATCGAACGATATGAGGTCAATGTCCCATCGGCGTGTGAAGTAGCAGGAGGGGGAGAACCCTGTCAACCCTCGAGCGTTTGGGGAGAGGTGGACGGTGATCTCCCACAAACGTATCAGAAGATAAGTGAGTAGGGGAGGTTCCGCATCGGATCATCCGCCTGGAGGTTAGCTGGACTTTGGTACAGGCTGGCGACAGCAATGCCAGAGGGTGAAGGATACCGTAGGTGTTGGTAATGATTGGAATTCGGCAGATGCGCAAAGAGAAAGGA
>DPVD01000196.1:14183-20977 GCA_003526745.1 Candidatus Latescibacterota bacterium
TCCTTTCTCTTTGCGCATCTGCCGGTAGACGTCAAACAACCACAAAGGCTAAACCTGGAGGAAAGCATTGCGCAACTATCGGATTTCCCCCAAGAATAATGTTCTCATCACTCGAGCCCCGGTCAGAAGGCAGGTTCACGACCCAGCGTTCGTAGATAGCTGACGTGTGCTCCGATTGCTTTTCGAAACGTGGGGTAGGAGACATAGGAGACGCCAAACTCGTTGCACGTTTCCTTTATGATCTTGCTGATGGCTGGGTAGTGGATGTGGCAAATATTGGGGAACAGGTGATGCTCAATCTGAAAGTTCAGGCCGCCGCAATAAGCAGACGCTAGCTTGCTGGTTGGAGAAAAGTTCGAGGTTGATTCGATCTGATGGATCGCCCACTCCTGCTCGATTTCGTTCTCGCCGTATACCGTCGGGATGAAGACGCTCTCTTCAACAACGTGCGCCACTTGGAAGACGACTGCGAGGGTCAGGCCGACAATGGCGTGTATGAGGAGGAAGAGCAGCAGGACGTGAATAACAGGATGGAAGAACATCGGTACGATCAGCATGTAGAAGAAGTAGAACAGTCGGACCGAGAAGAAGAGAACTGTCTCTGTTCTCGAGGGTTGTGGGATGTCGAACTCGCCGATCTTGCCTGAGAAGTACTTTTGAAAGTCGCTCTTGAAAGCCCAAAGCAGGGTCATGAAACAGTAGACCGGGAACGCATACCAATGCTGGTAGCGGTGACACGGTCGCCAAGGTTGACCGGGACTAAACCGCAGGATCGCCGGTACTTCCAAGTCGTCGTCGACTTCGTGACAGTTCGTGTAAGTATGGTGGAGCAGGTTGTGCTTGGTGCGCCAGAGTAGACTGCTGCCACCGATCAGGTCGAGTGCGTACCCCAGAATGCGGTTGGACCTTTTGCTGCTGAAATAGCTCCCGTGGTTAGCGTCGTGCATGATGTTCAAACCAATGAGCACGATGCATTGGGCAAGTGCAGCTGCGCAAAAAATCGTTAGGAGGGGAGAGCCTGCAGACGTGAGCATCGAAAAATAAGTCACACCAAAGAGTGTCACAATTACGAGTGATTTCGTGACCATACGCGAGTTCGCGTTTCTGGTGAGTTGATTATTCTCGAAGTAGGCGCGAACACGCTCTCGCAGTTTCGCGTGAAACCCAACCCTTTTGGTGAAGGTAACGCGCCGCACCGGCGCGTTTCTCTGCAAGTCCTTCGGTGTGTTGTCTTGTATCATTCAGCCAGCCGCGACGAGTGAGTGCCACGGTCCCCTTTAAATGAATCTCCTGACGTAATTTCCTCGCCGCTGTTCCCGATCACATCCAATGCCAACATCTGGTTCCTCGGGAGCGAAATATTACCGCGGTAATTTAGCGCGTGCCTTCAGGAATTATTAGGACGCTTCCATCCTGCGTTGTCTCAGTCTGCTCCTGCGTGGGCACAAACAGCCACGCCAGAAAGCGGAAGCCATATACATATTTTGTATAAACTAATGTATTAACAAATGGATACAAGATGTGCCCAAGTTTTCGCATTTGTAGATACGCTACGTTGAGGGCGCAGTGGGGGTTATTCCGTGCTGGTTTGAATCCAGTTACTGGATACGTAACTTCATTTTATTTAATAGTTTATGTGCAATGTTCCATGAGCCCGTTTTGCGTGTATGTCTGACACAGCGACCACGAGTGAATACGTGTGGGCACTCTATAGTCACTGGATCCGAGAGGTGGCCGTGCGAAAACAGGGCAAAAAGATGGGTCGAAGAGTTCTATCTTGGCGGCAGAGACGGTAGGCGAATAAAGTGAAGTGCGCCCACACACGCGCTTGCGGAGGCTCTCGAATGTGACGCGAATGTACTAGCTTCGGTATGAGCTTGGCAATCATCAGATCAAGAAGTGCGCCCTCTACGCGTTCATAGAGAAATACACCAAGCTCTAGTCCCCGTCAAAGGCAGCCAAGACTCGAAAGTGGGACGTTGACAAGCGAAACGACCGCCCCTTCTATGCTGGCATCACCCGACAGGAAAGGACAACCGCGTGGCCGACTACAAGACCCTCGTCATCGATGACGGCGTATGGCCGCACTTTAACCGCGCCTCGTTTGACCAAGACAAACTCGTCAGCTTGGGCGACTTCCAGTACGGACTATACTGGTCAGCAGACGCCGCCCTCGTACTCTTCCGGCGAGACTTGCGCGATGATTCTATTCAAAAAGTCAGCCTACCCTATGGACTGACGATCAACCCGAGAGACGGGCACAGGAACACGGTCGTCGGCCTGAGTCCTGAGGATGGCCGGCTGCATCTCTCGTGGGATCACCACAACAACGACCTCCGCTACACAAAAAGTCGGGCAGGGTTCTTGACTTCCCCGCCAGGGGAAATCAATCCCGATGACTTCGAGCCTGCCCAACCCCTGACCCAGGGGGCGCCACAAAAGGTAACCTATCCTCGGTTCTTCAACGACCAGAACGAAAACCTATACTTCATCTACCGCACCGGTATGAGCGGATCCGGCGATTCCGTCCTATCTCGCTACGATGCTGAAAAAGGCATTTGGTCCGTGATCGCCACCTGTCTTTTCAGCAAGGAGGGCACCTACGGTCCTTGGGATGCCAGCGACTCGCGGAACGCTTACCTCCACGACGTCCTGTTCGACAACAGTGGACGACTCCACATCACGTGGGTCTTCCGTGAGACGTGGGAGTCTCCTGCCAGCAACCACGATCTGTATTATGCCTGGAGTGATGATGGTGTTGTCTGGAACAACAACGAAGGAATACCGATCGCTGACCTTTCCGCCGGTGACGCAATCGCTTTGGACAGTCCGGGTGTTGTCGTTCGGGACATCCCGGTCTATGCGTGGCTCATGAATCAGTGTGGCATGACGCTGGATCACGGCAATCAACCTCACGTCGCCACCTACCACATGGAGGACGCGTGGAAACCCGAAAAACTGGTGCATAATCCCCCCGAATCAGTCTTTGACCGATTCTTTCCGTATCACTACTGGCGAGACAAATCGGGAGTATGGCATACGAGTGGTCCCATCGCTGATCCCGACCGGGACGTCAAAAGGTGGGGTTACCAGACGCGACCGAACATTGTGGTCGATGGAGGAGGGAACGTCGTCCTGTACTACGCGACAAACATCGGCTACCGAGCGCATCGAGCCTCATCGGACGGGGAATACGCCGATTGGTCACATTTCGCTCTGACTGGAGAGGAGTTCGGATCAACGGATGCGGGTAAGCACGACCGGAGGCTGCTGAAGGAACGGGGAATACTCTCGTTTACCGGGGCGCCACTCGTTGTTGAGGGGCAAACGGCATTCGCGATCGTTGACGTCGACTTAGATGTCTAGACCTTGATGCCTTCCAGTTCCTTCGTTCCAATGGTGTAGGATGGGGGTGGCTATGCTAGCGGTTTCTGCCCAAATCGATTTTCGCCTTCATCACCTTTTTTGCAGCACCAGTACAAGACTAGGAAGATACCGATAACTGTTAATTCAATAAGTAACCACCAACCAGACCTGTTTACGTCGTGGAGTCGCCTCACAGAAACAGAAAGGGATGGAACAAGCAATACAAGTCCGACGATAGTATCTACGGGAGGAATGAAAGCCGTAAGCAAACTGGCTATGACAGTGAATAAAGTGAATAACCAAAACTCTGACCTAGACGACCTGTCCGAAAATTCGGTGTATTTGACAAAGCATATCTTTACTGCATCAAAAATCCCCATAGATGAACTTTCTGTTAAGGCACAGGTGGCACACCCAGCAGTATACCACACCCAAGTATTTGGTTATGGGAAAACCGATTAGCGCGATCAGATTTTACTCCCAATTACCGTCCGTCGGCTTTTTTTCTAGTATCATTGGAAGGTGTTGCTGGAGATCGTAGTGTTGCAGTTCCCCGTGGCCTCTACGTGGGATCTTGATCTGATGCGTCAAGTGGGCTAGGATGTTGCGCTTGAGCTCAACGTCGTGTCAGGGTTTTGTAGGCTGCTCTTCAGGCTTTCAATTTCCTCATAGCGTCAGGCTGTTGGCGTCGGCGTATTTGTTGAACTGCTCCAGTTAATACTCAATGGATTCGCCGCCGGGTCTGGATGTCGCTACTGAACGGAAGGTATGTCGCTGCCGCCCTCATCCGTTTCTCCCATGTATCCCATGCGGCACGCAAGCCGATGGAGGTTGTCGCCGTATTGCTCTACAAGCCCGCGTCGGGTCTTGGCAATAGTTTTGGGGTCCAGCTCGAGCAGTATCGCTAGTTTCGTTTCGGGCAATTTCGTTTTCCACCAGAGGTGCAAATACTGCCGCTCCACAACGCTCAATTCTGACGGTGAAAATTCGGGGTCATACCAAAAATCCCGATGCGGATGCCGCAACAACCGTGTCATCCGTTCCCCGCAGACGTTTTTGAGAACAAACCCGTGTTCGCACATCCACTCAGCCCACTCAATAATGCGGTCAGGGTTTATCGTCGCATTGACTACCAGAGCATTTGCATCTAAAAGGTTCATTGGTTCGTGGGCTGCCGCCGATGACGATGATTGTCCGAGTTCAACCGAGTTCAATACGTCGTGTCCCCACGATAGTGGCATCACCGCTCTGCAATGGTTTTCGACCTCAACGTGCTCTGAGTCCTTGGGCGTGATCACCGGAAATCCACCCGGTAAGGCCGGCGGGTTGTCGCCGCCGGTCCAAACGACGACGCCTGTGTCCTTTTTGCCTTCCAGCGCGTACGATAACGGGTCGAGCGGCCTTCGGTTTCGCATCGGGCGCGATGCCCGTGTGTGATCAAACCTGCCGTCGGAATAATATCTGATTTGATGCCGGTTTGCGCCGTCTGCGTGGATCAATCTAGCTCCTGTGCAGCCTGGCGCTGATACCCACGCTCGACACACAGTGTCGAACAGCAAACGCATCTCTGTCAGCGAGTTGAGCCGTGCGATTTGCTGCGTTATGCTTGGAGTATCCACCGAATCCCTTCCGTTGGTAGCTGCTCGACGGCAACGCCCATACGCCGTGCTAATGCCCGACGGCGGCGGCGATAGCTCTCCACCGTGATGTTCAGTTTCTCTGCCCCACTCTCCACAGATTCTCGCGCCACACACGTCAGCATTTCGATCTCTCGATCACTGAGCCCGTCCAGCTCGGCTGGATCGGGGCGACGTTCTACCAGCCTCTGACCCACTAGCTGATACAACTCCAACCAGTCTGTGGTATCAAGATCCTGTCGCAGGTTATCAGCCATATCAGACCGCGTTGCAAACGATGCCGTGCATAGTGGCGCGTCTCGACCGTCATACCAATTCACAAAAAAGCTGGTTTTGTGAATCCACTCATCTATGTAGCGATGCCGGGCCGTAATTCGTGTGATTATGGGGTCCAGGTGACCGTCCACCACGGTTAGGCTGGACCTTGTCCACGTCGCCACGGAGTGCATGTTCAGGTGAGGACCGTCGGGATTGTCTGCGATGGGAATTGTTGGTGGCCCGTCCTGGATGAGGTATTGCGAGGCGTATGTCGCCCTGCCGTTCGGCAGGTGGCCATTTAGTCTCATCATCGCCATTGATACGTGGTTGTGATTGGTTTCGCGGTCGCGGACCGTGATGAGACAACTTCTAAGGTTTAGCGCCGTCATCAAAGCTAGTGCCAAAGATCGGTAGGTTTGATCAGGGTCAGTGGTGGCGCTGACTTCTATCGCGATCTGGGCAGAGGCAGAGATCCACCGATTTGAGCTGGGCGGAATTTGTGTCATTTAAAAGACTCTACAGGCCTGATAATGATCTCAATTCGGGAAATCTCCCGTTTGGGTGTCATTTTTTGCATTGAAACCCTTGTTTTTTGCGCTCCGGTCTCCGTTGCAAACCAAACGCTGCCGGCTATATTCGCCATTGAGTTGTAGAATGCAAACACATTTTGCGATTATGGAATCAGGAGGATGATATGCCTTACAGGTGCATGTTGCGCATTTCGTTCGGCGAGGTTGGAAGATCACTTACGGCAGATGAGTTTGCTACTAATGGAGAGAAATTCAAAGGTTTGATGCAGGACTGGAAAAAAGCTGGAATCCGTCTAATCGGCACGTTTGGAAATTCAGCCCACCCGGGGGGCTACGCTCACGAACTTCTGCTCGAGGTCAACAACTATGATGATGTAGGTCTCATAGATCGCGGCCTTATGCGAGAGATAAAGTTCGAGAGTCACCAGGTGGACTTTGGCACGGCACGCGAGTGGGCGGAGCAGGGCTGGGATGATGCGTAGTTGGAGAGCACAAAGCAGCTTGAATTGAGAGTCAGTTGCGCCTCATTAACTTCTAACGTGGTCCTGTCGATGATACTGGGTGAGTACATAAAGAGTGCCCTGAAACGGGCTGGCCATACACAGGTCTGGCTAGGTCAACAGGTTGGCGTCAGCCATAATGCTGTGTCCCATTGGTGCAACTCAAACAATTTGCGGACATCTACCATTCGGAAAATCCACGCGGTTTTTCCGATTCCCGAGTTTGCAGCCCTCCTCGGTGAGGAACCCCAGGAGGGCTCGAAGATGTCCTACAAGGCAGTCATTGAGCATACGATTAAACCTGGAAAGTATCAGGAAGTGCTCGAATGGATCAGAAAAAAAAAGGAGCAAATGAACCATCGGGAAGTGAGGAGGTTCATTGCCCTGACAGGGGATGTCCATCGTTTCTATGCGGAAATTGAAATGGAAACACCTTTGGACGTAAGGCCTTGGGTCGAGACAGACTGGGGACACGAACATCTATTCAGTAAGGTCGAATTCAA
>DPVD01000261.1:0-4186 GCA_003526745.1 Candidatus Latescibacterota bacterium
GGACGCATCCCCGGTCGTGAGTTGTGCTGCAAAACGACTTTTCCTGTTTCGAGATCATCGATGAATAAGCAATTGTTCGCAATTCGTGTTTTCCAATTTACCACGGGTCTCCCTTTCTCCACCTCACCTTGACGCTGAACGTTCTATCTCCCGGTAATGGGAGATAGTTTATCTGTGCCTGCCCCGCACGACAGATAGGGCTATCTGGGATTTCCATCGTATTTCATCAAGTCTGATGTGCCCTGCCACACGATCCCATTATGTCCCAGGGTTTTCGCCTCGCTTACGATGCGGTCGATCGTTTCTATTCCCCAACCCTCCCCGTGGATGATCGGATAGGAGGGAACACCGGCGGGCAGAAAGAGCTTTGTCTTGACCAAATCTCTTACGACAAGATCAGCGGTAGGTATGCGGTCTGCGAGTGTCGCAGGCTCATTCGCGCCGAAGGCTTCCACCGTCTCTGGTAAGCCTATGCCATCGTAGCCCAGGAAACGGTACACGACCTGCAGGGCATCTGATTCGCTAAGATTGCGGACTTCCTGCGACAGGAACCGCGACCATTCGATGAGGGTGTTACACAGAAATGCGTCGATGTGGGAAACCAGGGGACTGGCGAAGTCCGCCATCTGGTCCCACCTAAGTAAATCGTGTCCTGCCGTCATCGCCATCGATGCAGGGTAGGTGTCAGTCCCAAATCGTGCATCCGAGACAGCTCGAACGGCTTGCCGGAACTGAGTCAGATTTCGGACGATCAAATCCTGTCTGAACCTCCACCAGTCAAAGAACCCCGACCGCAGTCCGAGCGCATGAATCACATCGAAAAACCCTAGGCCAAGCCGTCCGATATCGAATAGGAGTTTCCCATCCAGGCGCTGAAGCTGTTTACGGGCGGCCTCCAGATCGGCCACCATTCGGTCCATATCGTATCCGAGATCCGCAGCCTCAGTGCGACAGTGCTTGCAGGTACACCCGAACAGTCCGAGCGGAAAGCTCCCCATGGGATACCGAAAGTGGGTGATATCAAGCGCGTCAAGCCCGTACTGTGTAGCCCAGTGCACGCAAGCGGCTTCCATCCACGCTCTTGTGTCGGGTCTGGACGGACAGAACATCAACCGTCGGATCGTCCAGCCCCCCCCGTAGGTCCAAACATCCAGACCGGCGACCTTCAGCTGCTCCACAGCTGCACGATATCGGGCATCCTCTCCCTTCGCAGAAACCCCCGGACCGCATAGCTCTCGAACTCGTTCATACTCTATGGGATCGATCGGCCGACCGTCGAAGTGTCGAAGCACAAGCTCAGCAAGATCGTCATCATTCAGATCTTTCCCACCAAACGGGCTCAGCTCCATCACCTCGTCCGGCATCTCACCCGTGAAATCGAGAACGACCGTATTAATTCCAATCTCGTCTCGAAGCTGCGTCACGTAGTCTGGATGGTCGAGTACAGCGTTAGTGGTGAGGTATATGCCTGTCAGCCAGTCAATTGTCATATCTCTTCTCGGGTATCAGATAGGTTCCACTCACTCCGTTTACAGTGACGGTGCAGTGCGGCTCAATGAATACGAATCAACTAACAAGGCCCAAGGCCTCTAGAATCTCGTAGGCTCATACTCCTCAAACGAAACTCTTACACCCAACTTCTCCCCTTCCTCCACAAGCGTCGCACAATGCCAATCGCTCATAGGTATCCCTCGCTCGACGTTCTCCCGCTCCCATGCAATCTCGTTTCCACCGGCAAGCTCTGCTCGTTCCATACCTTCCACCGGATGCATCTTCCGTGCCATACCGACAAAGTCATCCATCTCCGACTTCAGCTGATCGATCGGCATAAAGGCGTCCGTGTTTACGATCACGATGAATGCGCCTTGGTTGGTGTCCCAGTTCGATGAGCGGACCTCTTCAGTGTAAATGCCAGAGAAAACACCGCCAAGACTGCGGATCGCGGCACTTAGAGCCATCGCTTTAAAAACGCTGTTGGGGAAACTTTCCATCGTTTGGTCGCTGTAGCGCACGATGTCACCGCCCATATCCATAATAAGCGAAGGCTCTCTGCCAGCCGGGATCCCGATACTGATCGGCGATGAGTCGATCACGTGTCCGATTGGATTCTCCGGGTTCAGGTATGTGCGATGGCCGGATACCGAGATGCCGATACAGTCGTTCTCGATAGCTAGACGCGTGTAATTCCCGGCAGAGCCATAGTGGTGATGATTCCGCGTCGTCAGCGCGGCTACACCCGTACGCTTCGCCTTCTCGATTGCAAGCAGCGTTCCCTGCCAGCAAGGGAAGTATCCAAGCCCGCCATCGCCGTCCAGCACGACCGCGCTGTCGGCTTCATTCACGACACGCACAGCTGGCCGAGGATTCACCTGGCCTTTCGCGATCACATCGAGGTAGTGTGGGATCTGCCCGGTACCGTGTGAATAGATGCACCGCTGATTGTTGCGAGTGAGGATTGTCGCCAGAAGTTCCGCATCCGCCTCGGCCATATTGGCGGCAAGAAACAGCTCTTCAACGAGGCCACGCAATGCGTCATAGGGAACGCGGATTGCGTGTTCCGGTGGATAGTTTCGCCGATCGAGTCTCATACGGCTCCTAGTCTCCCCTTACGATTCAAATCTTCGCCTCCATGGCAACAATTCAGCCAATCGAGGAATCACAATAGATGATACCACCGAGGTAGGCTGGCAAACCGTGCAGCACAGGATACAATTCCGGAACGTCAATCCGATCCATTTCCTCGTTCGTGTCGATATCTCGAACCACTATCGTCTTTCGGTAATAGTTCACGTTCTTCGTTTCAACCAGCCACACAGATCCGCTACTCACAATCCTGAGAGTGACACCACTCAGTGGCCCTAGATCCCATCTGTGTTTTTCCTATTCGTCAGGCCAAATACAACGCAGGCGAGTGGCTGCTTTAGCCTCTAAGGTGCCGCTTCCACCCCCAACCGCACAAACGCCTCCGCTACTTGACTCTTCTTCATGTTCGCACAGATCTGTGCCTCTACTGCGCGGTACCGCCCAATAGTCTCATACCGTTCAGGCAGCTCGGGCTGCGATGCCAGAGCCCGGAGCGCCTCGGCTTTCCGTTCCCATACCGCCGTGATGTCCACATACAGATTCGGCTTGTAACCCACAACGGGTCCGATCCCAGCGATCGGCTCGTAGCAGACGATCTCTGGAGCCGGACAGGGCGGATAGTCGGTCTTGATGCCAGGCCGGAAGCAGTAACGACTCGCCCAGATCACACCGTTCATCGCCTCGACATGGTCAGGATGCAAATAGTCGTTGATCCAGTGACACAACACAACATCTGGCTGAAAGGCACGGATCACTTCCAGGATTTGTGCGCGACGTTCTGGACCAACCAGAAGCGGACTGTCATCGAAGTCCAGGCACTCTATCGGAGCGCCAAGAACGGCAGCCGCGGCTTCGATCTCTTCCCGTCTAATCTCTTTAACCTCTGCGACAGTAATCTCGCGATTCTCGTTCCATAAGAGAGGTGACTCACACTTCTCCCCATACGTGAGGTCATAGATCTTTACGTCACATCCTTCATCCACAAACCGGATGATCGCGCCACCCGAGCGAGAGCAAAAGTCGGCTGCGTGTGCGCTGAAGACCAGAACACGTCTATTTGATCGTATCATGTTGACTCACGAGTTAGTTGGTTCCCGCGGATGATTTGGACGTCAGAAGGATGGAGCGATGCCGTCCAAACGACAAGTCTATTCCAACCTTTCATCACGGAATCCAGAGGTTTGTCTTCGGCCGGTCGTGTCCGAACACGTGACAGATGAACCTAGTCCCCGACAGCAGACCCACCGGGTCCCCCTAGACCAATGCCGCCTCCCTTCATCCTCTCGCACCACTCCCTTCCTCACCTTATCATGGTTTTCTACCCGTGATAATCTGTGGTTCCAACGTATCTAGGAGGTCCCATTGACTTGCTCCAAAACCCTCAAGGGAAAGAAAGCTTTCGTAACCGGAGGCAAGCGCCGGATCGGCCGAGGCATCGCGCTCGCTCTTGCTGAAGCCGGATGCGATGTTGGCATCAACGATCTGACCCACGACCAGGATGGCGACACCACGCTCTCACTCATCCGCGACATGGGACGAGAGGCCGAGCTCTTTGCCGGCGACATCTCCAGCAGTAAGGTGGTGAACAACATGTTCGACGATT
>DPVD01000261.1:4465-7558 GCA_003526745.1 Candidatus Latescibacterota bacterium
GGTTGTGAACAACATGTTCGACGACTTCCTGGCGCGATTCGGGCGCATCGATATCCTCGTCAACAACCCCTATGGTGGGACCGGCCAGCATTTCCTCCAGTTGACCGAGGAGAACTGGGACGCCAACCTCGACATCGGCCTGAAGGGATTCTACCTGTGCAGCCAGAGAACGGCTAGGGAAATGGTCAAGCAGGGGGGTGGTGGCACGATCTGCAGCACATCCTCAGTCCATGGGCACCGCGCGTGGAAGACCGACACTGCTTACGGGTGCGCCAAGGCCGGCGTCATCCGTCTAACCCAGAGCATGGCCGTCGATCTGGGCGAACACGGCATCCGCTGCAACGCCGTACTTCCTGGTCACATGGATACCGACCACGAGTTCAACGCACCTCCCCCCCAGATCAGCAGCATCCAGAAAGACCTCCACGACTCTGTCCCTCTTCGTCGTCGAGGTACACCTGAAGACATCGGGCGAGCCGTCGCATTTCTGTGTTCGCCAGCTGCCGGTTATATAACGGGTGTCGCTCTACCTGTAGAGGGAGGACTATTATCTTGCTATAGCCGATAACGAACGAATTGGCCTATTGGGTGTCTCCAGTTTGCCATTTGACACTGCGTGTCACGAGCCCAGCCAAACACTCAACTGTTCCGCAAAATTGTCACGCCCATTTCGAGAAACAACTCCAGGTCTGCACCTAACCACACACCGATCCGTACACAAGAACCCCTCTCCCGCTGAGCGGGAGAGGGTGAAATGTCGACCACCCGAATAGTCGCGAACGACGTTTCGGATGAGCACCACCACTTGGACACTCCTGTGTCCTCCTATTTGACCTCCTTCTACTCGAACTGACTCTTCCTCTGCGCGATCGCTTTCCCCATCCCTCGAATCAGATCGGATCTTTCCCATTCCTGAACACCTGAAGCAGTCCCGAGGGCGTCAACCATCGCATCTCCAGTGAGCCAATCGATATTCTTGGTCTCGATCGCACCGCCATCGAATTGGTCGTCCACGAATCCATAGAGTCGGCATGCCCCGGAGCCTTCCTCTACGTCACCGATGTAAGTCATCCACGGAATCTCGATTCCGATCTGTTCCTTCACCAGACCTTGAAGTGAGCCAATCCGCGCACCCACATCCCACCCGACATCTTCCTCTTCCCATCCTTCGCCACCGGGCAAAGCAGTTCCGTCCTGACCGTTGACAACCATGTATCGAGACTCTCCTGACGATCCATCTTCGATTAGCAGACGTGTAGATTGGATCGGCTGGTCGATCGGGCGCGGAATCAACCGCTGCCCGCCATCGCTCATAGCCTCGACCGCCCGACTCGTATAGGGATAGTAGCCTGCAGCGGGGGGCGCACTGACTCCGCAGTATTTGTTGAAGATCCCGACCCGGTCTTCCGACCCCGTCCCTGCCGGCGCCTTGTGCCACGTATGCCCGTGCATCAGCAGCACATCCCCCGCCTGAAGCTCGGGATCCACGAACTCGGCCAGCTGCTTGGCGTCAGGCCGCGGCACGTCCCAGATCCGGGCATCACGATCGATCACATCTGAAAGCAGGTGCGACCCAGGAGACACGAGCAGCGGACCATAGTCGTCGTTGAAGTCCGTCAGCGGGATGATCGTGAACAACCAGTTCATCGACGACCCGACCGGGCGCCAACGCTTGTAGTCACTATGCGCTCCTGATCCCTTGTCCCCCGGCGACCGGAGATACGCCACATAGGCCGTCAGATGCGCTGGTTCGCCCAACAAAATTTCAACTGCCTCAACCACTGTCGGATGCTCTGCGATCGGCGCGAACCCTGGCTCCGCAAGACTGTTCCCACTGATCGTGTACTTCCCGGGCGTCGGATACTTCAGCGCGGCCGGGTAGCTCAATTGACCGAGGTTGGCTTGGATTTGCTTCCTAAGCTCGTCCGTTTCAGACTTCGACAGCACCCCACGCAGACTCGCATATCCGTCTTTCTTGTATCCCTCGATCTGCTGCGCCGTCAACCCCATCTCCGAAACACTCTCTTTCCTTTCTACCTTCTACCTTTGCTGTTCCAGGCGTCTTCTTAGCTTTGACACCTGCTTACCTCCTCGAAGCGCAATAGCGCGCATGGAAACATTTAACCCTGCTCAGCCTCTCCCGATATACGGCATCGTCGTCGCCATGATCGTCATGAACTGAATGTTTGTATCGAGTGGCAGGCTCGACATGTGAACGATAGTATTCGCCACATCCTGCGTATCCATCTGCGCTTCAGGCTCTGTTACCCCCCAGGCTTGAGGCATTCCTACCGAAGTCCGTTCAGTCCGCTCAACCTTTGCGTTTCCAATGTCGATCTGTCCGACCGCGATGTTGTATTTTCGCCCGTCGAGCGACGCCGCTCGTGTCAGTCCCGTGACCGCGTGCTTGGTCGCCGTATACGGCGCAGAATTGACGCGCGGCACCTGCGCAGACACGGACCCGTTATTGATGATCCGGCCACCCTGGGGGGCCTGGTCCTTCATCACGCGGAAAGCCGCCCTCAGACAAAGGAACGAACCGGTCAGGTTGATGCTCACCACCGTGTTCCAATCCTCGTCCGTTAAGTCTTCAAGCTCCTTCCGAGGCGACCCAACACCTGCATTGTTGAATAACAAGTCCAGCCGGCCGAACGTGTCGACCGTCTCCCCAATCAGGGCATCAACAGAGGCCGGATCGCTCACATCCGTCTGGACGGCAAGCCCCTTTCCGCCGACGGATTCAATCTCCAACACGGTTTCAGTCAACGGGTCCGGTCTACGGCCGGCCACAGCGACCTTCCACCCGTCTTTCGCCAAGGCGAGAGCTGACAGCTTACCGATACCCGAACCGGCTCCTGTTACAATTGCGATCTTGTCGGCCATGTCGATCTGAGTCCTCATTTTCTTGGGCTTACCGCCCCATGGATTCACGTTTCTCGAACAGCGATGGGAAGAACCGATGAGGATCCGATGGATCAAGCAACAGGATCCTCTGTCGTTCGTTCAGCTCGACAGATTCCGGATGGCTCACACGATTCGGACGCCACGCCATCTGCGCGAGACAATACTTGTAGAGTAGCGTCCTTCGCCGGT
>DPVD01000261.1:7856-18496 GCA_003526745.1 Candidatus Latescibacterota bacterium
GCGGGGGGGGGGGGGGAGCCAGTCCGCCGTCCCGTGGGTCAGCGCTTCCGAGAATAGAACGGCTGACCCAGCGGGCGCCTCGGGTATCACGACCTGCGGCGCGTCCTCGCCCGCGTCCTGAATCGACTGTGGCACACGGTAGTTCGTCTTGTGGCTCCCGGGAATGCAACAGAACCCGCCCTTTCCCGGTCCAGCATCGGTCAGACTCCAAGATACGACCACAAAGCCCTGAATCATCTCCCAGTCGGGTGAATAGTATCGTTCGCCCTGCGGTACGCCGGCATATGGCGAGGAGGCGCCATAGTCCGAATGCAGACGCCCCCTCTCCATGCCGGCGCTCATACTCATACCATAGATGCGATCCAACCTAAAGCAGTCCCCGAGCCGAAGCCGCAGAGCCGGCATGATCTTCGAATGGTCGAGCAGATCGCAGAACGGCTTCCCCCAGTCCAGAAAGCCCGCTCCATCTGGAGCACTTCCGAACCTCTTCCCATCCTTAGGAAGCCCTCGCTCATCTAGGAGTGCGTTCAGCTCCGATACTTCCGTGTCGCTCAACGCATTCTCAATCACCAAATACCCTTGAAGATCGAACAGATACTGCATCATCTCCAATTCTTCATCTGCAACTACCATATGCATCCTCGAAGGTTTGTTTATCCCGTCTCAACGGAAGAGGATAGTAGTCCTCCCGTCTACGACCCGATTCCCTTTACGGCATCCGTTAAGGCATCGCGTGTTTCGACGCGAAGTCCGGATGTCAGGATTCTTGCAAATAGCTGATATGGAAGGTGCCTGATGACTTCATTCTCGGCGGAGCCCGTTTGTTCGTGGTTTCGAGCTTGGACCACAGGGGAAGCCAACCAGTCAAGCCGGTGAGATAGGCGGAATCACGCACGATTCGA
The DNA here is from genome assembly GCA_003526745.1 of Candidatus Latescibacterota bacterium. Taxonomy (GTDB): domain Bacteria; phylum Latescibacterota; class UBA2968; order UBA2968; family UBA2968; genus UBA2968. The sequence continues at coordinate 8,759 of DPVD01000261.1, forward strand.
CCGGGGAGGTAAACTCCCCGAGAACAGGGTTGAAAAGAAAGAGCCCAGCAATGGCCTATTGCCTGACTCGGACCCAAACCTCGTGCATGGATTACGTGGCGTCCACCGACTGCATCGCCGCGTGGATGTAGCCATAGGTGTAGGCGAACCCAACCTCACGTGCGGCCGGACCGGACAGTTTTGGCACGTGATCCGGCATGATCATGTATTCGTATCCTACCTCTTTATATACTCTCAAGGCCCTGAGCATGTCGATATCGCCCTCATCCGGCAACACTTCCACAAAGTTATTCAGCCTCCCCTTGATATTCCGGAAGTGGACATTGAAGATCTTTTTTCGCTCGCCAAAGTAGCGGATCACGTCGAAAATTTCCTCAGCGGGATTCTCCAGAGCCTCGGACATGCACCCCTGGCAAAAGTTCAACCCGTTGTAAGGGCTGTCCACTAGCTCGATGAACTTCTTGAATCCGTCGGGCATCCCGAGAGGCCGCGCGACGCCCCGATACACGCTTCCATACCCGATGCCAGGGTCTGAGGGATGGCACGCCATCTGGACCTTGTATTCCTCCGCCACGGGAATCACACGCTTGAGCCAGTACTCAATCCGCTGCCACATCGTGTCTTCGTCCGCCGCCCCACCCTCGAACTCTCCTGTGCTCTGGTCGAGCTCGTCGAACTTGAATGTCGACAGCGTCGCTCCGCCACGGCCGGCCACCGACTGTGTTCTCAAGTGCCCGAGAATCGTGATGTTGTAATTCAGCCCGCGCAGTCCGGCTTCGCCAGCCATTCGGATCACCTCACAGGCCTGATCGATCTGCCGATCCCGCTCCTCGCTCTCCCCCAGAAAGATCACACCCGCCGAATTCGGCTGCCCTTCCCGAGCAGTCTGATCGTTTACCGCCGGTCTCCCTCGTAACGGAAGATGCATCATCTCGAGGCTGATCCCGAACCTGGCAAACCGCTCCCGCTGCTGCACAATCGTGTCGGTCGACCAATCCGTCCACGGCTCCGACGGTGTATGGTCTACATTATTTACGCCGAGCTGCGAAAGCACCTCGAGCTGCGTGTCGTCATCAAACCGTCCTTGGGTACCGATATACATAGGTTGAGCTATCCCTGTCCGTTTAACTGTTTATAAGCGTGGGACGTGGGGCACGGCCCCCTTGCCTTTTTCATTTACAACTGGCACTTGCCTATCCTTCCACCGCTTTCCGTAGCTCCTCTCCATTCCCCTTCCACCATCCGTACAGCACCGAGATATCCACACCCATGTTGAAGTGCCGGACGCCCATATCCAGATACTCCTTCGCCTCGTCGGGTGAGCCGATCTCCGCCCGGGGCTGGACGCCCATGCTGAGCGCGGTCTTGAATACCTCTTGCTTCGCGTCGAACACCTTCGGATCGTTGCGTTTACCCGCAAGACCCATGCTCATAGAGTAATCCGACGGTCCCCACTGGATCATGTCCACGCCCTTAACGGACAAAATATCTTCTAGGTTTTCGACAGCCTCCTTCTTCTCAATCATCAGCGCGACCACGGTATTCCGCATCGTCTCGACATAATCCGGACCGCCACCGTATCCCATATACGTATTCCTTCGGGTATAGACGCTGTAGAGTCCGCCATCTTCAGGCGTGTCCGGGTTCGTGATTCGAACACATGTGTCTGCATCTTCGCCAGTTCGACAGTCCGTGAACAGGATGCTTCCGAACCCAGAACCCAGAGCTCTCTGAGCCAAGTAGTGCTGATGACTCTTGTCGATCTTGAACATCATACCCATGCCGTACAACTCTGCTGCGCGACACATGTTGTCCAGATCGTGCATATCGAAAGTGCCGTATTCGCCCACATACTCAACGTAGTCATATACCCCTGTGTGACCGATGGCCTCGATAATAGCCGGCCAGTGAGAGTGAATCCGTGTCCCAATCGTAGGCTCTCCAGCGTTCAACTTCTCGCGCATAATGTTGGGTTTCATCTTAAACTCCTGGGTGGTCTTTACCTCCGACCCGTTGGGGGTCGAGAGCCTTTACCGCAAAGGCTGCTCGGACAAAATAGCAAGATCGACTCACAGTCCAAGTCGTAACGCAAGGGCTGTAGTCACCAGATCCCGTCTTTTTCCTTACTCACCGATTGCCGATTCCAGACTGCGCCTCCCGATTCCCCCTTTCCTCTTCCCCACTTCCTTCATTAAATTTCTCCCCTCACTCACTCACGGAGACTATCTATGTCACAGCTCCCGACATCTGAGATCGGCAAGACGGGCGTCCACGTCACCCAGTTGGGGTTCGGCGGCGCTCCGCTCGGAGAACTCTTTAACCGCGTAAGCGGGAGGCAGGCGACGGATACGCTCGAGGCCGCCTGGGAAGCCGGTATTCGCTACTACGACACCGCCCCCTTCTATGGGCACGGAAAAAGCGAACATCGCACGGGACATTTCCTACAGGACATGCCACGGTCCGAGTTCGCCCTTTCGACCAAGATAGGTCGTGTGCTGACACCCGCGAAGGGTGAGGATTTCACCTCCCAGTACTGGGAGCATCCTCTGCCATTCGATTTTTACTATGACTACAGCTACGACGGCGTCATGCGATCGTTCGAGCAGAGCCTCCATCGGCTCGGGGTGAACCGTATCGACTTGCTGATGATTCACGACTTAGATATCTGGTTCAATGAGAAGGAATCTCGAGTGGTTGCGTGGCTGAATCAGCTTTTCACGGATGGATGGCGGGCTCTGGAAGAGTTGAAGTCGGCGGGGGACATTCGCGGGATCGGCGCCGGGATTAACGAGATCGGTATGATCACGCGATTTGCCGACTACGTGGACCTAGATTGCTGTATTGTCGCCATGCCATACACCCTCTTGGACCAGGAGACCCTTGATTCGGAGTTCCCACTATGTGAGCAGAACGACATCGGCATCATCGTGGGCGCGCCGTTCGCATCGGGAATACTGGCGACGGGTGCGAAAGAGGGAGCCTACTACAAATATGCTCCTGCAACACCCGAGGTCTTGGACAGGACAACCAAGATCGAAAAGATTTGCAATGACTATGGAGCCACTCTGATCGCCGCGGCACTTCAGTTTCCACTTCTCCATCCTATCGTTAACGCGATCATACCGGGCGCCCTGACCCCCGAGCACATCAGATCAAATGCGGAGCAGGCGGTCCAGGACATACCGGCTGGTCTTTGGAAGGATCTGAAGGATCAGGATCTAATCAGGGCAGACTCCCCGACACCTTAGCCATCATTCTCTACTAATCGAAGTTTCATGGGTCTACTCGTCCCAGCCCCCTTCCGCCACATACCCGAGATCCGTCACCTTCTCCCGAATGTCGTCGACGCTGGGACATTCTCCCCTGTAACGAACGGTCACCTGGTCTCTTTCGTGATTCGCTTTGACGCCCGAAACACCTTCGATTTCACTTAGCCCGTCCTCGACTGTCTTCTCACAATGCCCGCACGACATGCCTTTCACCCCAAGCAGAACCTTCTTCGGCCAGAACATCCAACCCTCACTTTCTGCAACCTGCTTTCGACGCCCCACATCTCGCTTCACTCCACCTCTCTACGCTTCCACACGTAATAGATCACAGGAATAATCACCAACGTCAAAACCGCCGACGAAATCAGCCCACCAACCATGGGCGCGGCAATCCGCTTCATCACATCCGAACCTACGCCAGACCCGAGCATGATCGGGACAAGACTCAGTATGGTAGTCCCGACAGTCATGATCTTGGGCCTAACTCGTCGCACCGACCCTTCTACAACCGCTTCATACAGATCACTTGCAGTCTTCTTGCCTTCCTGAAGTCGTCGCGACCAGGCTTCGTTCAAGTAAACCAACATTACCACGCCGGTCTCTGTCGCCACACCGACGAGCGCGATCAGACCCACCCACACAGCGACAGAGAGGTTATAGTCGAGCCACGAGAGCAGCCAGACACTTCCTACGAGCGAGAAAGGAACTGACAGCATTACCACCAGAGTGTCGCCGATAGTTTTGAAGTTCAGGTAGAGCAGGAAGAATATGATAAAGAGTGTCACTGGAATGACGATCTTCAACCTCTTTTCCGCCCGCTCCATATACTCAAACTGTCCTCCCCAGGCGACACGATATCCCGCTGGCAGTTCGACTTGATCTCGCACGACCTGTCTCGCCTCCGCTACATAAGCACCCAAGGAGCGATCGACGATATCGACAAACACAAAGCCCACCAGTTGCGCGCTCTCGTCACGTATCATTGGCGGACCGGTCACCGTGCGGATATCTGCAAGCTGTCCGATCGGGATCTGGGCACCTGAAGACGTTGCGACAAGAACACGTGAGAGATCTTCGAGATTGTCTCGAAACCCACGCGCATACCGAACGTTAATCGGATAGCGTTCGCGACCCTCTACGGTATGGTCGACGTTCATCCCTCCGATCGCCGTTTGGATGACCATACCGACCTCGTCAATAGTAAGCCCATATCGTGCGGCCTGCCAGCGGTCCACCTCGAAGTCAACGTAGTAGCCTCCCGTCACGCGTTCCGCAAAGGCACTCTTAGTTCCGGGTATGTCCTTCACGACTTGCTCGATCTCGATGGCGATTTGCTCAATCGTCTCCAGATCCGGACCAAAGATCTTGATCCCAATCGGACTGCGAATCCCTGTCGCCAGCATCTCGGTCCGAGTCTGAATCGGCATCCACCAGATGTTCGGCATCCCTGGAATCTGGACCGTGTGGTCGAGTTCCTGAATCAGCTTTTCCCATGTCATGCCGAACCGCCATTCGTTTTCCGGCTTGAGCGTAATCGTCGTCTCGACCATCGAAAGCGGCGCTGGATCAGTCGCCGTTCGTGCTCGTCCCACTTTGCCAAAGACGTGATCCACCTCCGGAAACTGCTTGATCAGCTTACCCTGTGCGTGAAGAACACGTTTCGCCTCCGTGACAGACATACCAGGTAACGAGGTCGGCATGTAAAGAATGCTACCCTCATGAAGTGGCGGCATGAATTCTGATCCCAGACCGAAATAGGACGGAATCGTAAGCGTCAGCACAAGGACAGTGCCAACCAAAATGGTCTTTCGCCATATCAAGGCGACCCTAATGACGGGCCCATACATCCAGAAGAGCGCACGGCTGATCGGATGTCTCGACTCTGTATGCATCTTCCGGCGAATCAGGAGTGTCATTAGGGCGGGGACCAGGGTGACGGCCAGGATGGCCGCGAAGAACATTGCAAAGTTCTTAGTGAATGCGAGTGGCTTGAACAGCCTGCCCTCCTGAGCCTCAAGCGTAAACACCGGTGCAAACGAAACGGCAACGATCAGCAGCGAGTAGAAGATCGGCCGCCCCACCTCTTTTGCGGATTGAATGATCGCTTCGATCTGTTCACCTCGACTGGGTCCGTTGGAGCCTGACGAACCGAGTGATTCCAAGCGTTTGTGTGCGTTCTCCACGAGAACGATGGCGGCATCCACCATCGCCCCGATTGCGATCGCAATTCCTCCAAGCGACATGATGTTCGACGTCAGTCCCAAGTAGTACATCGGGATGAACGACAACAGGACAGCGATCGGCAGTGTGACGACCGGGATCAGCGCACTTTTCACGTGAAGCAGGAACACGACGATCACAAGTGCCACGATCAACATCTCCTGCGTCAGCTCCTTGCTTAGCGCATTGATCGCACGCTTGATCAGGTCCGACCGATCATATGTGGGAACGATTTCTACGCCTTCAGGAAGAGACGGCTCGATCTCGTATATTCGCGCTTTGACGCGTTCGATCACGCGAAGTGCATTCTCGCCATACCGCATCACCACGATTCCGCCTACCACCTCACCCTTCCCGTCGAGCTCCGAGAGACCGCGACGCATGTCCGGTCCGATTTCGACACGTGCGACGTCTTTCAGGTAGACCGGTGTGCCGTCATCATTCGAGCCGAGAGGAATCATCTCAATATCCTCGACCGATGTGATGTATCCTCGGCCGCGGATCATGTGCTCTGTCCCTGCGACTTCGATCACACGCCCGCCGACATCGTTGTTGCTGGACCGTATCGCCTGAACGAGCCTCCCGATCGGAATTCTGTAAGCAAGCAGTCGGTTCGGATCGACGTTCACCTGATACTGCTTGACGTATCCTCCTATAGATGCGACTTCCGCAACTCCCGGGACACTCTCAAGCCAATACTTTAGCGACCAGTCCTGGAAGCTGCGTAGATCTGCGAGACTGTTCCTGCCCGTCGTGTCGACGAGAGCATACTGATACACCCAACCGACTCCCGTCGCATCAGGGCCGAGCGAAGGTGAGACACCCTCCGGGAGCTTGCCCGTGACCTCGTTCAGATACTCAAGTACACGGCTTCGCGCCCAATACATATCGGTGCCGTCTTCGAAGATCACATACACGAACGAAAGTCCGAAGAAGGACTGGCCCCGTACGAACTTCACACTCGGCGCCGAGAGCATCGTTGTGATCACGGGATACGTAATCTGGTCTTCAATCAGGTCGGGAGATCGCCCCGGCCATTCGGTAAACACGATCACTTGCACATCCGACAGGTCCGGGATCGCGTCGAGCGACACGTTTGTCAACCCCCACGCCCCCCAGGCCGTAGCAAATGCCACAACCATGATTACCAACAACCTATTCCGCGCGCTGTATTCGATAAGTCGTTCAATCATAACTTGATCTTTTCAATCTCCACATCCGCTTTCTTCACATCATCAATGTCTCATCACGTTCTTCAGCTTGCTCTCAGAATCGAGCAGAAAGTTCGCACTCGTGACAACCCACTCTCCTGCCTCCAGACCCGACAGCACCTCATACCTGTCGCCATACCGTCTCCCGAGCGAGACCTCCCTCGGCTGAAACCGGCCTTTTTCAGCTTCGACAAAGACCGTTCGCATCTCACCAGCGAACATCACAGCAAGTTCCGGTACAAGGAGCCGTCGCTTCGGCGGACTGGCAAAGGCCACATCCACGAACATGCCCGGCTTCAGAACGCCGGACTCATTCGCCACCTTAATCCGTATCGTGCCTGTCCTAGTCTTCGGGTTCAGATAAGGGTAGATGTAGTCTACGGATCCTCTGATCCGGCGGTCTGAGAGATACGGGATGGTGACCGTCACAGCCTGATCGGCCTCAACTGAGGCCACCTCGTGCTCATACACGTCCGCTTTCACCCACATCGTATCCAGCTTGCCGATCCGATAGAGTCTCTTGGCGGGTGTCACGTGCATACCAGCAACGGCCGATCGCTCGACCACGATGCCGTCGGCAGACGAGAAAACCGTCACGGCCGTTTGTCGCTGACCTGTTCGTTCGAGATCGGCTATCTGTCTGTCCGTCAGGTCCCACAGTTGCAGTCTCTCGCGAGCCGAAGCTAGAAGTCGCGCATTCCATTCGGGTCCTTCCGATGCCTTCGCTTTGCCACGAAAAGCAAGCAGATACTCCTCCTGACCCGACACGAGATCTGGACTATAGAGGGTGAACAGAGCTTCGCCCTTCCGAACGGGACGTCCGACGTGGTCCACATACAAATCTTGGATCCATCCAGATACCTTAAGATTCACGTCTACCCACGCGGTCTCGTCGTAGCAGATTCGTCCCGAGGTCCGAATCTGCGACGAGGTCTCGCGTTCGACGACCTCTGAAGTCTTGACACCGATCAGCTGTTTCTGGTCATCTGTCAGCGTCACAAAGCTCGCTTTCTCGGCATCCTTGGATCCGTCTCTCCCTCCCTGCGGTACCGGTGTCAGATCCATGCCGCATATCGGACACGGCGCATCAGCGTCGTAAAGCTTCACCGAGGGGTGCATCGGACAGGTGTAGTACGCCGCAGTGCTGTCGTGGCCGTGACCAGCACGCGGGTCATCGGGCGCAACGATATATTGGGTTCCGACCACAGCGGCAACGATTAGAGAGAGCCCCGTGGCAACATACAGTGTGCTGTTTGTCATGGTCTGCCTCCGTCGACCGGGCGTTGGACAAACTGATCCTGGAGTGAGATTCCCACGGTCGCTTCTAGTTCAGCCAACAGCTTCGCGTGTGCGACCGCGTGGTGAAACCTCATCAACTCAGCGTCGAGCCACGTGGACTGTGCGTTTTGTAGCGTTGAAAAGTCAACCAGATCCGCCTCGTATGCGGAACGAGCCGACCGAAGCGCCTGTTCCGTCTGCGGCAGAACCTGCTCGATGAACAGCTCTTGCTCGCTCTGATGAAGCTGCAGCTCAACCACGATCCGCTGAAGCTCCGTACCGAGCCGTTGCCGCTCCTCTTCGAATCTGGCCTGGAGCCATTGGACAGTCGCTCTGGCTTCGGCTGCTCGGGCTGACTGTTTGCGGCCACGGAAGACTGGCAGGTTCAGCCCGATTCCGGCACTCAGAAAGTCGTCTCCCACAGCCGGGTCACCTGGTACGGCATTGCGCTGTCGATAAGCGACGCTCAGTGTCAGGGTCGGTAGTCCCGTTTTCTGAGCGACACGCTCACGCGCCTCCCATTCGCGAATCTGGTGTGTCAGTTCCCTGAGCGTTTTACTGTTGTGCTCGGCAACCGCAAGCAAGTCGTCGATCGACAACGTCACATCCTGAACGTGGACATTCACTTGGATCTCGAGATTGCCATCCGGGGCGCGACCCAACAATCCGTTGAGCCGAACTACCGCGAGTCTCCTGGATGTCTCGAATCCGGTCACTCGGTTGCTGAGCAGCGAGAGCGACACACCGGCCTGCAGAACGTCGTGCTGACGTCCTGACCCTGCCTCATACCGAGCAAGCGCTCGCTCGGCGATCGAGCGAACAACCGTTTCATTCTCTCGCGTGATATCGATCGCCTGGTCGTAGAAAGCTAGGTCGTAGTAGGCCACCTTCACCAGCCGAGTGATTTGGAGGCGATGATCGAGCAGCCGACTCTCGGCAGCCGACACAACCTCTTTTGCCGCTGTTGTCTTCTCGCGCAGAGTGCCCGGGAACGGCAGCGTCTGCATCAGGGAGATCTGTTTCCCAGACATCGGAGTGCGACCAAAGTCCAATGAAACACCTGGCACGTTCACCAAACTGAACCGCATCATCGGATCCGGTGGCGCCCCCGCATAGGGCAGACGCTTCTCGAACGTCGCGATCCGTTTCTGAAGTGCGGACAGCGAGGGGTTCGCAGCCAAGGCTTCATCCACGAGCGATTCGAGGTTGGCCGGTTGTGTGCTCACCTGAGCGACGCAGATCGAGGCGCCCAGCAGAGCCATTAGAGTTGTGCTAAACACGTTCTTAGCTCCTTCGCTTGAGTACCTGGCGGAATCACCAACTAAATTTGAGTCGGCGAGGGCAGAGACAAACGGCCTGCAGCTCGGGCAATCAGGAGATACTGCGCCGAGCTAGATCAGGCCTGAAGGATACTGAGATTCAGATCAGGAAGGACTGATGGGTCAGGTATATCGGAGCGCCATCAAGGGAGACGCTAGTGTTCGTCCGAGCAAAGCGGGCGTCGTCGGTAGAGCACCGATCGACGTGCGATACAGCTGCATCGGCGACGACCAATTCCGGCACTTGGAGGTCCGTCGGAGCGACATATTCGAGGAACTGAGGCGAGGCGGCGTCCCGGACCTCGGTCTCACAGCAGCAGGAGGATGGCTCATCCATCGCACACGTCGCTCCCACGAACACTGTCGGACAGAGACACAATACAGTCGGGACGATGACGAGCAGAAGGAGCAGTATGGTATAGGTTTTCTTCATTCTTGTTA
>DPVD01000095.1:0-5471 GCA_003526745.1 Candidatus Latescibacterota bacterium
CGGGCGGATGCGGCTCCCTGGATGTGGGCGATCCGGGATGCGGGATACAGGACGAGCCTGTTCGGGAAGACACATCTGAATTCGGGACACGGGGGCGATCTGAGGACGATAGAGCACGTGCTCCGGTCGCAGGGGATGGACGACATCGACGAAACTGTCGGTCCGCGCGCGTGCGCGAGGACGTTGTCGAACATGACGGCCGATTGGGAGCGGCTCGGGATATGGGACGCCTACAAGGAAGATTACGATGAGCGATTCTCGAACGTTGCCCACGTAGTGCGTCCTTCGACACTGGGTTTCGAACACTACTACGATACTTATGTGGGGACGAAGAGCCGCGAGTATCTGGAGCAGTATGATCGTGATAAGCCGTGGTTTTGCTGGGTCAGCTTTGGTGGGCCGCATGAGCCTTGGGATACGCCGGATCCGTACGCGTTGAAGTATGATCCGGCATCGATGCCGCGGGCACTTTGTGGTGATATGTCAGGCGGTGACCGAGCGAATGGCGAGCTCGACGACCGGCTGGCGTCGCGTCCTAGCCTGACTGACGAGCAGATCGCATCGATGCGGGCAGATTACGCCGGGAACGTATCGCTGATCGACGAGCAGATCGGCAAGCTGTTTGCGACGATCGAGGTGCGAGGTGAATGGGACAATACAGTCGTCGCACTGGTCAGCGATCATGGCGAGATGAACGGGGATTACGGCCTTATATACAAGGAGGTGTTTCTGAGAAGCGCGGCTCGAGTACCGCTTCTGGTGAAGGCGCCAGGTGTGGACGCTGGACGGGTCTGCGATTCACCCGTCGAATGGTTCGATGTGGGGCCGACGCTTGCCGAGTATGCCGGCGCTGAACTCGACTACAAGCAGTTCGCGAAGCCACTTCAGCCGTGTCTTGTAGACGAGACAGCTCGGGTTCGTGATGAGGCGCTATGCGAGCTCAGTCACGAGATGATGGTCACGGACGAGAAGTGGAAGATGGCCGCGAACAGCGATGGGAAACCGTATCTACTGTTTGATCTGGAGAACGATCCAAAGGAGTCGAAGAATCTGGCAGGCCTGGACGACTATGCGGACGCAGAGACTGAACTTCGGATTCGGATGCTCGAACGGGTGATGCAGGCGCAATAGAAACCCTGACGGTGCTCCCAGTTCCAGAAAGGGACCACCGTGTCTTTGAGTAGGCCGGAGAGAATTCGGGTGTATCGATAAGTGGGTATATCGCAGCTCTTGGCTTCACCGCCCAGAGTGCGACGACGAGACTAGTAAGGAAGGTGTCCTCGTTCATGAAGGACCTGCGTGAGGAAGTGGTGGTGAGAGAAGAGGATCAGGCGTGGAAGGACGAGTTGCTCTCGTTGTTTTTAAGAGTGAGTGCAGAGTGATGAGTTCTGCGTGCAGAGGCTCAGTCCAAGAGGCCTAGATCTGCCAGTTGCTTTTCAGCCTGCTCGGACCAACCGCGGTTTGCGATCGGGCTAGCGGGGCTTGGGTGGAGGACTGTTCCGATCGGGATGTTGTCGCCCAGCACATCTTTGGCTCGAGATTCGGCGAATTTGCCGACGCCGAGGATCATGCCTGGTCGGCAGTTGGCGACGATTCGGGAGAGGGCCTTGTCACAGGGTGCGTAGAGTGCGTTTCGTTCGTCTGGCGGGAGCTTGTCCGGTGTGCGGTTTCGCCCTGACTCTTCCATGAATGCTAGCGGACAGTAGTTCCACACGAAGAAGCGGTCAAAGAAAGCTTCGGGGCTGCCGAATCGATCTCTCGCCCACCCCCACAGTCGTCGCCCGCTGACCTCGCTTCGTTGGCACGAAAACCCCTCGATTAGCCGCTTCGGGTGCTCCTGTTTCGGCTTCTCGACACCTGTCTGAATACCCATCCAGTCTCGGACCAATTCGACTTCGCCGAAGGGTACGCCCGTCTGAACCATCCCCCAGGGACCCGGGTTCATTCCGATCAGTAAGGCATCGATACCCGATCGGCAATACCGATCGAGGTAGGTTCGATGGGCGTCAAGCGCGTATTCGAGGGGATTGTAGACGTGAGAGACAGGAGGCTGGAAGGACAGTCCTCTGACAGCCTTCGACAAACGGCGGACGATCGTAAGGGGCTGCATCAGGTGGTGAGTCTGAGGAAACGATCCTGCGCTTCTTCCCAGATGTCGGGAGACTGAGGTGTGTAGACTTCGACCGGCGTGGAGGCTCGGACCACATCGCGTGCCTGGGAGAGCGAACCGATTTCCCCGCTCGCGATGGCTTGGACGAGGATGTTGCCGAGTGCCGTCGCTTCGACTGGACCAGCCTGAACTTCCAGCCCAGTTGCGTCGGCGATAAGCTGACAGAGCAGCTTGTTTTGGATGCCGCCACCGACGATATGGACCGTTGAGAAGGAATGGCCCAGAACATCTTCGATGCTGCGATGGGTGATGCGACATTTGACGGCGAGGCTGTCGAGGGCACATCGAATCAGCGAGCCCTCATCCTCCGGGATGGGCTGCCCGGAGGACTCACAGTGTGCGCGAACTCTAGAGGGCATGTCTCCGGGGGCGACGAAGTCCGCGTCGTCTGGGTCGATCAGCGAGAGGATAGGCTCCGCACGACGAGCTCGTTCTGTGAGCTCGTGGAAGCTGAGCTCGTTTCCGGCGAGATCCCAGGTTCGCTGTGATTCCTGCACGATCCAGAGACCGGCGATGTTCTTGAGGAAGCGGAATGTGCCGTCGACCCCGCCTTCGTTTGTGAAGTTGTGGCTCAGAGACTTCTCGTTGATTGCAGGTTCGAGAATCTCGGCACCCATCAATGCCCAGGTTCCGAGAGAGATGTATAGGGCATCCTCTCGAGAAGACATGGGTACGGCTGCAACTGCCGATCCCGTATCGTGGCAAGCAGGGGCAATCACATTGAGTGAATCGATACCAGTTTCTTGCTTCACGGCATCCCGAATCGATCCGAGAGATGTTCCCGGTGTCACGATTTCGGGAAACATCATCGTTGGAATCCCAAGTTCATCTAGGATATCAGTTGCCCAACCTTTCTGGCGAGGATTATAGCACTGGGTGGTCGTGGCGTTCGAGAATTCGCAGACCTTCGCGCCTGTGAGCCAGTAATTCAGCAGGTCGGGCATCGTTAGGAATGTTCTAGCGATATCGAGCTGAGGTAACCTGGCCTCTACCATCGAGTAGAGCTGGAAGACAGAGTTAAAGGCCAAGAACTGAATGCCCGTTGCCTCGAACATCGTCTCGCGCGATACTTTCTGGAAGGCGCGCCCCATTATCTCGTCTACCCTCGGGTCTCTGTAGCAGTGAGGTGTGCCGACGAGTTCACCAGACGCGTCGAGGAGACCGAAATCGACACCCCAAGTGTCGAGTCCTGTCGACTCGAGACTGTCGGCCTCGGTGCGTGCCTTTCTGAGTCCGATCAGGATCTCGGAATAAAGACCGACGGCGTTCCAGTAGAGCCCGCCTGGGAGGTCCATGGCCCCGTTCGGGAAGCGATGGATTTCCTCCAGATCCACTTTCCGACCGTTAAAACGGCCGATTACGGCGCGTCCGCTGGAGGCACCCAGATCGAAGGCGAGATAGTTTTTAGATGTGGCCATTCAGGGCAGAAATCAGGTGGGAGAAAACCGGTTGGATTGACGTAACTGATTCGTTAGTTTAGAGATACACCAAGAAGGTGTCAACAGTCGATTAGTTCAGTAGTGCGGCATTTCAGGGACAGTAGCAAGGGGACGGCATGGCGAATCGTGTTGACAATCCGTTAGCGGTAGCGCGACCGGAAGTAGCGCGTCCCGGAACACAGGGCGAGCGTCCCCAGCAGCCCAAACCTTCAGAGAAGCACCAAACAGATCGAGTCGAAATTTCGGCGGCGGCTCAGCATAGGGCGGAGGCGCCCGCTCGAGAAGTACCGAGCGCACGTCCAGAGAGCGCGGCGTCAGCTCTGAACGAACCGACGCGGAACCAAGCTGCCCAGCTGCGTGAGCAGCAGGAAGCGGCGAATCAGCCGCAGAGCCAGCAGCCCGGTAACCTGGTCGACGTGACCGGCTGACGAGACTCGTGTATGAAGGTAACTGGTGTGTAGTTCCTACCGGATTTCAGATTTTTGATATGTCCCTTGTGAGCAATTCAGTCAGAAGTTCGAACGGTCGCTATCTCTATAGTTGAACCTGAATTCAGTTTCCCTCAAGTAGATGGGCAGATGGCTTTGAGGTATGCCTCGGTACTTGATAGAGCTAGTTCGCTGAAAGACACAGTCCGGACAGCGCCGCTTACCGCCTCATCAAGCTGCACGAAAATGGGCCTCACCTTTCGTGAAATTGGCTCACCGAAAAACCGTGCTTGGTACCTGCATAGTCCCAATATGAGCAGATACCACTACTCAATTTCCTGAACGAATACGAGGCGGCCTGCCGATATTGATCGGCAGGCCGTTTCTGTGTGTATGCCAACAGTCATTCACAGCGTCAACCCGTATCTTGAGCCGACTACCCTCTGGATACACGATCAGATTCGAAGCCACATCCGGTATCGACCGATCGTGTATGCTAGGTATGTCCGGAATCGTGAGCGCTTTCCCGTCGAGCGTCTGGTCGATTTCACCAGAGGAAACGCGATTCGCCGATTCTGCGATCAGGTGGTGTTCCGGCTGAAAGGCACCTATCCAAGATATGGTGATCGAGCGCGGTTGGACGGCGCCGACTTGATACACGCTCATTTCGGTCAAGAAGGATTTCGGTGTCTGGCGGCGAAACGGACCGCGAAGATCCCGCTGGTGACGACGTTCTACGGGTTCGATGTATCAGCCCTGCCTAAGATTCCGGTCTGGAAAAGCCGATTCAAAAGACTGTTCGCAGAGGGTGATTTATTTCTCGCCGAGGGGCCATATATGGCTGCGAATCTGTGCAAGATCGGGTGCCCAGAATCAAAGGTGCGCGTCCAGACGATCGGGATCGATTTGGATGCATTTCCTTATCGGGCGCCGAGCGAGCGTGACGGAAACGAGATTCTGATGTATGCGTCGCTGCGGGAGAAGAAAGGCCACCGCTACGGTATTGATGCCTTCAAGAAGGCGTCTGAGTTGAACCCAGATCTCCGCCTTACGATCATTGGTGATGGTCCTCTGCGTCCGCAGTTGGAGCGGCAAGCCAGGGATTCCGGCCTAGAGGATAGGGTGACGTTCATGGGCAACCTGCCACACGATGCGTGTATCGATGTGGTGGGCAAAGCGAACACGCTGTTGTATCCGAGTCTGACGGCTTCAGACGGCGATACCGAAGGTGGGGCACCTGTTGGCATCCTGGAAGCCATGGCCTCCGGACTTCCGATTGTGTCAACAAGACACGCGGACATTCCGTTTGTAATGAAGGATGGCGACTGTGGATGGTTGGCGAATGAGCGAGACGTGGATGGGCTTGCCGAAGGTCTGCAGGCCAGCCTGAGCGATCCGGAAGAAGCGGAGAAGCGGGCAGAGGCCGGGAGGGAG
>DPVD01000146.1:0-8113 GCA_003526745.1 Candidatus Latescibacterota bacterium
CATTCCCTCGACGCCCTGCTTCAGGTATTTGGGTTTGGCGTCGCGACCATCGACGGTGAGATGCGCGTGACACCACTTTGGCGATCCCCAAACCTGATCCAGGAAGTCGAAAAAGTGCGGGTACAGATCGAGAAAGAGCTGATCCCCACCGTGTGCGCCGTTCATCCCGTGAATTCGAGCAAGCCGGGGTTCGCCTATCTTGCCCTCCCTGATCAGGGGTATGGCAGCGTGCTGGATGGGCGGATGACCTCGCCAAGGGCAGGCAACGATGAGGAGCTTCCCATTCGCATCGCACGCCGCGATCATTCGGTCGACTTCGGCAGGTGTGGCGGCAAGCGGCTTCTCGATATAGACGTGCGTTCCCACTTCCTGCGAGGCCATGACCAGGTCGTGATGGTCGCCGATTTCCCGGGAGGCAAACACTGTGATGTCCGGTCGCACCTTGTCGATCATCTCGCGATAGTCGGCATACCCTTCCGGAGCACCGGTCTTTTCGAGTGCTTTAGCCCGTCCCTCATCTTCTGGATCTGCAAGGGCAACGACCTCAGCGCCTTCCACATCCACAAAAGCCATGTCCAGGTAATGGCCGTAGTTTCCGCGACCTGAATGGCCCACGATTGCAACCCGCTGCATGCCTACCCCTCGTTTTTCTTGTAGGTGATGCCTGTGTTTTCACGTTGTCCCCGACGACGACTTCATAACAGTCTGGGCTCCGCGCGTTTCGAGGGCATAAAAGAGTGATTTTCACAGGAACGCCGACCAATGCCCTGTCTGCGAAAGCGTTCCCGTAAGCTGACATATTCTGAGTGAATGAACTGCTCGGTCGGGTCCTGTCTGTGTTCGGAAAAAAAGCGATATCTAGTGGCCAAGCCTTGCGGCCGTTATCGTTATAACTACATAACCGGACCTTGGTTTTTTCTGAACTCGGACCTCTCCCTGGCGTCATTCTGAAACGCTTTGGTAATTCAAAGTTCTACAGCCCTCTTGGTATTGAAACTCTCATAGATCGCATCGATCGTACGCATCTGTCCGAGGCTGTTCTGGGGCGAGATCCGATGATCTATCTTGCCATCGAGGACATCACACAGATGCTCGACCTGAAGCGTGAACTGATGGACCGGGTTGATGTGGAATCGATGTGTCGATCCTGCGACTGCGTGGTCGAGCCATACAGGACGGTTCTCGTTGTTCCACGCCATATCGGTTCGGAATGCGCCTTCGGTGCCCTGAATGTCGAACTCTTGGCTATTCATGGCGTCAAACCCGACCGTCAACGATGCGACGCCACCATCAGAGAACTCAAGATGGATATTTGCACCATCGTCGACCTCCAGGCCCGGTCTCTGGGTGGCGAACACACGAACGGGGTCCCCGCCGAAGACCCACCTGGCGTGATGGATGTTATAGCAGGCCAGGTCATAGATTGCGCCACCGCCCCTTTCTCTGCTGTGTCTCCAGTTCTTCTCAGGAAGCCTCTCCGAGACGGATACACCCCGGCCTCCGGTGCAAAACGTCGAACGAAGGTTCAACAGGTCGCCGATCGCGCCCGACTCGATCATTTCCTTCGTCTTCAGATGCATCGGATGATGCCTGAATTTGAAAGCTTCAGCGATCAGGACTCCGTTGCTCTCAGCAGAATCGACCAAGCGAACCGCCTCGTCGGCAGTCTGTGTGAACGGCTTTTCACAAAGGATGGCCTTGACCTTCTTCGATGTCGCAAGTTCGATCCCCACATCCGCGTGGTAAACGCCCCAGGTGCAGATGACCGCGATGTCTATGGCCTCGTTCGCGAGCATCTCGTCGAGCTCAAGATACATCCGCTCGACGTGGAACTGCCTGACGAACCGGTCGATCGATTCCTGAGAGACGTCCGTGACTGCAACGAGCTCGGCTCGGTCGGTCTGCGAACAGGCGGTGGCATGAGCGCGAGATATGCCACCTGTACCGACCAGCGCTACCCGATAGGGGCTTCCCATTAGCGATCCTTCCATTTGTAAGCTCGACGTGCGTTAGCAGAAAAGACCTTCTCCTTCGCCGATGCAGGCTTGGTAGCGACGTAGTCCTGCGCAAGCTTGAAGACATCTGCGTAGGATCTGTCGCTTCGATCTGATACGGGCCAGTCGCTCCCGAAAATCATTCGTTCTTCCCCGAAAGCGTCCCAGATCAGATCCAGATAGGGTGCGTAGTGATCGATATCCGTCGGTGCGGGCCGGATCGTGCATCGGAGGTCCATCATACCGGAGAGCTTGCAGAAGACGTTTGGGTATTCGGCTGCGCGTCGCATCTGGTCGATGGCTGCCTGATCAGGCTCGTCGCCCTCCATCTTGATCCCCGCACAGTGGTTGATGATGATCCGAAGCTCAGGGATTTCGGTCGCGATTATTGCTGTGAGGTCGTTGACACCACTGTCTAGCGAAAGGTCCAGATCCGCCAGCTGTCGAAGACCATCCAAGTCGTCAGGTTTCCTGAGACGGGCTCGTATTCCACGGAAGACCGGATGCTTTGCGAATCGGTCCAGGTTCTCGCTAAATCGGTCGTTGTGCACGTCTAGGTTGCCGACAAGACCGAGCAGAAAGGGCTCTTCATCCGCGAGATCGAGTATCCACTGGTTGTCCTCGACCCATTCGCTGCACTCGACGACGATCGCGCCATCTACACCGGCGGGTCGCGCAAGCGCAATACAGCGATCGGGGAGCGTGGTCAGATAGATCTGGTCGTCTGGCTCGGGCCAGGGGGCGCCTTCGGGTCTGTGCGGGTCGTAAAGATGGATGTGAGTGTCAACTATCACGCTGTATGCCGTTTTACCTTGCAGGTTCTGATTCAGCGTCGCCGCGCCTTCTTGCATCGAGCGACCGTAGGTCACGCGCTATTCTGTGGAACGATTGTCATTGAGTCGAGTCTGAGTCGATCCTCTCGAATCCGGGATACCGTCCGAGGAAGGCGTCCAAGTGTTCCATCCGGAAACGCTCGGAATCCCAAGGCTCATCGGACAGCAGGCTCCGGTGTGTCTCTCGGAAGACGTAAGTCTCGGCTTCCGTAGTTTCTTCCCAGTCGATCATGACGTGGACTGCGGTGCGTGCGTAGTATTCACCTTCGAACCGATCCAGCTGGCGCCAAGATAACGTGTCGAGATCTTTGTACAAAACTCCTTCGATCCGGCCGTTGATCTGTTGAATCAGCCCGGGATACGAGGCGTTTCGGACCTGGTAACGTGAGTATCCAACAAGAATCGCTTCACAGTGTTCGAAACGGCGACCCGTGACCGCATACATGACCTCCTCAAAGATCAGCGATCCGTAGGCGAAGAAGTTCACTGACTACTCCGGCCAGGGATAAACGTTGGAGCCGGCATTCTTGTCGAAGGGACCTTCAGGAAGCTCCATCTGCCAGGTTGTGACGCGTGAAGCCAGTCGCTCGACAATATCGGGATGATCGTCGGCAACGTTGTTCAGCTCCATCGGATCCGAAGGGATGTCGAAGAGCTCGACTCGAGTTCGATCGGGGTTGAAAAGCAGCTTCCAGCCTTCGTCCCGTATTGCCAGGATAGGGCTCCTGTTGATCACGTGACCGGCAATCCGAAATCGCCATTCCCACATCAGTGGCGTTTCGCGTCCTCGCGTCGATCCCTTGAAGACGTCGAGCATCGACTCTCCGTCAAGCGGCCACTTCTTGGAGACGTCGCATCCGGCTGCCTGGCAGAAGGTCGGCAGCAGATCAACGGCAGACACAGGGGTGTCGTTGTTGATGACTCCCGCAGGCGTTCCACCACTTGGCCAGCGGAGGATGAAGGGTGTGCGGACACCACCCTCATACAGGCTGCGTTTCCTACCACGGAATGGTCCAGGACTTCCCACCCCGCTGTGGGCGGAGTTCCGGATCGCGATGTCCTCGGGCCCGTTGTCAGCGGAGAAGATGACGATCGTGTTCTCGGTGAGACCGACTTCGTCGAGATGATCGAGCAGACGACCTATATGCCGATCCGCATTGGTCACGGCGGCAAAGTAGATAGCGTTTGCGCCGGCGTGCTTTCCTTCAAGACCCATCGGGATCTCTTTCAGGTAGGGCTCGAGCTGCTGCTCATCCGGGTCAAGCGTCGCGTGTGTGTCGTTCAGCCAGATGTTCAGAGTGAAGGGCGATTCACGATCCCTGTCGATAAATTCGATCGACTCGTCGACGATGATTTCGGATGAGCTCGCGCGCATTGGCCCGACATCGTTTGTTCGGAAGCCCAGATACGGTCCGTTACCTGCGTTGACGCGACATTCGTCGATCCCGTATTCGAATGGTTCGGGCGCGCCTTCTCCGCCACCCAGATGCCACTTGCCGTAGTGCCCGACACGGTACCCGGCCTCCTGTAGAAGCTTCGTGTAGGTGGTGACTCCCGGATCGAGCCAGTTCGGCATGCCCCTTTTTGCGTTCCGTTCGTGATCTGCGAAGTGCCCGTGGATCCCGTGTCGTGCCGGGAATTGGCCTGTCATGACCGCAGCTCGACTGGGTGAACAGACCCCCGAGCAGACGTAGAACTGCGTAAACAGCGTTCCTTCGGCAGCAAGCCTGTCGAGATTCGGTGTCGTGAGCTGCTTGTGCCCGTAGCAGCCGAGATCCCCCCAGCCCCAGTCGTCAGCGAAGATGAAGATGATGTTTGGTCTGCTCATTGATCCTCAGACAGAAAAGGTTCAGCGTGGAGGTGGGTTGTGGGTGTCTCGTGGCCGCATTTCAGAACCCCAACGTCATCTCTTTGCTTGGTTCTTTCTCTAATGTTCTTTGCACCTTCTGCGTTGAAAGGTTTCACATCCAGATAGACCGTAATTCGTGCACAACAAGCGTGGCCATCAACGTGCTGCCCTCGGAGTAGAACTCGAGGGGGTGGTCGGTGGCTTCGGGGATGTAGGTGCAAGAAAACACGACCGTGCCATCCTCAGCAAAGAGCTCGAGTGAGGTGCGGTCGACGATCAGTCGGAGCGCGATGCGGTGATCGACGGACCGGACCGGAGCGACCGTGCCGAGGCAGTTGATCTTCTGTTCAGCCGGACAGTACTCGATCTGATGTCCCTGGACGCGTACACCGAACTTATCGTTGCTCTCGATCTCCCACTCCATTTGGATGTCGAAACAGTCGTGTCTCGTGTCGAGGACGAACGCTCTCGATGCGTCGATATCGATATTTTGGAACGACTCTGTCCTTTCCTGCAGTGACTCCAGCTCCCGAATCGGGTTTCGTTGCAGCCGGATACCATACTCCGTTGTTCGAAGCCGAAGCTCGACGGGAATCGACATCTGCTGGTTGAAAGGCATGGCAGGATACCTGCCGCGACGCATCCAAGAGATCTGGATCCGGCGTCCGTCTTCATCTGGGATGTCGCTGTAGGTCTGAGCCGCGTAACCACTGGGACCAAACTCGGCCTTCAGCACATCGGTTTCCGGCTCGAATCTGCGCCCGTCGAACGAGCCGAAAAGATAGCCTCCATCAGCTCCCCAGAAGACCCACTTCCTGTTTTCATCCTGTCCGTCCACTGCAAGCTCGAAGAAGTCTGGACATTCCGTGACGCCGCTGAGTGATAGGTCTTGGAGGTGTTCCCAGTTGACGAGGTTGGTGGACGTGTAGAGCGAGTAGTCGTTCCCGTCTAGATACAGCGCGAGGATCCAGTGCCCGGTCGGCTCGTGCCAGATCACCTTCGGGTCTCTGTTCTCCGCTCGAACGTGATCAATCACTGGGTTCCCGGAGTACTTCGCCCAGGTGCGCCCGCGATCGTTGCTGTAGGCGATGCTCTGTGTGAAAGGAACAGGCTTGGGTGCGTGCTTTCCGGCGGATGTGTAGAAGGCGATCAGTGTGGTTTCATCGCCGGTCCCGAACCCGCCCGTGTTCTGCCAGTCGACGACGGCCGAACCAGAGAAGATCGTTCCGAGGTGATCCGGTTGGAGTGCGTGATCGAGCTGGGTCCAGTGCAGGAGGTCGGAGCTGACCGCGTGACCCCAAGTCATGTTGCCCCACTTGACACTGACTGGGTTGTGCTGAAAGAATAGGTGATACTCATCCTTGTAGTAGACTAGACCGTTTGGGTCATTTGTCCAGTTCTCTCTGGGCGAGAAGTGGATCTGGGGACGGTGCAGTTCGTTGTAAGGCATAGAGATATAGAGTTGATAAGAGAGAATCGAGAATTAGATGAGTAAGTCCCAAACTCTGACTTCTTCCTAGCCTTTGCCTGACCTCTCGTGGGCAATTTGAAGACAGTTACCGGTTTGACCGGACGAAACGGTAAGTCCCACGTGACCCTGATCACCGACTATTTCGGTCTGCTACAGACAGATAAAGAATGTGAATAATCGGGATCGCGAAGTGCGCCTGCAGTTGTCTCCAAGATCCGGCCCGATATAACCTGCAGGGTGCCGATGGCTCGCAAGACTGACATCCGTGGTCGCTACGCTGGCAGCCGGTATTAAGATGCGTGTCACCTGAACATTTGAACTTGGACAGTAAATACCGACATCCCAGCCCAAGACCACGCGTGTTCGAAGCGGCTACGCACCCGCCTTTCTGCTTGTCCTTCTTGTCGCAGCTTCAGGATGCAGTCAGGATTCCTCTGCTTTACTCTCGACGCCTCCCACGCTGGGTTAGGATCAATCGTAGTTGCTGGGCTTGTGGTTGCCCAGCAGACGGAGTTGACGCTCCGTGGCTTTGTCGAGTATGTCCTCGTCGAACTGGAAGCGATTTAGGTAGGGGGGGTACTTCTGCGTGATCATCCGTTTGGCATAGTGGACCTGGAGAAGGTATCGCGTCTGGTCGCTGCTGTTTGCCGTTCCTTTGTGCCAGACCTCGCATCGAAAGATGACGACGTCTCCTGCTTTGCACATGATGGCCTGCTCGCCCTGGCCCTTCCAAGTGGTATCTCCGTTCGGGCGTCTGCCAGACAGGTGACTGCCTGGCACAAAAGCGGTCGGTCCGAGTTCCTCCGTCAAATCGTCGAGATAATAGTGCGCGGTGGTGATGAAGATCGGTAGCCGAACCCGGGAATCAGCGAGGATTTCTTCGGGGAGCTCCAGAGCGAGCCAGTCACTGTGGAGCGTCTGATCGGGCCGGCCGGGCCCTGTCATCCAGGAAGTCATCCCGATACAGTGGCAATCGTTGCCGAGGACCTCCTCTTCTAGTTCGATAACGCCGGGGTAGTCTAAGAACTTCAGGAAGTGCGAGTGCCGGTTAAAAACGTTGTTGATCGATTTGTTCATGAACCCGTGTTCGATCGGATCCGTCTGGCTGTCGAAGCTTTCAGGAATCGCCGTTAGAGCTGCCATGCGCTCTTTGAGTGAACCTATTTCATCACTAGACAGGACCTGAGGCAGGTAGACGTAGCCATCCCGATACAGGGCCTCCACTTGATCGTCCAGCAAGTCGTATGCTACGAGAGAAAGGTGTTCCATTAGCGAAACCTGAGGGTTAGGTCGGGTCGGCCGTCATCGAAGATCATCCGCAAGGTTTGAGTCAAGCTAAGGAATATCTTGTTCAGGAACATGGACGTCCCGTTAAGGATCGCAACCTTGTCAGCGATTAGCATGGTGTTCCATTTCTCCTCCTAGAAGGGGAACTCCATCTCTTGGACGGCCGTGAAGGAATCGATCGCCGTAGGATCTGCCCTACTGAATAGTGACTCGAGATCTACACGGTGGTAGAAGTCTCGGGCTAGGTTCAGCAGATTCTGGTTCAGTGCTTCCACACCCGTGCAGCTTTCCGGCTACCCGGTAGGCTGTCTCCACAAAGAGCCTTGATTATTGGTGACTCTTCTGTCGTGAGCTCGCCGATCTCGAGCTTGAGAGCGCGCTTTGTTGAACAATCGGTTCCTGAACCTGTATAAGCAGAACGAGGACCAGAAGTTGATGGGCAGGTGCGGCTCACGCGGCGATCTTTACGAGATTCTGTCGCTCCTCGCGAGGACGCTCTTCACCCGTGTAGTGCGGGTTATCCTGTTGCCTGAGATCTCCTCTGAGACGATCGGCGGCAAAATCTGCGATCTACATCCGCCATTACGCCACTTGTCCCGCGTATCGAGCTAAGTCACGCAATGCGATGACCGTGCAATCATTTTGCCTCAGGTGGTCGATGTAGTTCTCGAAGGCGTCC
>DPVD01000377.1:0-372 GCA_003526745.1 Candidatus Latescibacterota bacterium
TGATCGACCATCACCCCGACCAGGTTGAGACGAAGTACATCCTGACAGAGGGGGGCGGTGCGGACATCCGGATTGGCGATGCCCGGTTCTTTACGGTCCAGACTGGACAGAAAGGGATCTTCCGGTTTCGTCTGCGTGCAAGGGGGAAGCCCGGTCACGGCTCCGTTCCCCACGAGGAGAATGCCGTGGTCCGGCTAGCGCAGGCTCTGGCGAATATCGGGGCAGTGGATCTGCCAATCCATCCGTCGCCTACTCTGAGAGCCTATCTCGAAGGTATAGCCTCTACACAGGACACCGAGACGGCGAAAAGCCTGCTCAGTGTGCTGGATCCCCGTCAGTCGGAAGAGGCGCTCGAGAAGACCCCATTCGACC
>DPVD01000377.1:658-11551 GCA_003526745.1 Candidatus Latescibacterota bacterium
CTCGAGAAGACCCCATTCGACCAGGATACGGTCGCCTGTGTTCGCTCGCTTCTAAGGAATACCGTTTCCCCGACGATGCTTGAGGCCGGTTCGAAGATCAACGTCATCCCGGGGGAGGCCGTAGCGTGGGTCGATGGACGGCTTGCGCCTGGACAGAACCAGGAGTCGTTTTTGGACGAACTGCGACCTCACCTCGGACCCTACGTCGAAGTCGAGGTCGACCAATACAGCCCCCCGATAGAAGCGACCATCGAGTCGCCACTCTACGAGACGATCGTGGATGTTCTGCTGAGGAGGGAACCCAACGCGAAGGTCATTCCGGCGCTGATGACGGGAGGGACGGATGCCAAGCACATCCTCCCGAGACGCCCAGACACGCTAGTCTATGGTTTCATGCCAATGCGGCAGGTCAGGGGTCTCGAAGAGGGCTCGCTTATTCATGGTCACAACGAACGGTTGTCTGTAGACAACCTGCTGTTTGCGACCCAGGTTCTGTACGATGTGGTGGTAAGATTCTGCACGGATGAGAGGGATTGAGATGAGACGACTTGTTCTTACGGTTTTGGCGGGCGTGATCGCTGCGTGCAGCAGCGGTCAGGAAAGGGATCCCGCAGGAGGGGATTTGGGTGAGGCGGTTGCGATCCAGGGTGAAGCGCTCAACTTGGGAGCGATTACCGTGGCTGTCCCAGAAAGCTGGACCAAACAGCAGCCCAAATCCTCCATGCGGAAAGCGCAATTTGCACTGCCCGCGCAAGAGGGTGACCCGGAAGACGCCGAGCTTGTCGTGTTCTACTTCGGGACAGCCAGCGCAGGCTCTGTCGGCGCGAACCTGGCGAGGTGGCGCGGCCAGATGAAAGGCGCCGAAGGGGACACGAAGAAGAGCGCAGTAAACGGCATGGCTGTGACAACCCTCGATGTCTCTGGATCGTATGCGGCTGCGATGGGACCGATGATGCAAGCAGGACCGGAAAAACCGAACTACCGGATGATTGCATCGATCGTCGAGAGCCGTGCAGGCGCATACTACTTCAAGCTGACCGGTCCCGAGAAGACAGTCGAACACTGGCAGCCGATGTTTGCCGGCTTCATTCAGACGGCCAGGGCATCAGGATGAACGAAAAGGTTCTCGTTACAGATTACGCGTGGGACAACTTAGACATCGAGAG
Organism: Candidatus Latescibacterota bacterium; assembly: GCA_003526745.1. GTDB lineage: Bacteria > Latescibacterota > UBA2968 > UBA2968 > UBA2968 > UBA2968. The sequence continues at coordinate 1,825 of DPVD01000377.1, forward strand.
ATCTGTTCTCAACGAGATTGGGGTGGACCTGGTCGAAGCGCTGGATGGGGAAGAGGAGACGCTCGTTGGCCTCGCGCAGGGCTGTGTTGGAATCCTGACCTGCTGGGCTCAAACAACGGAGAAGGTGATCGCAGCGGCACTGCCTGATCTCCAGGTCGTCGTTCGCTATGGAGTCGGGCTAGATAATATCGCGATTCCGTTTGCGACACGGAATGGGATTCCAGTGGCCTATGTTCCCGATTACTGTTACATCGATGTGGCCGAACACGTGATGGCGCTTATGCTTTCGATTGCGCGGAAAGTCACACCCTTCGATAGATCGATTCGATCCGGGTCGTGGAGCATTCAGGATCGACTCCCGCTGAACCGCCTGACCGAACGAACGCTGGGCTTGGTAGGGTTTGGGCAGATCGCTCAGGAGGTGGTTCCGCGAGCCAGAGCATTCGGGATGCGTGTGATCGCGCATTCCCGATCTCTGACCGATGAGCGTGCAGGTGCGGTGGGGGCTGAGTCTGTCAGTCTGGACGTATTGCTCGAGGAATCCGATTTCGTGTCGATCCACACTCCGCTGACCGATGAGACTCGAGGTATGATCGATGAAATGGCACTAAAGCGAATGAAGAACACCGCGTTTCTGATCAACACGTCGAGAGGCGACGTGATCGACGAGTCGGCACTGTTTTCAGCGGTAGAATCCAGTGAGATCGCGGGAGCGGCCCTGGATGTAAGGACTTCCGAGCCGCCAGAAGAAGGCGACCAGCTGATTCATCATGAGAACGTGATCCACACGCCGCATGCCGCCTTCTACTCCGCGGAGTCTCTGGAGGAGCTCCAGCGGAAGGCCGCGTTGGAAGTCAAACGGGTGTTGGCGGGAGAGGAACCCATTCAGCTGGTGAACCCAGAGTATCGAGAAGCGATGACAAGGGAAAGGTAGGGCACAATGAGCCGACCTAAGATTGGCATCCTAGTGAAGACATCACTCCGGGAACGGATCCTTAGTAACAGCGATCTCGAGAAGCTGAAGTCTTTTGCGGACGTTGAGATCAACACCGACGATCGTGATTTAAGCGAGGAAGAAGCTGCGGATTTTATGGAGGGCAGGGATGGCGCATTGTCGAGTTGGCAGGTATCGAACTTGACTCCGGCAATCCTTGAGAAAGCACCAGGGCTGAAGATCTGGGCTTATGGTGCGGGAACCATCAAAGGGAAAATCTGTGACGAGGCGTGGGAAAAGGGCGTGGTCGTGACAAGTGCGGCGCCGGCGATCGCCGATGATGTAGCCGAGCTGACGATGGGCTTCATCACGATCGGGCTTCGACGCGTGATTCCTTACATGCGCGAGATGCGGGCAAACCAGCCAGCCGAGAAGCCCCTTTCGCGCTCGCTCTATAGACGTACCGTCGGGGTCGTTTCTGCAAGCCAGGTCGGTCAGCGTGTGATGCGTCTGCTGCAGCCCTACGATGTGCGGATTCTGCTTTACGATCCGTTCCTTGATAACGAACGTGCGAAGGCCGACTTTGGTGCCGAAATCGCGGATCTCGAAACCATCGCCCGCGAGAGCGATGTGGTCACCATACACGCGCCCAAGCTCGAAGCGACCTATCGCATGTGGAACGCCGCACACTTCAAGCTGATGAAGGACGATGCGGTGTTCGTCAACACTTCACGAGGCGACAACCTTGATGAATCTGCTCTGGTCGAGGAACTTCAGAAAGGACGTCTATTCGCCTTTCTAGATGTTACGAAACCCGAGCCTCCTGTTCCCGACAGTCCACTTCGTAAGCTGCCGAACTGCGTGCTGACACCTCACGTTGCCGGACAGCAATCCTTCCGCATAGGCAACATGGTTGTCGAAGAGCTGAGGCGGTGCTTTGCAGGAGAAGAACAGCTGTTCCAGGTCAAGCGAGAGATGTTGGACAGGCTTGCATAGAGTAGTAGAGAAGGAACGGCCATCACCAAGGTACCCGGGTAGATTCCCACCGGGATGACGTGCAATCGGATCTGAGTCAACATCCGACGATGTTGGACCGGAGAGCATTACAGGGCCGGCATTTTGTTGGTTGGCTACCTGGGATACCTGGGCAATGGCCAGACACCAAAAGATAGGGTGAGCGCCTCTGATGACAAACCGAAAGAAGGTGTCTGTTGATTCGAATCCTCATTCTCTCCCTTGCGCTCATATAAGCTTCTGGCATCGTTTCTTGGCAAAGTTTGGCTGAAAGACTTGGACATAAAGCTTCAGACCGGCTGCTTATCGTGAATGCCGACGACGTGGGCATGTCGCACGAGGCAAGCCGCAGGCGCAGCTCCGGGTATGTAGGGTTTCGCGAATCGTGGCACTGCTTTTTTGTGAACGGATTGCACGAGGATTGGCCTCCTCGGCGCTTGGACCCGATTAGAAGACATTCAATTTTCCCAGACCTGCTCGAAAACGCGCAGAAAGCTCTCACCAAGGACCATCCGCACCGCCTCGTCGTCATACCCACGGTCGAGAAGAGCCTCTGTAATATTGGGGAACGCGCCAGTGTTCTCGAAGAGGGTTCCGCCTCCATCGAAATCCGATCCGATTCCGATGTGTCTGGGGCCGACGAGCTGTATAGCGTGGTCGATATGCTCGATAAACCGGTCGAAGGTGGGTGTTGTGGAATCCACAAACCGCGGTACGAAAGTTATCCCCATGACGCCGTCGTTCTGCCCGAGGAGCCTGATCTGCTCGTCTGTCAGGTTCCTGGGGTGGTCGCAGAGAGCTGAGCAGGTTGTGTGCGAGTTGATTATCGGCGCCGTTACCGTATCTAGCACATCCAGATAGCCCGCTTCGCTGAGGTGAGCGACATCGACAGCCATTCCGATGCGGTTCATCTCTTTAACCAGTGCGACGCCGAATGTTGTAAGCCCGCCGCCGCTTCGTGCCTCTTCGTTCCCGTCGGCAGCTCGACTGCTTGTGTTATGCGTCAATCCTATCGATCGGACACCCACACGATGGAGCATACGCAGCACGTTCAGGCTGCCTTCTGTGGCATCGCTGTTCTCGACGGCCATGATCACGGCTATATCACCTCGTGACTTTGCAGACCTGATGTCCAGAACACTTGTGGCGACGACAATGCCTTCGCCGGCCTCGACTTCGTATTCCAGCGCTCCCAGAGCGTCGAGAGCGTAGATGAGATGGTTGTTTCGCGCAAGCGTGACGTCGACGGCAAAGAGAGCCGCGTCGATTCCGCCGGACCGCATTAGGGGGAAATTGATCTGGATGTCCGTGTCTGCCGCCTGAGAAGACAGAGGTCCTCGGAGATAGGACACCGTTCCCTGCGTTTCTTCCAGGAAGGGCCCACCGGAGAGATTGGATGTCCTGCGACGCTGGTGAGAGACGATGGTATCGTTATGTCCGTCGATCACGATTGATTCAGTGTGCAGCTCTGTTGCGTCCATCTTGGTCTCCCGGGAGGGGTTGTTCCGTGGCAAGCACTCACAATATCTAGCCTGGTTTCCGAATTAGCAAAAGAGGGGGCTATCCATGCCTGAACGGCCGAACATCATTTTGATCATCACGGACCAGCAGCGATACGACACAATTAATGCACTCGGGTATCCGTATGTAGACACGCCGAATTTGGACCGCCTCGTCAATGAAGGCGTGACCTTCGAGAAGTGCTTCATCACAGCCCCATCCTGCGCGCCCGCAAGGGCAAGCCTGTTCACCGGTTATTTCCCGCATACAACCGGGATTCACAAGAACGGCGATCGTTGGACGAGGTCCTGGGTCGAATTGTTGAACGGTTCTGGATACCACTGTGTTAACGTGGGCAAGATGCACACGTCTCCGTTCGAGACACCGCTCGGATTCCACGAACGGTATGTGGTGGAGAACAAGGATCGGTATATGGAAGGGCGCTACTATTTCGACGAATGGGACAAGGCGCTTGCGGCACAAGGGCTTGTGAAGCAGCAACGTGTGATGTATCGCGAACTGCCCGACTACAGCGAGCGGCTGGGGGCGTTTGAGTGGAAACTGCCTAGGGATACGCATCCCGATGTATTTGTGGGGAATACTGCGCTCTGGTGGCTGGATAAGAAGCCTATTGACAAGCCTTTGTTCCTCGAGATTGGTTTTCCTGGACCCCATCCACCATACGACCCTACGGAGGAGGACGCCAAGCCGTATCTGGACAGAGATTTTCAGATCGAAGAGGTCCAGGACGGTGACATCAAAGGGCAGCCGCGTCCCTTCAAAGCCATGCGTCAACATAACTGTGACGTGGACCACGATTCGGTTGTGCATCAGCTCGATCCTACAACTGAGCAGCGTCAGCGCCAGAGAGCCTACTATATGGCCAACGTGGCTATGATCGACGAGATGGTGGGGAAAATTCTCGACAAGCTCGAGGAAAAAGGATTGCTCGAGAACTCGGTCGTGATCTTCACGTCAGACCACGGGGACTGTCTGGGAGACCATGGGCACAGCCAGAAGTGGACGATGTATGACACGATTACGCGGGTGCCGACGATTGTTCGGTCGACTTCTCATACGGGAGGTCGAAAGCACGGTGGTTTGTGTCAGTGGATGGACTTGGGACCCACAATTCTCGAGCTGGCCGGTGTGGAGCCGCCCGAGTCGATCGAGGCGGAGTCTCTTGTTCCGGTGCTCGAGAGAGAGGATGTCGTCGGGCGGGACTACGTGTTCTCGGAACACGGTCGAGATGGCATCCTGCAGGAGATCGAGTTTATGACGATGGTGCGTAGCCAGGATTGGAAGCTGGTCCATTTTTTAGACGAGCCGTTCGGCCAGCTCTTCGATCTGCGGAGAGATCCGAAGGAGAACCAGAATCTCTGGGATTACCCGGCTTACCACGACAAGAAAACGGAGATGCTGGGGGTGATGCGAGACTGGCTACTCGCAAGCAACGTCCGGTCGGCAAACTGGGCCGATGGCTACAGATAGAGAATCGAGGGTTTAGAATCGAAAATTGAAGCCCTCACTCCTCCTGACTGTTCATGTGGTCGCGTCTGATCAGGCGCCAGTGATGCAGGCATGTGGCGCGAATGAGTGCAACCCTTGTCATTGAACACCTCGCGTGTCGTCTCCTCTTTACCTCTATGCGAGGGCTTTTTTGAGCGCGTCGAACCCTCCCTGAAAGACACCATCTCCGACGAGTTCACGCATGTCGGACTCGGCGTCCGTGTCGAACTCAGCCGACCATTCGATGAACGATCGATCACCATCTGTGATCTCGGTGAGCCTGATGGTCGCGACGTAATTCTCAACCGGCATCGGGGAGTCAAGGATGGAGTAGGTCGTGTAGTGCTGGATGTCGCTGTGGGCAAGCAGTTGCTCGCGAATGTTCCCGCCATCATGAAGGTTGAAGTTTCGGATACAGCCGACTTGGTCGTTCGGCAGCTCATCTTCGATTCGGCTGTCTTTGACCGCAGGGTGCCAGGATGGCAGCGCGTTGAAATCGCGGATAGTCTCCCACACACGATTGACCGATGCGTCCAGTACAGAGCTTTTATGAATTTTGATCATCTTCGATCCTTTCCTCTAGTCGTCGTTCCACCAGTCTTTAAGGAGTTTCTCACTCGCTTCCCAAAGTTTGATTTCGCTTTCCTCTTCGATGTTTCCATCCAGTTGCACCCATCCTTCTGGCTGAATGTTGACTGATATGTCCTGTCCGTCCGTTGTGTTGTGGAATGAGACGTGGGCGGGGATTTTGTGATTCTCCTTCCCTAAAGTCGTCGATTGGATGTTGATGATTCCGGGAGCATTCAGGTGTTCTTCTGGGATGCCTGGGTCCAGTATCGCGTTCAGCGATTCGTCGAATCCAACGGATCCCCAGAGCGACAGCGAAATGGCTTCCCTGGCGACGTGCCTCACCTGGGCTGTCGTCAGTCGCTGGAGGATGATTGTGCGAAGGCACTCTGAAGTTCGATACATAAGAGAGTGCCGAATTCTTGGGGATTTTTATCAGGCCCAGCGCCAACTCGATGCGGGTCAGTGTCTTCACGCGTCCGAGGATCGATACAGGTCCGCCGCCGAGTCGTGTAGCCAGGAACTTGCTATCGAGATGGCCCCCTCGGCATCTACCCATCCATCCTGGATCTGGTCATACAGGTAATCCGCCACCAGCTTTTTGATGAGGACGATCTTGCCATAGCACCACTCGATGCAGCGCGCATCGGAGACGACGAGTTCTGACTTGGTAGACGGCAGCGCCTCGAAGCGCTGCTGCATGGTCTGTCGGTAGGTGCTGGTGCGGAAGTTATACCACCACATTCCACCAACGTGCACGTTTGGGAAGATCCGTGCGGCATTGATCGCGTCGCTGTTGCCGAGTCCGTCTCCCAGAACCAGCTCGAAGGGGATCTGATACAGGCGGAACAGGCCGTGCAGGTTCAGGACTCGGTCTCCATGGTAGGCGGGCACGCCACCTCCACCAGCTGTGGTGCCGTATCCCTTCTCGATGCCAAGGAAGAACTGGATGAACATCCCATGGCGTTCGACGGCCTGACACAGGCGATGGAGTATGCCGACTCCAATCGCATCAACGGTGTTGCCGGTACGCTGAAGGGGATGTGGATCGTGAGTGCGCTCGCGAAGCCTGTCGAAAGGGTCATCGGATGTCATGATGCCGGCATACCCCGCCTCCTTGTAGGCGGCGATATGCTTATCGATGTCACCCGATATGGTCTCGATCTCGGATGACTGATCACCCGCGTTCGAGACCCGGTCGAGCCAGCCTTTGATCGGTCTCTCCATACGTGGCAATACGCCGGCTACACCATCCAATCCGGGGAAGGGGGCGTCGGCTGGGACGTTCGTAAAAATTCGTTCTATATAAGTCCTCGCGCACACGGTCGCCGGCCAGCCCGGGTCGCTCGACGTAGAACGAATCGCTTTGTCTGCACGGCGGATGTCCTTCTCCGACTCCAGAGTGATCCCATAGAGGTCTGACAGGATCCGACGGACAACCCAGTTCATCGATGTGTTGGTTGTGGCCTGGTAGGCTTTCCAGAAGGCCTTGATGCGCTGGGCCGGCCCAAGCGCCATCGGATCGGCCGGATAGCCTGCCGATTGCAGCTCGCGAATAAACCAGAAGTAATGCCCGATATCCCAGAAGCTCTGTGCGGCCAGAGCCTCACCCTTGAGGTGCGTGTGTGTGTCGAACACCGGGAGGGCATCGATCCGGGATGTAAATTTTTCCTTTGTCATAAGAGTGCTCGCTAGTAAACGGGAGACATCCTCCGGAACCATCCGTGGACGGGATCACCAAGGGCCACCATGTGCTCGCCCATCCGTCGCTTCAAGTCAGTCTCGACGTCGGCGTATGTAGGGTCTCCATAGCGATTGTCAAGCTGATACGGATCCTTCTCCAGGTCATACAGCTCACCGATATCGTTCGGGTTAAACGTGAACTGGTGCGTCCGGGTCCGGACCATCCTCTGGTTCGCCGTCGTGAAATGATTGTTGAAGATACAGAACACGTCCTCTCGACCGTTTGGTGTCGCGTCACCTCGCATAGCGGTCTCAAAGGACTGACCATCAAGATGGTCGGGGACCTCCAGGCCGGCCGCTTCGATGATGGAGCATGTGATCTCCTGTAGGTAGACAAAGTCGTCGTTGACGGATCCCGGGTTTGCACAATCGGGGTGTGAGACGATGAGAGGGATTCGATAGATCTCGTCATACATGAACTCGCCCTTCTCGATGAGCTTGTGTGCACCTAGACAGTCTCCGTGGTCTGCGGTGTAGATGACGATCGTGTTGTCGGCCTGGCCGGTTTCCTCGAGTGTTTTTAGGATTCGCCCGACCTGGTCGTCGATCAAGGTGCAGTGTCCGTAGTAGCGAGCCGCGATCTCCTGGAACCCCTTCCAGCCATAGTCTCTGAGACCCCACATACGCTCGATGATGCTCTGAACCTGTGGTTTGTTCTCGAAGGTTTCACAGTAGCTTGGGTGCTCAGCGATCTCTGTGGGGTCATACATCGAGAAGTAAGGTTCAGGGATGAGACAAGGGGTGTGCGGTCCCCAGAAGTTGGCCCAGAGGAAGAACGGCTCATCGTCGCCCGACAACTCACGGATGACGTTGTTTGCTTCTTCGGCGACGAAGTATTCGATGCAGCTCTCGACGGGACCGTTATGAAGGGCAAACATCTCCTGCGACTGGCAGCCGGGGTTTGTGCCCACATAGCGGCTCGTCACAGTCGGATTGTAACTGTTCTCCTTCAGATACTCCTCGTAGTAGTTTGGTGAGTTCTTCGGAGGAAGACCGAATTGCAGTCCGGGAAGGAGTCCAGATCCCGGGAATGCATATCCGATGAAATCTTTCCCAATAAAGCCGTAGTCGCTCGGTCCGCGTTCTTCGTCGACGTGCCACTTGCCGGCGTATCCGCTTCTGTAGCCGGCTTTTTCAAGATACTGATTGACGCCTCTGACACCTTCCTTGATGCATAGCCCGTTTCCGGTCACCCCGTGTTTGTGTGGGTATAACCCGGTGTAGAACGAGGCTCTGGCTGGGGAACAAATCGCCGTTGGGGTGAAGGCTCCGTCGAATCGCACACCTCGTTGCGCGATGCCATCGATATGTGGCGTTTTGACGATCGCGTTCATTTCGTATGCCGAGACTGTGTCGATCCGCTGCTGATCGGTCATGATGACGACGATATTTGGTTTTTTTGCCATCTTTCCTACACCCCCTTGGCTCTGAGTTCTTGTATGGGCGAGCATGATAACTGGAGGGCCTAACCCTAGCAATCCGGATTGCTTGACTTCAAGTACGATTTGGGTATCTAGGGACAAGCAGAGCGTGTAAACACTAGATTTTGTCATGATTGGAGGCTGTTTGTGGCGGACTTGAAGCTCACGGTTCATGCAGGACCTCACGGCCGTGTGTATTGCCCCGTCTCGGCCGTGGTCGATGCGCCCTCAGGCACCGACGGCGTGAGGATGACTCAGGCTGGGCGTGACGTTCCCTGTCAGACACGGAGGACAGAAGAGGGATTGCTGCTGACATGGATGATCGATGATCTGGCAGCCGATATGGATGCTGAATACGAGGTGACGTTCGGCGGCGAGTCTGGTTTGGGTGTAGAGCTCGACCAGAAGAAGGAGGAGATCGAGGTCCGGATCGGTGGTCGGCACTTTACGACATATACCTTCGGTGGAGAGATCGTCAGACCCAGACTCGACCCGGTGATCGGTCCTCACGGCTATCCTGTGACTCGTCCACTCGCGACGAAAGGAGACGGTAAAGATCACCCGCACCATCGATCTGTCTGGATATCGCACGGATGCGTGAACGGCTGGAACAATTGGTCGGAGGAAGAAGGTCACGCTTGGACGCGTTTCCGCGAGTTCGAGGCCGTGGAGGGTGGGCCTGTATATGGACGCATCGTTGCGATTAGCGACTGGGAAGGGGACGCTTCGTATAGAGGGGAACACGGGTCGAACCAACTGGTTGTAGAACGTGCCGAGTGGACGTTCTACAACACGCCCAGTGATGTCCGGATTTTCGATCTGACCGTGACCCTGACAGCACCAGAGATAGATGTGTTGTTTGGGGACACGAAGGAGGGCGGTTTAGCCTCGTTGCGGGTCGCCGAGTCGATGGAGGTTCGCGCAAATGAGGGCGGCATGATCGTGAACGGGTACGGCGGTACGAACGAGGACGAGACTTGGGGCAAGCGTGCGCCTTGGTGTCACTACTCAGGCCCAGTGAATGGAAAACGCGTCGGAA
>DPVD01000377.1:11834-16507 GCA_003526745.1 Candidatus Latescibacterota bacterium
CTCAGGCCCCGTGAATGGAAAACGCGTCGGAATCGCAATCATGGACCACCCGGAAAGCTTCAGACATCCCGTGTGGTGGCACGTCCGGGACTACGGCTTGATGACGGCAAACCCCTTCGGATGGTCATACTTCTACAAGGACCAATCAAAGCGGGGCAACTATGTGCTCGAAGCTCAGCAGTCTCTGACGGGTATCTATCGATACTATATTCATGCCGGTAGCGCCCAGGAAGGAAAGGTTGGTGAGGCCTATCAAGACTTCGCGAATCCTCCTCAGGTTGAGGCCGGGTAGCAGTGGTTTGATGAAGAATTGACTAAGCGTAGCATCGCGCTGTATGGCAGGGCCACATGGCGACAGGCATTCGCATTGTTGATTTGATTCAGCAGTGGGACCCTGCGCGCTTGGACCGCCCTACAGAGCGACCGAACCTGTGCAGATTCCGTTCCTGTAAGTGGCGAAAATTTGCTCGGGAAGTTGCATGTCCAAACCAGATCGGTCATCGGCTGAAGATAGCTGCGACGATTCCCTTTATGTAAGGCCTTTCTGAAACCCAGATTGACAGCGTTCTGCGGTTTCTTTTCGAGAAGGCGAGTTCGCGATTCGGGGAAGGCGCAACTCCGGCGGCCGAAGAGATCATGGCGTCTTTTTAGTGAACCCTGCAAGCTGTTCAAGAATGCGTGCAAAGATGAATTTGGCAGAAGATTTGGGTCGAATACTTGTCTCCAGAAGGGAGACGATCGCCGTGGCTGAGACGACGACGGGCGGGCTGATCAGCGCATCCATCGTGGCGATTCCTGGAAGCTCGGCCTACTACGACAGGGGCATTGTCGCGTACAGCAAGGCATCCAAAATCGAAGCACTTGCGATTGAAGCGGGTGAGCTCGAACGAGCAGGGGCGGTGAGCGAAGAAACCGCGAAGCTTCTCTCAGAAGCGATTCGGAAGGTTTCCGGGACGACCTACGGTCTGGCAGAAACAGGAATCGCAGGACCTGTTCGTGGGCGCTCGCCAAAGCCTATCGGAACGGTTCACATCGCACTTGCCGGACCTGGGGGTACGGAGGTCGAAACTCTTCTGCTGGAGGGAGATCGTGAGACGATTCAGCAGGGCATATCGAAGAAGGCGATCATGTTTGCTATCAGCCGCTTGGGCTGAGAAACAGAAGGTGCTAGGAAGGAGGCGTGACAGCTTGCTGTCGCGCCTTTGCTATGAACGGGCCTCGGCTATCCCGGAAGCTTCGTTCACCCGTGACAGGAGAATGCCCCCTAAAATGAAGAGCAGAATGATCGATGAAACTCCGATGCGCTGCGAGCCGAAGGCCCGTGTCAACTCTCCGATCATCAGCGGTCCGAGAAACGCCGTGACCTTGCCGGAAAAAGAGAAGAAGCCGTAGAACTCGTTGATCTTGTGTCTGGGCACGAATCGTCCCATCAGGGACCGGCTGGCCGACTGGTTGGGTCCGGCAAACAGACTGACTGTGATGCCGGCGATCCAGAAGGTAGTTTGCGATTGGGCAAGCACGGCGCCGATCGACCCTAAGAGGAAGGCGGTCAGCGTGATATAGATCGTAGTTTTGCCACCCAGCCGGTCGTCGATGGAGCCCATGATGAAGGCGCCTGCGCCTGCAGACATGTTCATAACGATACCCAACACCATGATCTGGTCGAAGGTGAAGCCGAAAGTACCCGCAGCGTAGATCCCGCCGAACGAGAAGATTGCCACAAGACCGTCGTTGTAAAACAGCCTCGCAATCAGGAATCGGGTGACCTGCTTGTGGCTCTTGATATCCCGGAACGCAGCAAGAAGCATTCGATAGGGTTGGATCGCTGTACCATTGGCGGTTGGAGTTGACTCCTTTACGAAAAGGAACAGCGGAATACAGAAGATCGTGAACCAGAGGGCAACCAGCAGATTGGTCGCACGGATGTTCTCGCCCGCCTCCTTTGCGAAACCGAACCATGGAGAGTCTGTCGAGACCAAGGCCACCATGGCCAGAATCGTGCACAGTATGCCACCCACATAGCCGAGGCCCCAGGCCCATCCCGATATGCGACCCATGCGCTTTTCGCTCGCGATATCGGGAAGGAAGGCGTTGTAGAAGACGTTGCCGAGCTCGCTGGCAGAGTTGGCCACGACGAAGATCGCCAAGGCAGGTAAAACCTGACCCGCTACTGGAAAATACAACCCGACGGTTGCCATAATGCAGATGGATGTACATATGAGGAGGAATCGCTTACGCAATCCACGACGATCAGCGATCGAACCCAGGAGGGGGGATGCAAAAGCGACCAGAAGAGCCGATATCGTGACTGCGCGTGACCACAGGCTGGCCCCGATGATCTCGTTCTCTGCGATGGCTTTCGTGAAGTATGTGCTGTAGACGAAGGTGAGTACGATCGTTGAGAACGATGAGTTAGCGAAGTCATAGAGAGACCAAGCGACGATCGTGCGTTTTTTTCTCAGCCGGTTCAAAAGATCTGTGAGAACCTCATATACAGTGCCGATCCACCGTTAGCGCAGCCGTAGTCTGCGCGGACGACTGTGCTGTGCCAGTAAATACGGAGTCCCACGCCGACTCCTACCTCCCACTGGTCGCTCTTCGGCCACGACCTGCGTGGAAAGACCTGGCCGATATCCGAAAATAGATTCGCGCCCGCATATATGTTATTTCGATGAGATGCGCGAACACCAAGCCAGCGCAACTCAGTGTTCATAAGGATTCGGCCATCATCTCGGAACCGATCTGCCGACAATCCACGTAGCGTCTTGCTGCTTCCTAGCTTGGGACGCTCGTAAAACGGGATGTCGCCGAAAGTGTATATGCCGTGGAGACGCTGCGCGAGGATAACCCTGTTCAGGACTTCCTTGAAGTGGCGGTGTTCGATGGTCAGCTCGATGCTATTGAAGTTTCCGCCATCCCCGAACCTCCATTCGACTCCAGCTTCCCCAAGCCGACCGCGAATGGTGTTGACGTAGTCATCCCGTGTATCGTACCGAACGGCCACGCCTGCCTGCAGGAGCATCCCGCCGTCGTGTCCGAGCGGCGATAGAATCCCGATGACGTTTGTCGGCGTTTTAGGCTTTATGTATGTCTTGCCCGTCCGGACTCGAAACTGTATTTGCCAAGGAGCATTGAGCGTCCTGATTAACCGGACGGTGATGAACGGGTCGATCTGCTCAAAGTTACGTTCATCTTCTGAAAATGGCAGGAGGTCGCCCTCTGACAGGTCTCCAAAGAAGCTGGCTGTTTCTTCCTTGTCGTAGCGGACGGAGATCTCAAGTCGATTGCCTTTCAAGATTTCGGGAAAGTCTGCCCTGAACTGATGCGCCCATTTTCCCTTAGATGTGAAGAAGCCCTGAAGGCTGAAAGTCCGAGCATAAGGAATGGTTTCTCCGTCGTAGTCGAATAGGGAGAGCCTAAAGCCTCCGCCGATCCCATCGTCGGAACTGAACCCGGTCAGTGGTAAGAAGGTAAAACGCCGGCCAACCGTCTGATACACTTCCTCTGCGAATGACGGCTGACCGGCGAGTATGAGTGCAATTAGTATGCTCAATCAGAAATTCACGGTCAGCCCACCGGTGACGAGACGACCGATTTCCGGCGCACCGACGAACTCTTGGTGTCGGTCATCAAGGATGTTGCTGCCATTCATGCTGAGGGTGGCCTTGAAAGCAGGGTTGTTAAGGGGGAGATCGTATTCAACGGCCGCATCGACCGAAGTGTAGGATCCGACTGTTCCGACATAGGCTCCTGAGTCCATAGGGAACTCCCCACGATATCGAACCTTTAGGCCTGTCCTGAGCCCTAGCTCTGGATGTGCATACTTGATTCCAAAGTTGATCTTATGCTTTGGCGCATTCAGGGCGACATCGGCGATCCCACCAAGGTTCGGGAATAGATACTCATTGACGAACGAATAGTTCCCTGTGACTGACCATTTGTTCTGTGTGAAGTAGGTGAAGCCTGCATCAAAACCGGATACGGTGACTGACCCAAAGTTACGATAGGTCACTGTGACGGCAGATGGATCCTGAGCCTGAATCGGGCTAATCGTGCCGAATGGGATGAAGGCCGCGCCGTTGTTCGCTGTGCCTAAGACGAAAAGATTAACTAGTTCGTCGACGGCGGTACCGTTCGCATTACCGCCTACGCCGGCTCCCGGGTCATCGAGTGCGGTCAGGAACGTGGCGAGGTCCGCGTTGTTCGGGTCGGCAAGGGAGGCAGAAAATGCCGCCGTGAGAGTAGAAGCAAGCGCACTCCCTTCCAGGAACACGTTGGGTGTTTCGATTTTGAGTGGACCGACGAAGTCCTTGATCTTGGTTCGGTAGAAGTCGGCGGTGATTAGCAGATTGTTGTTGGCTAGCCCCTTGTAGCCGATCTCGAAGGTCTCAGTGATCGTTGGGTCAATTTTTGGGATATCGCTAACGACGTCTGGGCTGGTCGCGACTGGATCGAACCCGAGCGTTGCGACATTCAGCGTGGCTAAGCTATTCCGCAGTCCGGGCAACTGTGTGGGTACCATGGCTTGGAATGCCGCCATCAGACCGTCCACAACGACGGGAGCCTGTGCGCCGGCCGCAGCAGCTGGTAGACCCGCACCGATCAATTGCTGCGTCACGAGTCCTACAGCCAACGGTTGAATCTGTGGGATGAAGCCGGCAAGAACAGCCCCT
>DPVD01000377.1:16803-24745 GCA_003526745.1 Candidatus Latescibacterota bacterium
CAAGAACAGCCCCTCTGGCCAGACTCCATTGCACGTTTGTGAAGACCGGGTCGTGCAACTCGATCTGAGTTGCTGGGTCTATGCCGGCGACCTGCGCGAAAGGTGACCGATATGTTGGCAGATTACCGTTTCCGCGGTTGAACGTAAAACCGTTCACGGTGCCAAGGGCACGAACATCGATTGCCGGGCTGTAGCCAAGTGTTGATTGGAACGAGGATCCGATACCAAAGGCATCCGGCGTGCTGACCAGATCCAGGAACAGGTTATTGCTCGTTGGAGTCGAGAACGCCCTGTTGTAGGTAGCTCTTAGTGTTTGATTTTCGTCAGGCTTGAAGACGAGTGCCGCACGGGGCGAAAAGTTGTTGTCTTTGAGGTAGTTGTGCGAATCATAGCGACCAGCCAGTACAAGATCGACCTGATCACTCAGGGTCGTCTCACTCTGTATGTAAATGCCGTACTCATTGACGTCATCGTTGTTCTCGTTTGCCCCGTTGATGGTCCCACCTGTCTTGGGGCGTGTCCAGAGAATGTCACCGCCATAGGTAAAACGCTGTCGTTCGCCAATAGTCGGTGAGTGTTGCAGCTGCAGGACAGTGAGAGTGGATTTGTCGACGATCGGTGCACTGCTGCGCAGGAGGAACGTGTCACCAGCGTCGCTGTTATTGAAGAAGACCTGAGCGAACAAGTCCCGATATTTCAAACGACCCTGCAAATGCTGATACTTCCAGTTTTTCCCCTGGCCTGCACCGAGACCCGTCATTTCGATCAGATTAGACTGGCTGAGCCCAGCAGAAAAAATGATCTCTGTGTCTTCGTTTGGACGGAAGTCGATACGGCCCTCGCCCGTGAATTTCTCGATGTCGTAGTCGCGAGGGTTGCGTCCGTTGTTTGACTGGAGTTCAACAGGATCGACATATTCCCAGTCGTTTCCAGAAAAGTATAATCCTGAGATTTTGAAGCCGATCTTTCCGTCGACGCTGCTTGCGTGTCTGAAGCTGGCGTTTTTAAGGCTTCGTTCACCGCCACCGAAGCTAATTGATGTGCCCTCCGAACCAATTGGCGAACGTGTGATGATGTGCATCACGCCATTGTCGCTGTTTGGCCCGTAAAGAGCGGAACCTGGTCCCCTTACGATCTCGATCCGCTCGACATCCTGGTTGGTAACTGGAATGAAGCTGTTCACGTTAACTCGAAGAGAAGGGACTCGTCCGATACGGTTGTCTATCAGTGTGAGCAGAGCGCCCGAGAAGACATTGTTGAAGCCGCGAACGACCGTCGCGTTCTGAAGTAGACCAGTCTTGGCGAAATCAACGCCGCCTTCGGCGTTAACGCTCTCTGCGACATTAAGCGTCGGTACGCTAGCCAGTTCGTCGCCACTGACGATCGAGACTGAGGCAGGTGCGTCGAGGACCTTCTCTGCTCCGCGAGAGGCAGATACGACGATCTGGTCACTCCAGAGGACGTTGGCAGACAGCGTGAAGTTGGTTGTTGTCGTCCGCCCCGCGGAGATGCTGACCATCTTTACGATCGTCTCGTAGCCGACGAACGACACGGTGACCTCGTATCTGCCCGGTGGCAGCAAGGAAACGGTGTAGGTCCCCTGCGCGTCAGTGACCATACCGGTCGGATTCGAAAGCGCGTCTCCTGCGATTCTGATGTTGGCTCCTGGCAGACCGGCACCCTTATCATCGATCACATCGCCTGAAAGAATGCCCGTGGTTTGAGACCATGAGTTCGTTGCTAGTAGAAGTGAGAAAAGTATCAACAAGTATTTCATAACTCCTCCAGTCGTAGTTCTTCCGCTCGTAAAGCCATCACGTCTAAGTTAGGACCTAAGTGCGTATTTGATCAAGGGTTACGGATGACGGGGTTGGCCATATGGGCAGGCAACAGAAGGCTCCGTCACACGGGTGTGTGAGGTGGGCTCGGTGCATCCAGAGACTATGCGTCTTTAGAGCTCGATCTTTGTCCAGAGAAACACATTCCGAGTTGCGGCAGGGAAGAAGGCGGCGCCTTCGCCGTGGGTTTCATATAGGCTGTCGAACAGGTTGTTCATATCCAGCCGGATCTCGAACCGACTACTTCCCGTAAAGCGAGCAAGATCGTAGGCCAGTCCCAGGTTGACGGCGGTATATGGATCAACCTTCAGCGGATCGTAGCCGAGTGCCTGTCTCGCCTGGGGATTCTGGCGGTTGTTTTCAGAGTTATCCGTGTACTGAGTCCCCACATACTGCAGCGCAAGCGAGGCCCGGAAGCCCAGGTGCTCATATGTTGCACGGAGATTCGCGAGAAAGTCGGGGAACCCAGCGATCCGATTGCCGTCGTAAGACACCGGCGTGCCGGTGTCGAATACCGTGTAGTCTTCGAAGGTGTTGCGTGAGAGGCTCACGTTGCCCTGGAAGAGGAGAGGAGCGATCGGCCGATATGCACCTGCGAGCTCGATACCCCTGTGCAGTGTCGATTCCGCGTTCCCGGTTACAGGCTGACCGAACTGGTCCAGCTGCCCGTTCTTGACGATCTCGTCGTGGAAATCCATCCAGAACAGGTTGATGGATGCCCGAAACCTGCTGCCGTTATAGACGGCACCGAGTTCCAGATCGCTCAGACGCTCGGGTTTTGCCAGGGGCTCGTCGAAATCTATTCGGCCGTTCGCCTCGGTTCTGAACTCGGGCTGAACTCCGAAACTGGAGTTTGCAGCGTCGTAGAAGTTGACGAGTCGTGGCTCGCGTGAGGTTCTCGACAGACTGACGTATCCATTGACTTGATCGGTGGCGTTGTAGTTAAGCCCGATCTTCGGGTTGATGAATGTGAAGGGCACGGTGAAGTCGTTCCCCACATAAGCCTCATCGAAAAGCCGATACCGTTTGTGCGTCAGCTGAAGACTCGCCATGAAGTTCAAGCGATCCGAAAACCGCTGATTGTGGGTGCCGTAGGCGGACAGGACCCACTTTGCGCCCTTGTATTCGTAGAAACGATACTCGGGAAATACCTCAGAGGGCAGGTTTTCAGCCCATCGTATCTTGCCCCAATGGATCGATTGATGGTAGCGCGCTTCGAGACCCATCTCAGTCTCGGTCTTTGAGGAACGGATCTTGACTCTGGGCAGCCAGCCGCCGTGCCGGTTGTTGACGAACGCTCGAACAAGAGATTGCCCCGGATTTCCGACCGCGGAAAAGCCGTTCTCCGCGGTAAGCCGGTAATAGGTAGTGTCACCCCAAGAGCCGTCAAAGTCGAAAAACCCATCTCCCTGAACGTAGAAGAACGTGTTGTTGACTGTCGTGTTTGGATTGACCGCCCACTCGTGCAGGACCTCGTAGTGAGGCTGGTGGAAGTCCTCGATCTCCTCATCACCTGTGATCGGATTGATCCGACGGAGCTCCCGGTCTCGTAGGGCATTGACCTGCCGTCCGTTAATCGTCTGGAGTCGCGTAGTACCGTAGTAGTTCAGATGATCCCGGTTGATGCTCCCGTAGATGTGGAATCGAGTGGTGCTGTTCTCGGTGTAGTGAGCGCCGCCGACGAAGTAGGAAAGGAAGTCCGCCCAAGCGCCGTGACGATACCCGTCTGTCTGTGTTTTGCTGAGGTGAGCGTTGAGTACCCAGCTGTTGTTGAGCATGCCCGAGTTTAGCGTGATACCGAGCTTTCGCGTGTCATAGCTTCCGTAGCCCGATGTGACCGTCAGCTTAGGCTCCGGGCTGAATCGATCGGTGACGAGGTTGATCGACCCGCCGATTGATGCTGGGCCGTAGAAGGCGGATCCGGCGCCTCTCTGAACTTGGATGTCCTTGAGCGAGGAGGCGAGGTCGGGAAAGTTCACCCAGTAGACGTTGTGATCCTCTGGGTCGTTTTGCGGGACGCCGTTGATCATGACTGAGATACGGCGCTGGTCGAACCCTCTGAGCGTCAGATATGTATACCCGACGTTGTTGCCGCCCTCGGAGTAGGTTGTGGTCGAAGGAAGCTCGGAGAGCATAGTCGGGATGCCCTGCGTATGGAACCGATCCTGAATCTCTTTTTCTCCCACATTGCTGAAGGTAACAGGACTTTCGCGTTCGATCGCCCGAGTGGCGGTGACGGTGATTTCTTGACCGGGGAGCAGGGCCTCGTCGAGTGATACGTCGAGCGTCTCCGCGTCCTGCTCGATCGATATCCGCCGCTCGACAACGGCATACCCGACGTGGCTGATTCTGACGATGTAGATGCGCCGTTCGAGAGAATCGATTCGGTAGCGGCCGAGTGAATCGGTCTGGGCTCCTTCCGATACGCCCTGAACGTGGACGTTGACGCCCACAAGCACGGATCCCGAGACGTTCGTGATTCTTCCGTTGAGCGTCGCTGATTCGGTTCCCGTGTGGAGACAGCCGAGACAGAGGATGATGGCGAACAGACTGTGGTGCATGGTTCTTTCTCCTTCGGTTCTGCTTCCGCTAAAACTAAAAGGTCGCTCCCTGATGGAAGCGACCTTTTAGGGCCTCGGTAGTCGAGGCCGTTTTCGAGATCCGCATTCCTACGCTGGCATTACCCAGATCAGGTTCATAGGGTATGATCTCAGCCTTTAGGCACCCCTATGCGGAAGCTTTTTCTAGATGAGAATGATCAACTGCAATAAGAATCTACCGAAGGGTTAAAGGCGTGTCAACTTCGCCTCGTTTTCGGGCCTACGGGGCGGGTCTTCTAGGTGTCCGGGTCAGGAAGGCGATCTCGCGAACACCGCTTCTGTTCAGCGTGGCCATCAGCATACGAGTTAGGCTTAGTCCGAAGTTTCCGGGTGTCGGAAACTTATGCAAAAAGAAGTCGAGGTAGAAGGAGGTGTGTTACAGAAGGTTGGCTGTGCGGACGATGTTGAAGAACGTTGATGTTGTGGCGGTCACTTGAGTCTCTTTTCGATTTCCGTGCAGAAGATCTTCAGTGTTTTGATTCGCGCAAAGCGCTTGTTGTTCGATTCGACGATCGTCCAGGGCGCGTAGTTCGTGCTCGTCCGGTGAATCATCTCGTTCACGGCCTCACTGTAGACCGTCCATTTCTCCCTGTTACGCCAGTCCTCCTGTGTGATTTTCCACTGCTTGTGCTCGAGTTTGGCCCGGTCGTTGAACCGTTGAAGCTGGGTCTCTTTGTCTATATCGATCCAGAATTTCATGACCACAGCGCCCGAGCTCACGAGATGCTCCTCCATCTCGTTGATCTCGCGGTAGGCGCGCTGCCACTCCTCTGTGCTGCAGAATCCCTCGATCCGCTCGACCATCACCCGACCATACCAGGATCGGTCGAATATCGCGATGTGACCTGCCTTGGGCATGGCATGCCAGAATCGCCAGAGATAGTGATGCGACAGCTCGACGTCGTTCGGAGCGGCTATCGGGATCACCTCGTAGCCCCGTGGGTCCATGCGCCTGGCAAGCCGCCGAATGTTTCCGCCCTTTCCGGCGGCGTCCCAGCCCTCGTAAACGATGACGACCGGAAGACGTTGGCGGTAGATCTCGTGCTCAAGGTCTCTTACTCGACTCTGATACTTCTTCAGAAGTTTCGTGTATTCAGTGCGATTGAGTTGTCGGTCCAAGTCGACGGAGCCTAGGCGGTTCGGTATTTTTTCGGGTCTGTAGGCAGTCGCGCGTTGGAAGGGAACCTCGGTCTGGTGCCGTGTGGCGATTTTTCGTGAGAGCTTGTCGATGACCGTCTCAAAAACACGCAGTGTCGTCCATCGCCAATCCTCTGCCGCAACGACAGACCAGGGAGCGTGGTTTGTCGATGTCTTTTCGAGCATCCGCTCGGTCAGTTTGAAGTATCTCTCGTATTCATTGTGTTTCTTCCAGTCCCGTGGGGTCACACGCCACGATGTGGCCGGGTTTTTCTCCAGGTCTTTAAATCTTTCCTCCTGCTTTTCCGAGGTCATGTGGAGGAAGAACTTGATCAGAAGGACGCCGTCGTCAACCAGCTGACGTTCAAACGCGTTGATCTCTTCGTAGTAGCGATTCGGCACTTCGTCGAGGCTCGTTATGGCCTCATCCATGCCCTCGACGAGGAATCGACCATACCAAGAGCGGCCAAGGATCCCGATACGGCCCCTTGGGGGCGTCTTGGTCCAAAACCGCCAAAGATACGGCTTCATCCGCTCCTCTTCCGTGGGGGACTCGATCGAGTGGACCTTGACGCTGCGTGGATCAAGCGAGAGCAGAAGTCGGTTGATCTGGGAGCCCTTGCCGGACGCGCCCCATCCTTCAAAGAGGATGACAATCGGGATATTCAGGGCAAGGGCCTCGTGCTGCAGCTCACCGAGCCGGTATCCGAGCTCCGCGCTAAGTGCTCTGTAGTCTGCCTTACGCGTCTTGCTTGTCGTGTCAACAGTTGTGAGCATTCCGAAACCAAAAAGCCCGCAATCGCCGACGGCGTTGCGGGTTCTCCCCTTGTGTCGGCGTGGGCCAGTCTTAGGAAATTCGGTTGATGAGGTTCGCTGAGTGAGGATTCACGTGATTGAGGGAACTGTCGTTCACGATGTTTGAACCTAATGAGCGCGTCTTGAGAGGAGTATAGACGCCTGCCATTTTCAAGTCAAGAAACGGCAGGGAATTGGCTTATTCTGACGAGGATGTCAGGTTTCGGGGAGGCTCTTGGGTGAACTGGAGGTCGGCGAAGTGGCCTGTTACCTCCGAATCCGTGTTGTCGGAATCGGACATGACGTAGATCCGCACGATTTCACCGGGCTCTTCGTTCGGATAGATCCGCTTATAGTCCGCGTATAGGTCGCGCGTCTCCGACACCCATTGACCAACGCGAGTACCGCCCGATTCGGCAACGATTCTGTGATACTGAAAACGCCAGAAGATGATGCGTTTCTCGTGGATGATGACCGAATCCTCCGGAAGCGAGTGTGTCCAGATATACGAGATCTCGCGAGGCTTGTCGGAACCTTTCTTCAGGATCGAAATCCCGATCTTGGCCGCAAAGTCATCCCCCTCGGGCTGGATACGCCCGTCCTTGTCGACAGTTTTCCAGTCGTCAATTGTGTTGTTGACCTTCCAATTCCAAGAGAAGTATCGGTAATCCGCAACGTTGAGGAGGTGGTCACGGTTCTGGCCCCTAGCTATCGTTCTCGCGAAGGACTGCGGCGGGCGATCACATTCTTGAATCCAGTTCTGATCTCTGTTGATCGAAAGGGGTCCTGTTTTGGTCGGAACCTGCCAGTAGAGGACGGCAGAGCTGTCCGTTTCGATGCGGATCCGATTACTGTCGCTTGACATAATTGACGGATCCCGGCACTCCTGCCAATCGCGGCGGATCCATCCATCGGCCATGTTTAGGGTGATGTCCGTTTGGGCCTCGGAGGGCGACGGGTTTAGACCGATAGACAGCAGCAGTATGAGAGTCAGAACAGGCATCGATTCCTTGGACGATCGGGGAACCGTTGTGTTCCCCAAGGACCGTCACGTGTGCGTTACGGTGACAGACGTGATGGCGCGGCACAAATGTGGGGGTCCATTTCCCCAGAAAGCAGCGCATAAGGGAATAGAGCAATACCCATTCCGGATCGGTGGGCAGGGGGAGCCGGATTAGGCCTGTAAATTGATATTCGGGCGCGGTCGGTTAGTGGGAAGGCCGGCAACGACGAGGCGAGGCTAATCTCGAGTGCGGCATAATCGCGTAACGTGGTCCGGAAGTTGCCGACCTCTTCGGGCAACTCGGTCGTTCTCTCTAGCGGGTTCAAGGAGGTCATACCGGAGCCGGTGTGACCTCCATGCATTGGATTGGGATTCATGTCCGAAAACGTCCTTTCCGATGACGGGTGGATCCGTTGTATTTGCGTGTTTTCGGCACCGATTGGGGAAAGCGTGACTCTTCAACTTGTATACCAGCAGGTTTTCCAGGATGGTTTAGCCGTTTCCGGGTTAAGAGAAGGGAAGACGGCGGGCTGCTTGCGCGATCAGATTCGCCGCACCATCTGTTCCCA
>DPVD01000120.1:0-7739 GCA_003526745.1 Candidatus Latescibacterota bacterium
CCTTACACGGCGACGGGCTGTCTTATCTGAAAAATGTATTGAGCGCCGTTGCGTTTTCCTAAGGAGAGGAGCAGACCAGAATGCAGTAAACCATTTGATGATTTTCGGACACAAAGCCTCGCAACCGACCTGTTTCCGAACAGGCCCAATTAGAATGCAAAAGGGCGGCCATCGGCCGACCCAGACACTGTATCTAAAATATCGCAAGTGGTCGCATCGTAAACCCTGCGGTTGTCCCCTTGATCTTGTTCGTCGTCGCTACATAGACAAACTCGTAGACCTTCTCCTTCGCCAAATCCTCGAGGTAGTGGAACTCCGCGATGTGGACGCCCTGATCGATCAACAGATAATTATGCACAGGCATGAAGCTCCCAGATCCCGGAGGCAGTGTCGCCATCTGTTCGAGCCCTGACGTATCCGACCCGATCATGATCGATCCGTTTTCCTCCACGAGCCACTTCGCCGCCGGCATCTGAATCCCAGCCGAATCGTGCTCACCGATCTTGGCGAGATCCTCTCCTGCCTCTCCCCAGTAGCGGAGCGTCCCGGTCCGGATCAGAACTACATCTCCAAATCGAAGCTCCGTGCCCTGCTTCTTCAACGCGCCCTCGAGATCCTCGGGCGTAATGATCGTCTGCGAGGGTAGTGCATCGACACCCTTGTATCCAGCAACATCAATCAGCACGCCTCGCGCAATGATCGGAGGAATCGTCTCCGCACCGGCTTTTCGGATACCCCAATCACCACCCCAGTCTGCTTCCTTGAAACCATTATACCAATGGTTGTCCTTCCCCGTCACTGCGTGACCCAATCCATCGATCTGCGTCGCCACGTTGTCATTCATGAACAACGCGCAAGAGTGCCACGTGGTTTCCGTCGTGTTCCCATTCTCGGGAAGTGTGAAGGGGAGATCCTTCTGTGTCTTCACGCCCGCAGGCGACCGGAACGTCATAATTTCGCCCGGTGAATGACCAGGCCACTTGTACGAATTCCGATCGTAGTCGATTCCAAGGTCCCGCACCTCACCCCTCTTCACCATCGAGATCGCCTTCAGCACACTCGCTGATGTGATCTCGTTCAGCGCCCCTACTTCATCTTCTACCCCCCAGACCCAACCCCACCCCTGTCCCTTCTTCCACTTCAGCGGCTCTGTCGACGCCGCACCGAGAAAGACACAACCTGCCAAGACCAGAAGAGCTATCCGTCTCATTTCCCCTCCTCGACTATCGACTCGATTCGTATCACGACACGCCTCTTGCTGTTGTCTGCCTTATCAACTCAAATCTATCTCGTCCGTATGGCTGCTCAATTGTTTATCTCCGATTCCCATTTTCAGGTGTATCGCGGTCGAGCTTCTGGCTTCACGTCCATTCGGGATCTGCTCTAAAGCTTTAACGACAAATATCTCTCGGTCATCTTCAGGGTCAACGTCAGCCAGACCGACATCAAATCAACCCCCGACCTTCAATAGCATAACAAGCAGACTACTCTGTGCCGCATCGCTCCACTCGCGCAGTGTCCTCTTCCTGAAACGCACGATCGTCAAAGCGTCATTTAGGTACACATAGTCGATTGCCATCGGACCGCCCAAACACCCAACCGCAGGCACATGGGTATGATTCTCGTCTTTACCCTACTCCCGGGCGCCGTTCACTTGCTTGGTCTGTCTCCTGGCCTCCTTTCAGGACGAAGAGTTAGGGTTCATCAAATCTTCTGCATTCGATTTTCGACATTCTGTCGTTTCTTTCTCTAGCCAAAATAGTATTTCCACACTTTCTTCACCGCTTCGATCGTCTGAGAAATATCCTCGTCGCTATATCGTTCATCAACGGGCAGCCGGATCACGCTGTCCTGCAACGCATCGACTTCCGGACATCCATCGGGGTCGTATTCGACATCTTTCCAGAAATTGGGTGGCTCTTCTGAGAAAGGATAGTACTGTCGGTTCTTAACCATCTCTGTCCTGAGAATGTTTCGAACTGCCGACATACAGTAGCCAACCTGAACACCCTCGGCTTTGAGCGCCTCTACTAGGTCGTCCCTTGAGGGATCGTGACCGGTGTAGCGCAACCCGAGGGGCCACCAGGACGCCGCACCTCCTTCAACGAGCTCTGGAAATTCCAGAAGCGGCACATCTGCAAGCTCATTATAATAGCGCCTGACGATCACTTCCCGTCGTTCCACGAGCGTCTCAAGCTTGTGAAGCTGCCCGATCCCAACGGCTGCTTGCAAACAGGTTGGTCGATAGTTCAGAGCGAAAAACGGAACCGGCTGCATGCCGTGCCGAAGGCCGCTGCCCCGCACGTAAGTCTTATCACGAAACAGCGCTGCAACACGACCGATCTCGTCGTCGTTCGTCAGAACGAACCCGCCGTCTCCTGTGGACATCTGCTTCGACTCGTTCATCGAGAACCCGCCCGCATCCCCGACCGTACCCACAAGCTTGCCGTTATATCTGGCTCCGTGGGCCTGTGCACAGTCCTCGAGCAACTTTACACCGGTCTCCTCCTTGATCTTCAGAAACGCGTCGAGAGGACACGGCATCCCGGCCATGTGAACCGTGATTATCACCTTTGTCCGACCGGTCATTCGCTTCCGAACACCTTCTGGCGAAATCAGGCGCGTCTTCCGATCGATGTCCGCAAACACGGGGACAGCATGCAACGCCAGAATAGCCGCGACCGTTCCGATGTCGGTCATCGGATTCGTAATCACTTCATCCCCTTCGGAAACGCCGAGCGCGGCCAAGGCCACGTGTAGCGCAGCCGTACCCGAGGTCACCATAACCGCGTGTGAGACACCGAAATAGAGTGCCGTTTCGTTCTCGAAGTCCTTCACTTTCCCGTCGACACCCATCAACCGTCCCGACTCCAAGACTTCGCGGACCAGTTCCATCTCTTCGTCACCATACCGGTTCGTCACCTGGTAGGGCGTCGATTTCGCCTTAGAACCGCCGTGTATCGCGAGTTCGCTCATCCGTGTATTGCCTCTGGCTCTTTCGGGTTAGACTGTATACCGCCGCTAGTGCTTGCGGTTTCGTCTCCGTATCATTACCAAAATGCCCACCGCATCTGCTTCGCACAACGACTACTGCAGCCACGAGGAACCCGACGGTTGTTGATCCTAGCGCTCATTCCCATCGTCAACAACTGTCCGTGCACTTTCGAACACACGCATACTAGTTACACAAACAGCCGATTCAACCGTCACAGGAGTGACCCATGCAGAAACTACTTTTACTTTCGCTTCTCCTGAGTTCAGCCAGCCACGCAGCAGAGTGGCCTCAGTGGCGCGGCCCCAAGATGAACGGCAGCAGCAACGCGACAGGTCTGCCCTCGAATTGGTCAGCTGAAATGAACATCGCCTGGAAGACCGACTTGCCGGCTTGGAGCGGCGGAACACCTGTCATTGCCGGTGACTATATCTTCCTGACATCGCCTTCGACTCCCGAGTTCAACGAGGCCCCGGAAGAGCCACCTACGGAGGCGACCAATCGCCGCAGACGTCGAGGTCCTAGTAGAAATCCCGGCGGAGAAGACCTCCTGCTGATGGCTTTCTCACGAAAGAGTGGCAAGGAAATCTGGCGCACGGTGGTCGACAAGGGGAACAACCTTTGGCGAAAACACAACAACACGTCACCTTCTCCGGTCACCGACGGGGAACACGTCTGGATCGTCACGGGGACGGGCCAGGTCGCCGCCTACACGATCGAAGGAAAGCAGGTATGGACGTTCAACCTCCAGGACGTTTACGGCGAATTCGGTCTGATGTGGGGATACGCGTCTTCCCCTCTCCTCCACCAAAATAAACTGGTCATGCAGATCCTTCACGGCATGCATACCGATCTGCCGTCCTACGTTGTAGCCTACGACAAGATGACCGGTGAGCGCCTTTGGAAGCAGGTCCGTCCAACCGACGCACCGAACGAGTCTCTGGACGCATACACCACACCGATCGTGCTGTCCCACGGCGGATCTGACCAGATCGTGGTTTCCGGCGCCGACTACGTAACCGGACACAATCCCCAAACCGGCGAGGAGCTCTGGCGCGCTGCGGGCCTGAACCCTGAAGCCCGGGGCAACTACCGGGTCTGCGGTTCTCCTCTTGCCGTCGACGGCATGATCTACGCAACGTCCCGACGCAAACCGATCATCGCTCTAAAAGCTGGGGGATCCGGAGACATTACCAAGAGCCATCTCGCTTGGACGTGGACAGGCCCTGGCGCACCTGATGTGCCCTCTGCCGTAACGGACGGGAAACGCTTCTACATGGTCAATGACAAAGGCCTCATCAGCTGTCTCAACGCGAAAACAGGTGAGGCCGTATGGGGTCCCGAGCGAACCGCACAAGGCACTGTGAGTTCGTCTCTCGTCCTCGCGGACGGGAAACTCTACATCATGAATGAGAACGCCGTCGTCACCGTCGTGGTTGCGGGATCGGAATACAAACTTCTGTCTACCAACGAACTCGACGGCAGCTACACACTCTCATCGCCCGCTGTCGCGGGCGACAGCATCTACATTCGGACGGGTAAGGCGCTGTATCGAATTAAGAGGTCATCCTGAGCAGACAGGCAAAGGATCCTTATAGGGTCAGGACCATCTTCTTGAGTATCGACACAAGAAGTAGATGGTCCAGAACTCACAAAGATCCTTCACCTGACGGTTCAGGGTAATGGAGGGACACCAACAAGAGAAGCACTCCCGAACGGAGTCTGGGACTTCAAGAACCCCACAAGCACGCCGATATACAGCGATTCAACGTCACCGCTGAACACCTAGGCTTACTCACCATACTGTAGATGATGCAGCCTGTAGTAAATCCCCCGCTTCTTGAGTAGCTCTTCGTGCTTCCCCTCTTCCCTGATCTCTCCGTGATGCAGCACCAGAATTTTGTCCGCATTCCGGATCGTCGACAGACGGTGTGCGATCACTATCGACGTCCTGAACTGCATCAGGCGTTCGACAGCCTCCTGGATCCACATTTCCGTCTCGGTATCGACGTTTGACGTTGCCTCGTCGAGAACGAGAACATCAGGATCTGCAGCGAGGGCACGCGCGAACGACAGGAGCTGGCGCTGCCCGACCGAAAGTGAAACGCCACGTTCGTGTACCTTTTGCCCATATCCATCGGGGAGACTGTCGATAAATCGATCGGCGTTCACGTCGTGCGCCGCCTGCTCGACCACCGCTCGTGATATGTCAGGATTCCCCAGACTGATGTTCTCTTCGATATCACCTGCGAACAGGAAGACATCCTGCTGGACGACGCCGACTCGTCGCCTCAGCTCCTCCGTATCCCACTCTTGGATGTCGACACCATCGACAAGGATTGTGCCCTTCTGGATCTGATAAAACCCGCAGATTAGATTGATGATCGTGCTCTTCCCGGCCCCCGTTGCACCGACGAGCGCAAGACTGTTGCCTGCGTCGACACGGAACGACACGTCCTTCAAGATCCACTCATCATCGATGTACGCGAACCAGACATTTCGAAATTCGATTTCGCCACGAACATCTTCAGGCGTGTGCGAACCCCCCTCCGGTTCCGGGTCAGCTCCCAAGAGCTCAAAGATTCGTTCGGAAGATGCCATCGCAACTTGAATCGTCATGACCCGATCGGCTATGTCCCGAATCGGCATGAAGAATCGCGGCACATATTGGAGCATCGCCACAAGTACACCCCACTCGATCTTCTCGTCGAATACCAGACCCCCGCCATACCAGACGACCAGCCCCATCAGGAGTACACCGCTCAGTTCCATGAACGGGAAATAGAGCGAGTGATACAGGGTGCCCGTCAGGCGCGTTTGCAGATAGCCGTCGTTTCCTTCCTCAAACTTATCCGATCTTCTCTTCTCGAACCCGAACAGTTGTACGACTTCGACACCCGAGATCGTCTCCTGCAGCGAGGCTGCAAAAGAGGCGAATTTTAATCGAGCGGAACGGAACGACTGGAAGGATTTCGCCTGCAGCCAGACGGTAGCCAGACTCCCCAAAGGCAGGGCGAGACACGTCACAATGCCCAGCTCGACATCCATGTAAAAGATGTAAGCGAGGATTGCGACAATCGACAGAATGTCACTTAGGATCGACACAACACTATCCGTGAACATTTCGTTCAGGGCATCGACGTCGTTAGTGTTCATCGCCATCAGCCGACCGATCGGCGTCCGGTCAAAGTATTGCAACGGCAGCTTTTGCAGGCAAGAGAACATCTCCAGACGTACATCGCGCATGGCCCACTGCCCGACCATGTTGGTCGCCCAACTCTGGAAATAGCCCACAACGAACTGGATCACGAGCAAACCTACATACAACGCGATTAGCCACCCGAACCCGTCTGCGTTACCTGGAAGGATGTAGTCATCCACACCGATCTTTGTCAGATACGGCCCCGCCTGCCTTGTAGCGGAGGCGATCAGAATCAGCACGAAAGTCAGGGATACCCAGCCAGTGTAGGGCTTGAGGTATCCCAGCAGACGCATCATCAGACGAAGGTCAAAACCCTTGTTGTCGGCATCGCTTTCGTGTCTCTGTGGACGACCGGCTATCGTATGCGACCCACCGCCACCTAATATCATGTTGTTACACGCACTCTTTGCACGTGGTCATCCTCGCGAAAGGGTGATCCATTCAGGTTCTTGTCCGTCGGGCTATACGAGCGTCCGCCCAAACTGGCAGCCGGCCGTCGTGAGACGGCCCCTACAGCAATAGCCCCCATTGTATGGCCTGCGCTCTCCACAACCTTTAGAATTTGTCGAGTTCCGCCGCCAGATGCTGTCGCCTGAACATCTCTGCGTAGATGCCATCCTGATCGACCAAGCTGTCATGATCACCTTGCTCAATGATCCGTCCCTCATCCATCACAATGATGTGGTCTGCGTCCCTGACTGTCGATATCCGGTGAGCAATCAGAATCGTCGTCCGCTGTGACATCACCTCTCGTAGCTCCTTCAGGATCGCCTCTTCCGTTCGGGTGTCCACGCTCGACATAGCGTCGTCCAAGATCAGGATCTTCGGTTCGCGTATCACGGCACGCGCCAAGGCGGCTCTCTGCTTCTGCCCACCGGAGAGCGTAACACCACGCTCTCCGACGATCGTATCGAGCCCATCGCTCATCACATCAAGATCCTGCGCCAACTTCGACACTTTTGTCGCGCGATCAACGTCCGACCCGTCCGATCCTGAATCGCCCAACAAGACATTCTCGCGGATCGTGTCCGAGAATAGGAATGTATCCTGAGGCACATAACCGATCATGCCTCGGATCTCGGAGATCGGGATCTCTTCAATCGGTACTCCGTCGATCAGCACGTCCCCTTCATCCGCATGGATTAGCCTCGGGATTAGCCTTGCAAGCGTCGACTTGCCTGATCCGACGCGTCCGACCACGGCCAGCGTCGAACCCGCCGGCACTTTCACCGTTACATCCTTGAGTGCAAGGCTACCGTTGTAGCTGAAGGCGACGTTCCTGAACTCAATCTCTCCGGCGCGTCCCTTCGAGTCGTCCGTCAAATCCAGAACCTGCTTCCGCTCTTTGAGCACAACCTCGATCCGCGCAAGCGAAGCAACGGCTCGTTGGTGTTCGTCGACCATACGACCAAGCATCATCATAGGGCGACTCATCCGGATCAAATACGCATTGAATGCAACGAAAGCACCAAGCGTCAGCGCGCCGTCGATCACGCGCAGACCACCCAGCCAGAGGATAACGACCATCGACACACCGTTCAGCAG
>DPVD01000039.1:0-3570 GCA_003526745.1 Candidatus Latescibacterota bacterium
CTGCATCCCGTGTGGTGTCGGCGCACAACCTTGACGTGAACGATTTGTATACTTTCGCACTGGCCCGACTCCCGAGCATACAACGCCCCGAGAACGTCCATTTCACCGATGACGGATCCATCGCACTGGCCAACCAGGTCGTCTCGATCCTCCTCGCGCACCTCTGACAACCTTGATAAGGTCTCATTCTCTTCCGTTCTTGCCATAGCCAATCACGGCGCTCAGCACTCAATTCTCAACCCTCGATTGCCGATTCCCTTGGCCCTCGCGACCGACCAGACACCCCAACCTTCCACCAGCCCGCTTCGCCACGCGATCACGGCACGCGCGATCGCACTCGGTACACTCTGTGTGATCTTCATGGCTTGGGGCGGCCACTATACACGGAACATCGGTCATACGACAAAGATGGCACAGGACCACCTCCCCTGGGGTGTGATGGTCCCCTTCTTCATCATCGTCGTTGTCTTGAACAAGGTGATCGAGTCGTGGCGACCACAGGCGATGCTGACACGTCCGGAGATGCTCGTCATCTTCGCGATGGCATCAATTGGTTCGGCGCTGCCGAGCTACTTCATGGCGCACATGATTGCCAACATCGGTGCGCCCTATTACTTCCCGACATCCGAAAATGCCTGGCAGGCAGAACTCCACCCCTATCTCGTCGATTGGGCTGTCATCACAGATGCGACCGCTGCAAAATGGTTCTACGAGGGATTACCGAGAGGCGAATCGATCCCTTGGGGTGCCTGGGCGACACCACTGTTCTGGCGTCTGTCTCTGGTGGCGGCGATAGGGTGTCTGTGCTACTGCGTGGTCGCCATCTTCCGGAAACAGTGGGTGGAGAACGAGCGCCTGGCCTTCCCGCTGATGATGCTCCCGATGAACATGGCCGAGCGCGAACCAAAAGGTTTCTTCACGGTCGGGTTCATGAACCGCCCCGTCTTCTGGGTCGGTTTCATCTTTGCGATCTTCCCGGTCGCGTGGAACATCATCAGCTACTTCCAACCTGTCTTCCCGACGATCCCGCGACAATTCGGCCTGATCGACATTGGCCGGGGATTCCCCCCGATATCGACACGGTTCTACCCACTGATCATCGGCGCGTCCTACTTCGTCGAGCTCGAGGTCTCGGGAAGCATCATCGTCTATTTCCTGCTGCTCACCTTTCAGATCGGCATCCTGAACCGTCTCGGTTTCGAGACCGGCCCGCCGCGCGGAGACACTTCCGAGTTCGAGAACTGGCAGGGTCTCGGCGCCCTCTTAGTCCTGTTGCCCTGGGGCGTATGGATCGCACGTGAGCACTTGGGTAACGTCTTCAAAAAGGCCTTTACAAAAGACCCCACCATCAACGACAGCCGTGAACTCCTCTCATACCGGTCGGCCGTCTATGGGCTGATCGTCAGCACGCTCTTCATTGCAGCCTGGTGTATCGCATCGGGGATGACACCCTATGTTGCCTTTGTCTTCCTCGCCATGGTACTCGTCGTCTGGTTCGGCATCGCCCGAATCAGCATCGAGACGGGTCTGATCAGCTCACGCATCATCCACGCGCAGTTCGCGACCTACCACATCGTCGGCTTAGCGAGCATGCCGGCCCAGAGCATCGTCGCCATGGCGCTCACATTCACCTGGCACCGCGATTTGAAAACGGCATTGATAGCTCCGATGGCCAACGCGACAAAGCTCTTCGACGATGTCCGCGAGGATCGTGGAAGGATGACACTTGCGGTTGCCGTCGCTGTGGCTGTTGTCGTCGGGGGCAGTGCCTACTACGCGATTGCCTCGGGCTACCAGAAGGGCGCCTACAACTATGGTGGGATCTACGCCGGCTCGGTTCAGGCCGTCTTCGACAGGGGCGTCGGCTACATCCGAGACCCGTTTGGCATGAAACGCTACCTGGCTCTCTGGGGCTTGATCGGCGCAGCAACAACGGCAACCAACATGATCCTTCGATACGTCTATCCCGGTTTCCCACTCCACCCGATCGGTCTTATCTCCGCCACATCATACCCGGCCAACCGCACCATCTTCTCGATTTTCTTCGCTTGGTGCGCCAAGGCCACCATTCTCCGCATCGGCGGCATTGGCCTTTACCGCAAAGCCGGGCCGTTCTTCTTCGGCATGATGCTCGGTTACTTCGTCGGCGTAGGTATCTCTTTCTGCATCGACATGATCTGGTTTCCCGGGGATGGGCATTCGCTAGCTTTGTACTGAGAAGATCCTTTCCGAGAAAATTATCCCTCGACTTTGCTCTGGACAGGCTCCCGGGCACAAACGGTAAGTTCAAAGAGGGCCCGATTTGTGCCCCGCGCGCATCTGTCCCTCCACCGATATTATCCGTACTTCCGCTTCTGGAGTATACCCTGACTTATGACAGACTTATCAAACCACTTCACCCTCGATATCCAACAGATCACCCACGGCCCTGACCGGAATCATTTTTTCGGCTACATCGGTCACGCGCAGACGATCCCGTGGAGTCACGACGGTCGATACATCGTCGCGATGCGCACGCACTTTCAGGACCACATGCCCGGTCCCGGCGAGATTGCTGATATCGTGCTGCTCGACACGGCGAACGACTACGCTGTTGAGAAGGTGGACGAGACGACGGGTTGGAATCCACAGCAAGGCACAATGCTCTACTGGGATCCAGATCCGGAAACGTGTCGGTTCTTCTTCAACGATCGAGATTCGAAGACCGGAAAGATCTTCACCGTCCTATATGACGTGAGCAAAAGGACACGATCTCGGGAGTATCGCTGCGAGGACACACCGTTCGCGAACAGTGGTGTCGCGCAGAGTGGTGGCTGGTTCTGCGGGTTGAACTACGCGAGAATGGCCAGACTGCGGAGAGTAACGGGGTATGTCGGTGCGTGGGACTGGACCGAAGGAGTCGACCACCCTGAAGACGACGGCATCTTTAAGGTCGACATCGAATCGGGCAGAGTCGAGGTTCTTATCTCTTTCGCCCAGATTGCAGAGGCAATCGCACCGACGATGGATGAACCTGTCACGGCGCTTTTTATCAACCACACCCTGTGTAACAGGTCGGATGATCGCATCTACTTCTATGCACGCGGAGGCTGGGACGGAAACCCGGGAGTGAAGGTCAATCAACCCTTCACCGTCTCGCCCGACGGTAGCAACCTTGCCCTGCAGACCATCTTCGTTGGCGGCCATCCAGAATGGGAGGCGGGTGACACGAACCGCCTGATCGGTGGCAAAGACGGTAAGCTCGTCCTATATGACACGGACCTTCAGCAGATTGTCGGACAGATCGGAACTCCGGATATCATCAAAGGTCCAGGCGGCGACACGGCGCTTTCGCCTGACGGAAACTGGACCGTCACAGGATACGGGATCGATAGCCATTACAACGAGTGGGTTGTCTATCGACGCACGGATGGCACCTGGGCACGCACTCCACGTTATGACCAACGTCCGTATGTCAAGGGTGACTTACGATCAGACCCGGGCCCGTTATGGAATCGCCACAACACGCAGGTCCTTTTTCCGTCTCTAGTGGAGGACGGATCCCGCCAGCTGCACCTCATCCAAATTGTG
>DPVD01000209.1:0-3340 GCA_003526745.1 Candidatus Latescibacterota bacterium
ACTCCGAGACCTGCTGGACATGGAGATCCAGAAAGTTGAATCCAAGCAGGATAGAGGCGTCTTTCGGCTGCCGATCGATCGAGCTTTCTCGGTGCGTGGCTTTGGCACGGTCGTAACTGGTACGGTGATATCGGGATCTGTTTCGACGAAGGATGAGGCAGTTCTGCTGCCTGCCGGGACACCGGTTCGTGTCCGCGGTATCCAGACACACGGTGAGGATGTCGACACCGCACACCTCGGAGCGAGAGCGGCCGTGAATGTCACGGGTGTCGAAGTGGAAGAGGTAAAGCGCGGGGATCTTTTGTGCGAGTCGGGATACTTCGACACGACCTACATGCTCGACGTACGTCTGCAGGCTCTGGCCGATGCGTCGGCGCCTATCAAGAATCGGTCGCGGGTTCACCTTCATCTGGGGCCTCGAGAGGTGCTCGCGCGTGTAGTCTTACTCGAGTCTGATGAGTTGGCCCCAGGGGAGTCGGCGTTGGCTCAGCTTCGACTCGAGACACCGGGTGTCGCTGCCAAAGGTGATCGCTTTGTGATACGAAGGTATTCGCCAGTAGTTACCCTGGGTGGGGGTGTCGTGCTCGACGCGAGTCCTTCGAAGCACGTGCGTCTTAAAGAAGACATCATCGACAGTCTGCGGCGACTCGAACACAACGACCCGAAGGAAGTTCTGGATGCAAAGCTGAGATCGGCCGGGTGGTCGTCCAGAGCCACATCGGATGTGGCTACCGATCTGGCTGTGTCTGAGACAGAATTGAAGGAGTTGGTCACGAATCTTGCCGAAGCTGACAGGGTTCGCACATTCATTTCCGGTGGGAGGGAGCGACACGTTCACGCGGAGAACTTCGGCAGTTTAGAAGCTGAGGCGATCGACAGTCTGGGCCGGTATCACGAGGAGAAACCGCTGTCCTCGGGTTTGCGTCGGCGCGAGCTTCAGGATCGGATCATTCGACATACGGAGGATGCGCTTTACGAGGCGGTTGTGGATGCACTGATCGAGGAGGGCCGTGTGGCCGCGGACGGTCCTTTACTCCGACTTGCCGATCATCAGATCGAGCTCGATAACGAGCAGGCGGCGATTCGCGACAGCATCATCGAGGATCTGGTCAGTGGTGGGGCAGCACCACCGGATCTCTCCGAACTGTCTACAAAGCACGGCAACGGGTCGCTTTTGGCGATAGTTGAGGCCATGCGCACCGTTGGGGACGTGGTCAGGCTGGATGACGGGTTGCTATTCGCGCCAAGAGTTCTCGAGGATATTGAGACAAAGATGATCGGGTTCCTGCAAGATAAGGGGGAGATGGGTGTTGCCGACTTCCGGGATCTTGTCAATACGACCCGAAAATACGCCGTTCCACTCCTGAACTACTTTGATGGTCGCGGCGTGACGGAGCGACAGGGGGATGTTCGTATTTTGCGGGAGACGTTATGAAATCAGTAGATCTGGTCATAGATGCATTGGCGCGGGTTCCAAGGCCAATCACAGAGTTAGACTAGCTAGACGTCGGGCTCGACGAACCGTGTGCGGCCATTGGAGGGATCCTGACGCAGTTTAGTTGCATCCGAGAATTGGGCCATCCAATAGTTCCGCGAAGCGCTGAAGCTTGACCCAAAGGGCTGGCTGATTCGAAAGCAACTCTGGGCGGTCGAAACACCCGAAGCGTTCTATGACGAAGACATCGACTACGGATGGCAGCAGGAGCAGATTGCTCGTTAAGAGGAGATTCTAGGAACCTAGGGGGAATGGAAGGGGAACTGGTGTCCCCCGCGGCCTTCAAAGCCGTTGTTGCGTGCTAATCCCACGCTAGGTGGGTTCGATTCCCACACATTCCCGCCAACTTAATGGGTTTTTCTGAATGGGGCTTGTGTCAACTCTCGACACAGGCCCTTTTCTGTGTCTGTTGGCGAACGTGCCCTCGATTGTTCACGGATCCTGAAGGGCTGATATGAGGGGTAGGTCACGTCGCTGGGGGGAACAAAGTCGCGGGAAATATGCGTGAGCTAGGATGCGAGTAGGTAAGCTGAAGATAACTTCTAAGGTTTAGCGCCGTCATCGAAGACAATGCTAGAGATCGGTAGGTTTGGTCAGGGTCAGTAGTGGCGCTCAGCTATATCGCTATCTGGGCAGAGGCAGAGGTCCACCGATTCGGGATGTGCGGAATTTGCGTCATTTAAATGACGCAATAGGGCTGACAATGGTCTCTATTCGGGAAATCTCCCGTTTGGATGTCATTTTTTGCATTGAACCCCTTGGTTTTTGCGCTTCGGTCTCCGTTGCAACCCTAACGTTGCCGGCTATATTCGCCATTGTGCGCCTTGAGTTGGAGCATAATGAGCAAACTCTGACAACGAACCCCGAGGCAGAAAGGACGCTGCCCGAACGTTTCTGGCAGCCCCGTCTTCCAATTAACGTACTCACCGGCACGTTAAACCCAAGCGAGGATATCAATGCGACTTCTTCTGATTGGATTGTTTCTCATCGCAAATGTCTCTGCGCAAGAGGCAGATCAACCGAGAAAAGTCTACAAAACGGTATTTGAACACACGATAAAGGCGGATAAATATCAGGAATTGGTTGATCTATGTCGTGAGATGGACCTCACGAGGAAATCGAATAACCCTGACTATGTGCCACCAGCGAGATGGATTGGTGTGTGGGGCGATGGGCTGCGTTTTCTTGCTGAATTTGAAAGTGACACGCCTCCTCAAAACTTTCGTTTTTGGCCGGAAAATAACACCACGGGTGTTCAGCATTTGGTTAATGACACTAGGATTCTCATCTACGTGTCTCAATTTGATGCATCAGAGATGCCACTTCTCACGAGTGCCAACCAAAAACGTTATAAGTATGTTGTTCGCCATACCCTCCGCCCAGACGGGTATCCCGCCCTGGCTGAATGGTTTGAGGCGAAAGATGAGAGGCGCAAAAAAATTGATCCAGAATGGCGCCCGAGAAGGTTTTTTCAGGTTGTGGGGAATGCTTTGAATTTTATCTATGAGGCCCAGACGGATTCCTTAAGCACCAATGTTGGAATCTGGCCGGCCTCTGATGGCGGGAATAAAGAAGTAGTCACGAAAATGTCGAGAGAGGTGTATCGGTCATTCACTGATGTGGATGAGTAAATGTTGTCTTGGTAGGCAGTCCGTTGCGGTTTTCTGGGATCAGGAATAGATATTAAAGGTTCCGTTATACAGCCAGACAGAGGAGTTCATTCTTGGATTTGCTCATAATCAATTTCCAGCTCAAAGACCTAGGCCGCGAACAATACGAAGAAGTCTGCAAAGAGGTAGCTCCGGTATTTGAGAACATTCCGGGGTTGATTTCAAAAACGTGGTT
>DPVD01000209.1:3712-8810 GCA_003526745.1 Candidatus Latescibacterota bacterium
GTTATCTAGAATCCGAAATCTTTAAGGGCTTGGGAGAGAACCCTCATTTTTCCAACATATCTGCTAGGAGGTTCGAGGTCTTGTCCGAACCTTCCGAGGTAACAAATTCACCCCATCTTTAGCAATTAGTCGCAGAGGAAATTGATAAAGGAGATTCGATCCGTGCCCAAATTCATAATTGAGCGCGAAGCGCCAGGGATAGGTAGCCTATCAGCTGATCAACTCAAAAGTGGGGCCCAGAATTCGTGCGCCGTACTAAAGGAATTGGGGCCACAAATTCAGTGGGTTCATAGTTATATAACAGGAGACAAGGCATACTGCGTGTATATCTCAGAGACCGAGGAACTGATACGCACGCATGCTGAAAAGGCAGGTATTCCCGCAAGCCGTATTTCTGAAATTAAAGGCATTCTCGACCCAACTAGAGCAGGGCTTGAGTAATCGTTCCGTAAGCTTCAATTGTGCACCACAAACACCCGTTTTAGGAATCCAGGAAATCGGTTATGAAAACGCTTGGGTAGATGGATACTGTCTTGCTGGAAAACTGGCTGATGTGGAAAGAGGCTTTAGGCGACCGAGACACTCGAAGTGTTCTATGGCTGGGCCGTCGGTTCCGGATGGCAGAAGGAGCAGATGGCTAGCGAAGAGGAGATTTATGGAAGTTAGAGGGAATGGAAGGATAACTGGGGTCTCGCGCGTCCTTCATAGCCGGTGTTGCGTACTAATCCGAAGCTAGATGGGGGTGAGTTCCAAATTCCGCCACCTTTATATATTTTTCTGAATGGAGTCTGTGTCGAACTTTCGATGCAGATTTTTGTTTTTAATAGGTTGCATTGACAATAATCAGACCGCCCAGTAGCTTGATCAGGCAACAAAAAAGCACCAGCCGAGCCTTCGGCGGTGCTATTTTTGATCGGCCTTCAGGACTGCTGATGGACCTACACTCCCCAGAGAGGTCCTAGTCCGTGGGCCGAATTCCGACTCAAGCATACGCCGCCTGTATATGCGGGTCAAGGAGAAAGAAGGATGAAACGGTCCTTGTGGACCATCCTGGTTGTTGTCACGTTGCCTTCGGCGTCTTATGCGTGGTGGCACGCCGGTCATGATTTGATGACCCACGCGGCGGTCCGTGCGACGCCCGAAGTGCCGCCATTCTTCAAGGCCGGCGTCGGTTTAATCGCACACATGACCGCGGATCCGGACTTGATGCGGCATCGGGGATTGCCGGGACTCCGAAGTGCAGAATCCGGTGAGCACTACATTGACCTGGAACTGCTCGAGGGGCACGCGATTCCCGGGACACGGTATGAATACATTGCACTCTGTCGGAAACTGGGAGTGAGCCCCGACGACGTCGGTTTTGCGCCGTTTGCTGTATTCGAACACGCCGAGCGTTTGACTCTGTCATTTGCCGAGTATCGGAAGTGGCCGAACAACATATTCATCCAGCAGAAATGTCTGATGTTGGCTGGGCTCCTCGCACACTATGCTCAGGACATGTCGCAGCCCCTTCATCTGACGGTGAAACATCACGGCTATAAGGACGAGAACGGCGTGTTGCATCAAGAGGATACTCACGCTAAAGTTGATGGACTTCCTCTGTCTCTGAAGATGACGCTCGATCAGCTCAATGCCATTGAGGCGGAGCCGATGGATTCGCTTTTCGTGAGCATTCTTGACCAGGTTCAGGAGGCGGCCAGCCTTGTCGATCGCGTATATGAACTCGGACGACGGATGCCTACGCCTCCGTCGTCGGGGGACGAGGTGATCGATTGGGAGCGAGACGAGGAGGTTGTCGCGTTTGCCGTGGAACGCACTCGAGATGCCGCTCAGTTCACTGCCTCACTCTACCTGACGGCGTGGCGGAACTCTTCCCAGCTGGAACTACCTAGCTACTTGTCGCGAAATTTTGATGAAGAGAATCGTTGATTGGGCTACGAACGAGAACGGGCTGAGGCGATTCTGGCTACGAAAGAAGCTGCCAAACTGTGTCAGTTGGTTCGCCAACAGATGGTCGGCGGGGAGGCAGTTGAGAAATTGGATCAGAGCCCGGTGACGGTAGCCGACTTCAGCTCGCAGGCCCTGATCTGTCGACATCTGATGGATATATTTGGCGACCCGATCGTGGGGGAAGAGGATGCCTCCGATCTGAGGCAGCGTGGAGCACTTCTGGCTTCTGTGAGAGGATACCTTGATCAGGCAGGCCTGAGGGGGACTCCAGAAAAAATTTGTGACTGGATCGATTATGGGAACGGACACGTTTCGGACAGATATTGGACTCTTGATCCAATCGATGGTACGAAAGGTTTCCTTCGAAACGACCAGTATGCGGTTGCGCTTGCCCTCATCGTCGAGGGAGATGTGAAGGTTGCCGTGCTCGCGTGTCCCGCTCTCCCGATGAAGGGGAATGAGACCAGAGGAACTCTGATGGTTGCTGTGCGGGGAGAAGGGGTGGAAATGATGGACCTCGACTCGGACGGAGGCACCCGGATTCATGTTGATACATCAGGTGACGAGGCCTGTCATCGGTTTGTCGAAAGTGTCGAGTCCAGCCACGGCAATCAGGCTCTACAATCCAAGGTCGCGATGGCTGTGGACATCAAGGCACCTTCCCTGCGAATGGATAGCCAGGCCAAATACGCTGCCGTGGCGCGCGGCGACGCGGTTCTGTATCTGCGGCTGCCATCTCTCGATCGTGGCCGATATGCGGAAAAAATATGGGACCACGCAGCGGGTGCGTTGGTTGTCGAAGAGGCAGGTGGAGAGGTCTCGGACATGTACGGCAAGCCTCTCGATTTTGGTAGGACCGAACGGATGCACGATAATCAAGGCGTCGTCGTCAGCAATGGTAAGATCCACGATGATGTGATTGCGGCTCTCACGAGGCTTGCCTGACCGTGCCTCTCAGGCTCAAACCGCATCCTCGTCTCTATCTCTCCGAAGCAGGTTTCGCTCGGCTCAAGGACAAGACCGACTCTCCGGTTGTTCTTCGAGCGATCCGAAGCATCCGCCGTCTCGCACAAGGCTACGTGTCGGATCCCGAGATTCCCGTCGATCGAACAGGCCATAACTATCACCTGATCCGCGCGCGGAAAATGCAGAACCGCGTATTCACGCTCCTAGCTGCCTACAAGCTGACGAACAAACGGGCGTATCGCGACACGCTGGTTAACGACATCCGGCGCATGGCCGGTTGGGAATATTGGTCGTGGATCACGTGGCGTCAGAATGATCCCAGACCTGAAGCGATCTTCGATCTCTCGTATGGCGAGAACTCAGCGACCCTCGCGGTCGCGTACGATATCCTGCGAGAAGAGCTGACCGAGGAGGAGCGCAAACTTTGCCTGGACACCGCCCGAAAACGTTCTCTCTTGCCGTATCTTGCCGTAAACGGTGGACGCGAGAAGTCCTGGTACTATAAAAGTCCGAACAGCAATTGGAACACTGTCTGTAACGGTGGTGCAGGAATGCTTGCGCTTGCAGCAGGCTCCGATATGAAGGAATCGGCGCGCGTAGTTGAGCTTGTCGAAAAAGGTGTGGCTCCGTTCTTCAAGTCCCTGGACGGCGACGGCGGCTGGCCTGAAGGGATCGGGTACTGGAACTACGGGATGCGATATGGATTCATGTATCTCCTTAGCCACGAAGCCGCGACAGGGCGACGGCATCCGCTTCTCAGACGCGCAGGCACGGAGGCCACGCTGAGCTTTCCCCTGACGTTCACGCCGAATGATCAGCCTTGCAGCTTTGGAGACGTGAATAGTTATCGCCCCCTGCCCTTCCATCTAGCGGCGGCCGAACGGTTCGGTCGCTCGGATCTGGTCGACGAGCTGGACCGGCGTCTTAAACGATGTGGACCTGGAGATGGTGGCTGGCCGAACGAAGCTGAGATCGCGCTCTTGCATCCAAGGAAGATAGCGAAGAAGAAAGCCTTGGCAGGCAAGCGGCATCACCTTCTGAAGGGACTCGAGTGGGGCTACGTCGCCGACAGGATGCCGGATCCGAACCTGTATGTCTCCGTCAGAGGTGGCACAACGGACGCGCCACACGTACACCGGGATCTAATGAGCTTCCACGTCGTTGTCGGGAAAGAGAAGATGATCGACAACGTACCCGTGGAGGACTACATAGACACGACGTTCAGTTCCAGACGGTTCGAGTTGTATGAAACCGCCGCGTCGTCGAAGAATGCCATCTTCGTAAACGGTGTTGGTGTGGCAGACCGATCGACGGTTCAGACGAAGGTCGTTGAAGGGCGAGGCTACAGAGGATTTCGGATCGATGCGACCTCAGCGATGGGTGAGATGCGTGACGGGCGGATGGTGGATTTCTGCGGTCGTTTGATTCTGTTGCTCAAGGAAGAGGCGGTTCTTGTGGTCGATCGCATCGAGGTGCCTCACGTCGCTCTTGTTGAGAGTCGGATGCATACATTTCTATCTGCGAAGTTCAACGATGGTGAGGCGTTGATTAGTGGGAAGCGTGAACGTCTGCACGTAAGCTACGACTCAACCGAGCCGACCCGTCTGAAGCAAGGGATGGGTATGCAGACACATCCTGCAACAGATGGCGACACGATCCTGAGATATGTGACGACGGGAAAAATATCCGAGGTCACGCTGGCAACTTTGATGGTCCCGAACGGCAATGGAAAGGTGAGCATCCGGAAGCGTGGCACACGCACCATTGTTCGTTCCGATGGTGATGTGCAGTCGTCGGTTGGGTTCGAGACCGTCGGTTTGCGTATCTAGAGTGAACGACTACGATCAGGTTGTGTCGCGTCTAAAGCGGCTGGACGCCCCCTGCCATCTTAAGACTCTGGACACGATTGCCGGTCATCCGATCTATGCGGTCGTGGTGAACCCCGATGCTGACCGTGTGAAGATCTGGGTGAACGCGGGGACCCACGGTGATGAGCCGGCGGGTGTTGAGGCGGCCCTCCGGATGTTGGAAGAGTGGGATCGGGAGCTCTATCCTGCCACGCAGCTCCTCGTTACTCCCTGCTTGAATCCCTACGGATATGTGCACGATCAGCGAGAGAACGCACAGGGTGTCGATGCGAACTGGGCATTCAAGCGCGACGACGTGCCGGAGGTCGGTGTTG
>DPVD01000209.1:9112-10934 GCA_003526745.1 Candidatus Latescibacterota bacterium
GAGGTCGGTGTTGTCAAGCAGATCATTCAAGAACGGTTCGATGCCATCATCGATCTACACGAGGATTGGGAAAGCGACGGCTACTATCTCTACGAGCAGATCCGTGATCGAAACGCACTGGGACCAGAGATTACCGAACGTGTCTCTCCGCATTGTCCGATCAACGGACGTCCTGAGATCGAGGGTGAAATAGCGCTCGGCGGTGTGATCTATCCGGATCTTGAGTTGCAGAAGCGCAAATGTGGGAAGGGCGTGCCGGTCGAAGTCTTCAAACGGGCGACGAACCACCAGATCACCTTAGAATCTCCGAGCGGATTCCCGATTGATGCCCGTGTGGAGGCACATCTGAAGGCGATCGACGTTGTTCTGGAAGCGTATGCGAGTGAAAGACGAGATCTGAGCCACGCTCGACTTAAACCAGGGTATGTTCTTGAGCCTGAGAGCATCACGGAGCCCGAGCTGACCGACGAAGATTGGAAGGACCTCTCGGAAGGTATCCGGCTTTTCAACGCAGGTGCATACTGGGAGAGTCACGAGGCGTGGGAATTGGTTTGGAGGCGCCGCAACGAGCCGACCCGTGTTTTTTTTCAAGCGCTCATCCAGTTCGCTGCCGCTTACCACCAACTAGATCGGGGTGTCTACCATGGGGTGGTGAAGCACATGAGAAACGCCTCGACTAAGCTGGCGAGCTTTCCGGACCGTTTTCTGGGTGTAGAGGTGGGTCCCGTCAAGTCTTCCCTTGAACTGTGCCTCGACGAGGCGCTGCGTCTGGGAGAGGGCAAACTTTCTACTTTTGATAGGCGTCTTGTCCTCAGGATTGACTTCAACGCTCCCGAACCCTAAAGCTCTGCGACTCTGACGACTCGCTTCTCTCTTGCTGACATCTCGGCTGCGTGTCCGATTGTGGCAGCATCCAACGCGATCTGCGCATCGGCACGCCACTCTGTTTCTCCGCAGACGTCCGCAACGAACAGTTGCTCCAGCGACCGCTCGTCCTCTCCGAACATCATTGGAAACGTCGATGTGGGTGTCGAGATATCCCAGCCCGCATCAGTTTCGATTAGCGTGGCATCACGCGTGACTATCCGAGCCTCCTGACTTGCCGTTTCGATCGCGATTCCGCCAGCCCACGTCCAGTGGCCTGTGCCTCCCGATGCGAACCCGACCGTCAACACTGTCGAAAAACGCTCGTAACCTGTGTCTTCGTTTATGCCCTCGTAGTGGGCGCTGCAATGGACCCAATCAGCGGGGCCAAAGAGGCTGACATAGGTGTGGATGTGGTAAACAAAAAAAAGTGCGGGTGGACCAGACAGATCAAGGTTAAACAGGACCTCGGGGCGCTTTCCCCGTCCCGGTGTGAGCCGCACGAAGTGTGATGTGTAGAGAGGACCCAGCCCTGAGACCTGCTGCTTGAGAGCTGCGTGTTCGGCCGAGATGGACTCGTTGTTCGACACACGGAGCACGGGACTGCCTTCGGATGAGATAAGCGATGCGATCC
Organism: Candidatus Latescibacterota bacterium; assembly: GCA_003526745.1. GTDB lineage: Bacteria > Latescibacterota > UBA2968 > UBA2968 > UBA2968 > UBA2968. The sequence goes on from DPVD01000209.1 coordinate 10,611, forward strand.
GGATCCCCTCATCGTGTGTTCGCGAAGTAGGGTACTCCGTAAGCACGTGCTTCCCGGCTTCAATAGACTCAATAACGATCGGACCGTGAATCTCGTTGTGTGTGCCGACGAAGACAGCATCCAGGTCATCCATATCGAGTAGTGACCGCCAGTCTTCTACACACTCGGCGCTTACTTCGTTGGCAAGCTTGGGGCCCGTGGTTGGATTCCTAGCGGCGATCACTTTGACCACGGTGTCGGGCAGAGACTTGAAAACCTTGGCGCGCCTCGTGGACATCCCGCCTGAGCCGATTATGCCTAGCTTTATTTGTTCCATTTCTTCTG
>DPVD01000386.1:0-4834 GCA_003526745.1 Candidatus Latescibacterota bacterium
CGCGAACCGATCGGGGAAGCTCTTTAGCAGATACCGACCAATTTCGAATGCAGCTGAGTGGTACCGGTCGTCACCAGTAAGGTCGAACAGGTTGAGTAGGAAAGTCGTTCCTCGCATGGAACGCACACGATCGGGGAGGTTCTCGCGGTATCGCTGGCGTAGTGCGCCCCACGTGTCAGGCGTCTGATCCGAACGATGAATCGATAGATCCACAAACCGGTCTGCGTAGCTCGTTACGACCTGCAGAAGTCTGGGGTCGCCGGTTCTTGTGAAGTGCCTGAGCAGATACTCGGCGTAATCCGCGCGGTTTACGCCGAACTCGATCAGCCTGTGGTTGATATGGCATCGCCCTCCGGCCAGCAGGCCCTGATACTCACCAGCGGGAACGGTGAAGCCGAGTGCCCGTTCGAGCGTTCGGTTGAGCAGTGAGGCAGTGTTCGACACTTTTGCCGTCGGCTCGTCCAGGACATAGACGCTGAGACCATCCTCAGTCGCAACGAGGCGTTCTTCTGTCTGATCGCGTGTCCCGGCTATAAGAGAAAAGCTTGCCGATCTCGTCTGTCCTTCGTGAAAGTGCAGGTGCCGGATCGGAGCGTGCGAGGTGATCCCACGGTAGTGCCAGACCGGCTCGATTCGGTGGACGGTCAGATCGGTCGAATCTTGGTCCCGTCCAACGTTGGTCAGCGTCATCATTCCATCGTCGAAAGTGTCGAAGTCTTGCGTCGTGATCACAAGATCCGAGTTGTCCGCATAGCAAAGCCTGACGCCGGACTGGGACCAACCGGACCGAAGTGTTTGAGCGGAGAGGTTTACATCCACCAGGTGATCGAACGCTAAGTCACGAGCAAGGACCTCAGCGTGATCGGGTTTAGTGAGGTGCAGGGCGTGTGCAAAGTGGCTGATGTAGCGGGGGCCCCAACGATTTCGGAGCCGGGTGTGCACGTCGATTCGGGGATGGTGTTTATGGATCTTGATGTTGGTGTGAAACTCGAAGCCATCGTCGTCGCCGATCGTGCCACGAAGCACCCAGAACTCCAGCACCTCTCCCTGTGATAGAAGCTCGACGGACTGGGAGGACGGTCGTATTGTCTCGCGTCTTCGGCTTTGAGGGGCATTGGCCGATCCTGCGATACCCGAGCCCGATGCGCCGATGATCAGGTAGCCAGAAGGTTCGCAGAGGTATTGAAATCCGTGGACTGTGAGCTGGTCGAGTCCGTCCTGAGTCAGGTGCGAGTAAGGATGTGGATTGAGAGATGGGGGTTTCGGGGCCGGGGCAAGAAGGAGGGTCTTGCGCTCGTTTCCGCGGATGCTCTTCAGGATAGCGTCGATACGCAATGTGTGCGCATCGAACGCGGTATCAACGCTAGACGATTGGGTAGGGAGATGCTGCCCATCGTCTGTCAGTTGCCAGTTGCTGTCGCTCTGGCGAAGAGGAACCCGGACACCAAAGGTGATAGGGACATCACGGCGGTCCAGGCCGGCCGTTTCGTGAACGGCGACTTCAAACACGAGGAGGGGATCAGGCGCCGATTTGGGCGATGAACATGGTCAGCAACATGACCAGGATCACGCAGACCCACGCGACGATGAATCCTACCACTGTCTCTTTGTTGGGTTTTCGGATCTCGAGATCAAACATGTTTGGCTCCTGGTGTCTACTCGAGGACGACTTTGATTCCAGCTTCTCTGAGCTTGTGTTCTTCGCCGACAGGTGTGTGCAGGATCGTGTAGAAACGATCCAGCCGATCCTGGTCCGGCTTCGGAGTCAGCAGGCTTACGATGATCATCGCCGCAAATCCTCCGATGATGTAGAGCAGATACTGATCAGGCAGCTCCCATCCCCAGCGGTTGTTCGTGAAATACCAGAGGATACCTGATACAAGGATGCCCGCCCAGGCACCAGCGCTGTTGCACCGTCGCCAAATGATTCCGCCCCAGAAGGCGATCCCGAAGAAGGCCACGAAAGACCAGGAAAAGCGGATAATGTCGACGACCGATTTGAACTGATCCGCGACGAGTAGACCCATCCCAACGATCACAAGGGCTACGATTCGGCCCACGTTTAGGTAGTGCTTCTCCGACTCTTCAGGCTTTAAGTATTGTTTGTAGAAGTTGCCGACAAAGAGTGCCGCGCCGTCGACCATGAAGGAGTCACATGTCGACATGACTGCTGCGACCATCGATGCGAGCATCACGCCGACGAGGCCGACCGGGAGCAGGTCTCTAGAAGCGAGCCCGAAAGCGTGTTCTGGGTCCGCAAGGTTGGGGTAAAGAACGATGCAGGCGACACCGACGAAGGCCCAGGCGACAGTACACAAACGCTTGATCATGTTGCCAAAAGTCCAACCGACACGTCCTTCGAGTTCGGACTTGCCTGCACCACCGACCTCCATGTGGTGAGGCTGCGCGACGATCCCGACCAAGGCGTTGATCACGACCATCAGGATGAAGTACTCGGTGATTCGATCGTAGCCGGGAGGCGGATCAGCCGGTGCAACGAGGCTGAACATCTCGGCCGGGACCTTGTCGTGGAGTCCCTCGAAACCTCCGACCTGTCCGATCACGTAGGGAAGCAGGAGGAAGGAGAGGACAATGATGAAGATGCCCTGGATGAAGTCGGTTACGATTGCGGCCGGAAGCCCGCCCATCAGGCCGTAGCTCAGGAACAGGACGGTCATAATCCATATGGCCGTCCATTCGCTGATTGCGCCGCCTGTGATCGCGCTCGCCGTCTTGCCGGTACCGAGGAGCATGACTCCAATCTGGAGGGCGAAGTACAAGAGGCCCCAGATGGTGTAGGTGAATTCGAGAGATTTGCCGAATCGATTGGCGAAGTAGTCGGCGGTTGTGATGTAGCGTAGGCGCCTGAAGATTGGGGCGATGATCCAGTAGAAGGGCGTTGCGAACAGATACAGCCACTGATACCAGATCCCTCCAAGCCCGAGCTTGTAGGAAGCACCCGCAACAGAGACTGCCTGGTCCGTGTGCGTCCCGGTCCCGAAGGCGTGCATGATCATGAACGCTTTGCCGAAGGATCGGCCGCCCATGAAGTAGTCTCCGACACTCTTTACTTTGCGGGCCGCCCAGAGACCGGCCAAGATGATTCCGATCAGATACAGAGATAGCGTTGCGAAGTCCAACGCGTGCAGACCGAACATGTACCCTCCTCTAAGAAATTTGCCAGACAAGTATAGATCGGGGATTTGGGATTGTCAATAAAAGCCCGTAAGTAACTGTTTTTTCTTGTTGTGCCCCAGAATCAGCATTACTTTATGCCAGCCCTGAAAACGAACTATCCGGGAGGTGTCTCGACCATGGCGACTGTGATTGAGCGACGTGTCGAAGCGAAACAAACAGTTACAGTTACGTTCACGAACACCGGCCAACAGATCGAGTGCCCCAAGCACACGAATCTGCGCGAGTTGGCGATTCAGAATGATATCGATCTTTACAATGGACTCGCCAGATACACGAACTGTGAGGGCATGGGGCTCTGCGGGACCTGTGCGGTCGAGGTGAAGCCGCAGGATGGCGTCACAGAGAAAGGCGCGAAGGAAAAATTCCGGTTCCTCCAGCTTAAAGGAAACCTGCGACTTGCTTGTCAGTGCCAGGTGCTTGGCGATATCGAGGTGACGAAGCACGATGGGATGTATGGCTCAAAGGGATACAGTGAGAAGGGGTCAAGTGAAGAAGTTGCAAAGCTGTATGAGGCAGGGAAGACGATTGATGAGATCGCTGAGCAGTTCGAACAGCATCCCGCAAAAGTGATGCTGATGCTCGAGTGGGCGGGTGTGGAGGTGCGGAAGCCCGGTTTATAGTCAGGTTCAGAATGTTGCGATATCGCCAGTCCTTCACGCGGAAGGGCTGGCGTTTCTTTTTGTGTATTGGAAGGAAGAGGGGTAGGCGGTCACGGTAAGCGATGCAGGTCTCATCGTATTTAGTCATCATTCTGCGTTCCTTAAACCAAGAACCCATCTAGAAGTAGAGGATCGTTTGGACAGTGAACAAGGCGTATGCTGTCGCTGGCCTCTGGTTTTGCGAACAGGAAGATTGAGGCGAAGAGGAAGAGCTGGTGGCTGCAGATGGTTTAGGGACCCGTGGTTGAGAAGGTGCCAGAGTCCGCGAATTCTGCCCGAGGTCTGAAGCCGATGAAGACGCCTAAGTCGATTGAGCGAAGAGATTATCAGAAATCGACGTTAGAGGCGAGTTGAACGACTGGCAGGAGGTCGGTAGAACGGCCGGTGATGCTTTAGAGGGTAGGCGAGTCCCGAAGGAAGTGGCGCAACGGAAGGAGAAGGGCGGTACTAGGAGAAGACTGTCCTGAGCCATATAGACAACCTGGTAAGCGCAGAGTAGAAAGAGATCATTCACCGTCTTGCCGGATCTGTTCGTTCGCACCTGTCATCTGACCCGGTTCTTCGGGTATATCGATTCCGTGCTTTCCTATGAAACGGTCGACCTGCCGGCAGATTCTGTGGATTGTCGAAATATCGCGCTTCTCAAGGGGGATTCGGCCAAAAAAGCGCCGGACAGACCTGATGAAGGTCTCGGGGCGGTGGGGAGACTTGAACCCGAGGTTGTCGAGGGACTGCGCAAGATGTCGATACATTGCTTCGACCTGACCGACTGGAGCGATATCCCAGTTGGGGACCTCGCGCGGGTTAAGCGCGGCTTTGTGGAGCTCGTAGCCAAAAATCAATACGGCCTGAGAAAGGTTGTAAGAGGGGTATTTCCTGGCAGAAGGGATCTGGGTGATCAGCTGACAGAGTTGGATCTCACGGTTTGTGAGGCCGCGTTCTTCGCGGCCGAAGACGAGTGCACATTCCCCCTCGTT
>DPVD01000386.1:5112-5564 GCA_003526745.1 Candidatus Latescibacterota bacterium
GCCGAAGACGAGTGCACCTTCCCCCTCGTTTGGGATTGATAGGAGACGGCTTGAGACCTCCCCGGGACCGAAGATGACGGGGAAGTCCTTCCGGGTCTTGTGTGAGGTTCCCACGACGAGGAGGCTGTCCTCGACCGCTTCCTCCAGCGATCCGACGACCGTAGCACCATACAGGATGTCTCCTGCGCCGACCGCCATCTTTCGAGCGTCACCGCTAGTATGGTCGGCTCCCGGGTTGACAAGAACGAGTCTGGACAGACCCGAGTTGCGCATCGCGCGTGATATGGATCCGATGTTTCCGGCCTGCTTGGGCTCGACTAGTACGATGCGCACGCGGTCGAGAAGTGGTGTTGCTTCATCCGCCAAATTTCATACCGTTCTAAAGTTATGTCGTCAACCATACAGATCGAGGATGGACGATCCGGATACATCCTTCCATATCTCTGCTGGGT
>DPVD01000420.1:0-170 GCA_003526745.1 Candidatus Latescibacterota bacterium
TCGACTGGCTTGAGAACATTCGAGACTGGTGCATTTCTAGACAGATCTGGTGGGGCCATCGGATTCCGGCTTGGACACACAAGCAGACGGGCGAGGTGATCGTTTCTAAGGATCCGCCTGCTAATGCGGAGGACTACGAACAGGATCCGGACGTTTTGGACACTTGGTTT
>DPVD01000420.1:457-834 GCA_003526745.1 Candidatus Latescibacterota bacterium
CCGGACGTTTTGGACACTTGGTTTAGCTCTGCGCTATGGCCGTTCGCGACGCTCGGGTGGCCCGATCGAACGGACGACCTCGGGCGTCACCATCCGACGGATCTGATGATCACGGGGCGCGACATCCTTTATCTGTGGGTGGTGAGGATGGTGATGACGGCAATCGAGTTTGTTGACGAGATCCCCTTTGCCACAGTTCTCGTGCACCCGACTGTGCAGACTCGAGACGGGAAGCGAATGAGCAAATCCTTGGGCACGGGAATCGATCCAAGAGAGTTGATCGAGCGGTATGGTGCCGACGCGACGCGATTGTCGCTCCTGTATCAGTGTGGAAGTTCTCAGGACATCCGCTTCGACGCCGAGGTGAAAGACAACCA
>DPVD01000420.1:1175-4225 GCA_003526745.1 Candidatus Latescibacterota bacterium
GGAACTTCTGCAACAAGATCTGGAACGCCTCCAGATTTGTGCTGATGAACCTTGAGGAGCGGGACCTGACTGATGCTTCACTGGCCTCTGAAATAGGTGATGTGACCGATCTTCCGGACCGCTGGATCCTAAGCCGTTACAACCGGACCATCACTAATGTCACAGAGGCGCTCGACGTCTTCCGTTTCGATGAGGCATCACGCTTCCTCTATGAGTTCGTGTGGAACGACTACTGCGACTGGTATGTCGAACTAGCCAAGGTGAAGCTGAACGGCGAAGATCGAGAGGCACGGGGCCAGACACAGCAGATTCTGTGTCACGTGATCGAAGGGACGCTGCGCATGCTGCACCCGATGGTCCCGTTCATCTCGGAAGAGCTCTGGCAGCAGTTCCCTCACGTGGGGGAGCTGTTGATAGCGGCGCCCTGGCCAGAGGCCGATTCCAAACGGTTGGACGAGGAGTCCGAGCGAGAGATGCAGGCTATCCAGAATGTGATCGGTGCTGTCCGAAACATCCGAGGTACGATGCGAATCCCTCCTGCCAAGAGGGCGGATGTCGTGATCAAAGTCGAGGACAACGCGCGGCGGGTTCTGCTCGACTCTGCTGCCGCATATATCCGTGAGCTGGGTCGAATCGAATCGATGACCACGGGGGCAGACGTCGAGCGGCCCCCCGTATCCGGTACGGTCGTCCTTCCGGAGGCGGAAGTGTATGTGCCGCTCGAAGGCTTGATCGACCTTGACAAGGAGCGTCAGCGTCAGCGGAAAGAGCTGGACAAGCTTGAAAAGGTGCTCGGAGGTTTGGAAAAGAAGCTTCAGAACGCGAAGTTTCTGGAGAACGCACCGGCGGATGTCGTCGAGAGCGAGAAGAAGAAACAAGCCGAGTACGCGACCATAGCAAGCCGATTGAAAGAGACGCTGGCCTCACTCGAGTGACCTAAGTACTCCGGATGTTCAAATACTACGCTGTCCGAATCCTCGTCTACTGCTCGATCTGCGCCATCCTCATGGTGGCTGTTGCGGGCGGTGTGATCTGGCAGTTCAAAGATAGCCTTCCCTCTTTCGACGAGCTTGAAGACGTCGATCCCGCACGAACAACGAACATATACTCGGCTGACGGCAAGATCCTCCGGAAGTTCTGGGTCCAACGCCGTGAGCCGATCACCTACGACCAGCTTCCCCAAGCAGCGATCGACGGTCTGATCTCTACCGAGGACCAACACTTCTGGCGACACTGGGGAGTGAGTATTCCGGACATCTTTCGTGTAGTTGTCCGGAATCTGTGGATTGAGGGTAGTCTGAAGGGTCACGGTGCAAGTACGATAACCCAGCAGCTCGCCCGGAACATTTTCCTGACCCAGGATCAGACCTGGACGCGAAAGGTAGCCGAGCAGCTGACGGCTGTTCTGCTCGAGCGCACGTATACCAAGCGCGAGATCATCGAGAAATATTTTAACCGCATGCTGTTTGGGCGTGGAGCGCACGGGATCGAGGCCGCAGCGCAGCGGTTCTTCGGGAAGCGTGCGAAGGAGATGTCGATCGACGAGTGCGCGCTGCTCGTGGGGCTGCTCAAAGGTCCCTACTATTATTCTCCGGTGAATCACCCGCAGCGCGCGAAGGATCGCCGCAACATCGTGTTGCTTCAGATGTATCGTGCCGGACGTATCACTAGAGAGGAATATCGATCCGGACGGCTGAGACCGATCGTGCTTAAGCCCTTGGATGAAGCGACGGGAGAGGCGCCGTATTTCACCGAGCACGTTAGACAATATATCGAGAACACTTACGGTTTGAGGCACCTCTACAAGGACGGTGTCGCCGTTTATACGACCCTTGACTCCCGCTTGCAGCTGATCGCCGAGGAGGTCTTGGCGAAGCAGCTCGAGGAGGTCCAGCGGAACATCGACGAGCGTCGACGACGGAACCCGCCCGATTCAACATTCTGGGAAGGGATCGATACCCGTGGGGATACCTTGGCGGCGACGATCGTTCAGGGCGCCCTAGTGGCACTGGACCCGCACACGGGACACATTCTAGCGATGGTCGGGGGGCGCAACTTCAATGAGAGCAAATTCAACAGAGCAATTCAGGCTCTAAGGCAGCCTGGGTCTTCCTTCAAGCCGTTTGTGTATACGGCTGCACTAGACAAGGGGCTGCGTCCGACGATGCGTCTTCCCGATACGGCCGTCTCGATCCCTATGGCAGACGGAACGTTCTGGCAGCCCGAGAACTATGATCGCAAATTTCTAGGCTGGATGACGATGAGGCAGGCTCTTTATATGTCCCGGAACGTCGTGACGACGCAGATCCTACAGAAGATCGGTCCGAGAACCGGGGTCGCCTATGCGAAAAAACTTGGGATCAAGACACGATTAAGACCCTATCTCTCACTGGCTATGGGCACGAGCGAAGTCACGCTGATGGATATGGTTGCAGCTTACGGCACATACCCTAACAATGGGATCCACGTGGAGCCCATCGCGATCACGCGGATTATCGACAAGGATGGGGACGTTCTCGAGGATCGTGTCCAAGGGAAGGAGACTGTGGCTCTGAGCGCGGAAACCGCAGCGGTGGCAGTGAACATGCTACAATCTGTGATGGACGAACCGAAAGGGACCGGCTATCACGGAGCAAGGCGAGTACACCGTTTTCGAAGACCGGCTGCCGGAAAAACTGGAACCACTCAGAATTTCGCGGATACTTGGTTTGTTGGGTTCACGCCGCAGATCGTAGCTGGCGTCTGGATCGGTTTTGATGCGAAGGTCTCACTGGGCGACCGCATGTCGGGTGCTGTCGTTGCTGTGCCTGTCTGGGCGCGGTTCATGAAGCGGATCCACGAAGTCCTTGACCTTCCACCCGAGGCCTTCGAACTGCCTGCGACCGTTCCACAGCTCGAGGTCTGTGATCAGACTTTCGAGGTGGCGACAATCTATTGCCCAAACCCGTTCAAGGAAGTGTTTCTGCCCGGGACGGAGCCTGTAAAGACCTGCCCGAAGCATTCGGCAAGACTGACGCGGACCGAGCAGCCGACGCAGTACATCCTGGATA
>DPVD01000420.1:4506-4645 GCA_003526745.1 Candidatus Latescibacterota bacterium
ACGCGGACCGAGCAGCCGACGCAGAGACGGGGGACACCGGAGAGGAAGAAGCGTCAAAGCCATCAGTTCTAGGCACGTGGCAAAGGACAGGGCCATGGAAGAAGGGCGTCGCAGTTGATATCTGCGACGCCCTTCTTCC
>DPVD01000145.1:0-8219 GCA_003526745.1 Candidatus Latescibacterota bacterium
CTGATATCCGGGAAAGGGATCGATTCGGCATCTCCCCGCGTGAACTCTAGGTTATCTGCTGTATGTCGTTCGCGACAGAAGGCGATGGCATTCTCCGATATGTCGATTCCGACCATCCTGCGGGGTCTTTTATATCTCACTATGAATGAGGCGCCTCCCCCTCGACCGGATCCGACTTCAAGTACATCCCTGCCGTCCATCTTGAACGGCCCCGCGACTCGAGCATACAGGGCGATGAGATTTCGGTCCTTCTCATCCTCGGGTTCGAGTGCCAGCTGTTTTCCGTCCGTTTCGCTGTAGCCGTAGTTCATGAACGTCCATTCGGGGAACGTGTACCGACTCGCCAGCGATTGGTAAACATATCGCCAGAAGACGCGCCGGAGCATGGGAACCCCGTGACAGAGTTTTGCGAGTGAAAGGTAGAATGTGGTCAATGTTTACTCGGAGAGGAGGACACACGGGCTAGACTAGATCCCACCTAGGTCTTCAGAATGGGTGATGCACCTTTTCGTAGTCGGATGCCAGTGTCCTGTTAGGCCCTCGTTCAGCTAGGATCGAACCTCGCGGAAGAGAATCACCAGTCGGTTGTAATCGCAGACTACAGATTGTCCGAATCCATATTAGTAGCCCGGGTCCTTGTAGACTATTGCGTGCGTATTTACTTTCGTGCTGAGGCCTTCGGGCATGTAGAAGTGTGGATTTGATTCGGGACTGAGAGTGGGTACATTGAACGGCCATTCGCAATGGCCAAGATATAAGGAGACGTGTCCAGATGCCAGAGATGAACCGTCAAATTACGCTCGCGCAGCGCCCTTACGGGGTTCCGAAGGACTCGGATTTCAAGCTCGTCGAGACCGACGTGCCCGAGCCCGAGGCCGGTGAGTTGCTGATTAGAAATGAATACATGTCGGTCGACCCGTACATGCGAGGTCGTATGAACGACCGAAAGTCGTATGCGCCGGGTATCGAAATCGGCGCAGTCATTGTCGGCGCCACCGTCGGGCAGGTGATCGAGTCAAATCATCCGGGCTTTCAGAGCGGCGATACAGTTCAAGCGTCGCTGGGGTGGCAGACACACGGTGTGACCAATGGAGACGGAGCGCGGAAGATCGATTCGTCACTGGCACCAATAAGCACGTCGCTTGGTGTGCTTGGCATGCCTGGTCTGACTGCCTATTTCGGCCTGCTCGATGTGACGAATCCCGTCGCGGGCGAGACTGTTGTCGTGTCGGCCGCCTCGGGAGCGGTCGGATCTGTCGTCGGGCAGATTGCGAAGATCAATGGTTGTCGAGTCGTCGGTACCGCCGGGTCGGACGAGAAAGTTCGGTATGTGCTCGACGACCTCGGATTCGACGGTGCTTTCAACTATAAGACCTCGATCGACTACGAAGCATCTCTGTCTGAGCTATGTCCCGACGGGATTGATGTTTACTTCGACAATGTCGGCGGTCCGGTCACGGACGCCGTCTTCCCGCTATTTAACCTGTGGGGCAGGATGGCTGTATGCGGCCAGATCTCCCAATACAATGCGACGGAACCACCTGTCGGCCCACGTCTGTTCTGGCACTGTATAACGAAAAGACTCCGAATTCAGGGGCTGCTCGTTTCCGACTGGGCTGATCAGCACGATCAAGCCCTGCGCGAGATGGCGCAGTGGGTGACGTCCGGGCAAATCAAATATCGTGAGGATGTGGTCGAAGGGATCGAGAATGCACCGGAGGCGTTTATGGGGCTTCTAAGGGGGGACCATATCGGAAAGCGAGTGGTGAAGATCGGATAGAGGAAAGAAGAGAAGAAACCCGGTCCTTCGAGTAGGCCGTAACAAAGTTCAGGTTCGTATCGAGAAGCCGGCAGATGTGAATCCCAATGATCCTTACAGAAACACAGAAGCAGCACTTCCATCGAAGTGGGTTCTTTCTGATGTCGAATCCGTTTGGGCAGGAGACTGTTCAGGAAGTGGACCGGCTTCAGCGGGCAAAGGAGTTCGAGTGGGAGCAGACCGATTGGCCCGAAGGATTGAACATCGGCGCATGCCAGTTCCTGATGATGAAGGAGCAGGCGTTGCGACTCGTGGAGACACCAGCTGCGGTCGACACGGCAAGAGAGCTGCTGGGTACGGACGAAGTACACATCGGGGCGTGTGGGCTAGGTGACGCGTCGAAGACGATCTCGAAGGACGGACGGGCGAAGATCCAGGTGCAGTGGCACTCCGATGGGGGTCCAGACGTGAAGCAGGTGTCGTTTCGAACTGCGCTCGATCGACACGATCCCTCGAACGGTCCACTGCGCGTTCTGCCCGGTACACACCTTCGCGAGCGGGAAGAGGTCTACGAAGAGTTGAAGCAGATCGAGATCGCGACGGGGATTCATAACGAAGAGCCCGAAATGTGCTTTGCAAAGCATCCACACGAAGTGGAAGTGCGTCTTGATCCCAGGTGGACTCTCGTTTGGACTCCCAGCTGCTGGCACGCGACGGGTGAGAAGACCGTCGCAGGACCACGACGTGCGATGGCGTGGAACTACTATCCGGCAGGAGGACGGAAGCGGGACCTCGAGGCGGTGAAGCGGATCTTCGATGAGGAATGGGAGGGGTGGCCGGACCAGCGAAAGCGGCTCTGGGGTTTGAAAGGCTAGCGACGGAGGAAACGGAAGGGGTGGCTGCCCCCAAGCTCAGTAGCCTTAGCGGAAAGCTGTTTAGGGCGAATCTTGTCAGGTTCTCGTCCGGCTCTGCCCGACACCGCTCAGTTCATCTTGACTGGTCGCCGTTCAGCACGCTACCCTTCCCCTAAGTCCCCGTTCACACACATCCCCATATCACCTTGCCGAGCTCTCGTTCTCGCTCAGGGCGGTATTTCTCGTCGATTTCGAACTCTCGATCCAGCCAGAGCACTTCCTTCTGTTGTTCGGTCAGCGAATCGATCAGGTCGTCGGTCAGGTAGTCGCGCCACGTGAACCGATGGTTCGGCTGATCGCCGCGTCTGAACACCCAGTGATGCATCAGCCTGCCTGAGTTGCCTTGATTTTTCCAGGTGGCGTGCAGGATCTTCGAGTGGCGTACGATGATTTGGCCGGATGTCACTTCGAGTGGAATCTCGCCTTCCATCTCCACATCTGCGGGACCTTCCATAGCGGGTGGATACGCGAACTCCTGCTTGCGTCGCAGTTCACGAACCCGATCCATCCAGACGTCTGCGTGTCCCTTGTGTGAAGCAGGAATTACACGTAGGCACCCCTCAGATACGGATGCGTTTGAGAAATAGTGCATGATCTCGATGTGTTCCCATTCTGTGTCCCGATGCCACAGGAAGCCCCTGCCGGGGGCCAATTCGTTGATTCCACCGTTTCGGAAGTAGATGTCGTCGGTCTTCTCGATTTCGCGTATGAGCTCGACGATCTCTTCGTGCAGGGCGACTTGCAGGAAGGGAAGCGAATGGTCGAGCGCACACCAGTAAGAGTCCGGGATGATCGGGGAAAGGGAGAAGTGGTTCTTCTTCGAATCATCCGTAAGGGTCCCTGGCGAAACAGCTACCTTCTCGATTGCTTGAAGGCAGGCGCCTGTAAACGATCGAGGAAAAGGGCAATCGACGATGACGTAGCCGTCTGTTTCGAGCTGGGTGAGTTGAACTGTGCTTAGTCTCATCTTTGTCTTGTATCCGTGAGTCCTCTGATGTTCTGGCGGTCTATGATCGTCCCTCCCTTGGCACGCAAGGGCTGGTTTATACACAACTTTCGCCCGCTAAAGGACGCGGCCCAGGGGGCTCCTGTCTTCGCCGGTTCCTTCGGCAAGGCTACGATGCTCCAGGAAGGCATGATCGGGGTCAAGCAGCAAAGTGGACGCATTAGAGCATCAATTGATGCGCTTTCGTGAAGCAGCGTTTTCGCATGACGGTGATGACGATCATTGAGCCGATCGCGGTCGAGGCGACCAACATCAGCATGACGATGATCTGATACTTGATCGCGATGACCGGGTTTGAGCCGGCGAGAATTTGACCGGTCATCATGCCGGGTATGGAGACGAGTCCGACGGTCATGAGCGCGTTGATTGACGGGATCATGCCCGCTCGGATTGTGTCTCTGAAGATCGACATGGTCGCTTCTTGGTATGTAGCGCCGAGACACAGGGCGAGCTCGACTTGGTCACGCTGCTTTCGAATGTCGGAGAACAGCCTGTCCAGCGCGATCGTGATGGCATTCATCGAGTTACCAATGATCATCCCGCTCAGAGGAATGAAATACTGAGGTGTATACCAGGGCTTCACCTGTACGATCACGGATGTCACGATAATCGATACGAGCGTGTAGCTCAAGACCATGGAGATGAATGTCGGGATGAAGATCTGGACTGCCTGCTCTTTGACACGTCCTCGGATTGCATGTGCGGCCCAGAAGACCATGAAGCTAAAGAGTAGTAGGATGAGCCACACATTGTCGAGGTCGAAGATGAACTTGAGCACATAGCCCATGATCCCGAGTTGAGCGAAGGTGCGGATGGTCCCAATCACCAGCTCGCGCTCAAGACCCAGCTTGAGCACGAGCGATCCTGCACTCGCGATAAGGATGAACACGAGACAGTAGACAAGCTGAAGAGGCCCGATGTCGATTACGTTCACGTAACCTCCTCGAGTCTGGCGTTCTTTATCGTGAATTGCCGAGTCTGGGCGCCGACCGTGTCGAATTCCAGATGGGTGACGAGAACGATGGTAGTGCTCCTGTCGCGGTTGACACTTTTCAGACGCGTCTCAACGATCGTGCGCGAATCCGGGTCCAGCGCAGAGGTCGGCTCATCGGCTAGAATCACATCCGGGTTTGTCGAGAGCGTCCGGAGCAGCGTGATACGCTGTTTTTCGCCCACTGACAGGTTCTCTGTGTCGTCGGCGAGCGTGATTTTGAGGTTCAGGGACTTCAGGTCCGCCTCGAAACGACTAGTATCGGGCGAGCTATCCATCGAAGACCTGAAACGGTACGGGAGCGTCAGATTTTCTTTAACGGAGCCCGGTATCAAGACCGGCGTCTGCGGGACGTAACCAACCCGGCGGCGAAAGGTTGGGGCCTCAAGGTCATCGAGCGGAGTTTCGTCTACGTATATGCGACCCGAAGAGGGCTCGGCTAGGCGGTTCAAGAGACGGAGCAGGCTGCTTTTGCCTGACCCGGATGGGCCGCGGATGACTATAAAGTCGCCCTGATCGATCGTGAGCGAGGTGTTGTCCAGAAGCGTTCGGTCTTCGAATCGAAGCGTGATGTCTTTGAGTTCAAGTTTCATGGATTTAGTAACTTGCGCACGATAAACCCACTGTCCTTGTGCCTGCAAGGATCGTGACCAAGACATGACAGTATCATGATAATCGGCTGATCCACGTGGACACTTACCAAGACGATTTGATAGGAATAGCTTCGGAGGGACTTCGAGCCCAGGCGACGACGGTATCAACACGTGGACTCGGGACGCGCCTTACCTGATCGTGGCGATCAGTCATCGCACGCTCAGCGCTTAGTGACGTAGTCTAGAAGGTATAGACAGATCCAGACAGTGATCCTCTGTCGTCGTCACCGTGTGTGCCCGCCAGCCCGAAACCATCGCATACAGACACCGACCTTCCCAAGAAGTCGAGCTCTTCTGCGAGTTGCGCGACAAGCTTGATCGGTGAGCCGAACTTGCTTCCAGATCTTGTGAAGAGGTATGCGGCACCCGACTGGATGATGCTATCGTGGCTGTCGCCGCGTGCTCCAACCAGTATACGCTTGGGCGAGATATCGACGGAGAACCCGAAGTACTTATTCGCTCGATTGTCAGGAGCTTTGACCTGCTGTACAAACTTCCACCCACGCTGAGTCCGCTCATATACATAGGCCGCACCGGAGAATCGTCCGTGCGTCCAGCTGCCGTGTGCGCCGACTATAGCATGCTTCCCTGACAGAGCCACGCTGTGTCCGAATAATGCGTGCTTTCCGCCGTCAGGTGCCGTCAGCTTCATATCCTGCCTCCAGCTGTTCTGGATTCGCCGGAACGTATAGGCTGCACCCGCCCGATTCCCCTTTTCATCGTCACCGAAAGCACCCACGATGATCTGGCTCCTATCGATGTCCACATCGAAGCCGAAGTAGTCCGCTGCTTTTCCATGGGTGGCGTAGAGCCGCTCACTGAACGTCCACACATCGTTCTCCAAGTGGTAGACATACACGCTTCCCGCGTCGCGACCATTCTTCGGATCTCTGTGTGCACCGACGACGGCCCAATCGCCATCGACAGCGATCGACAGACCATATAGGTCGTCTGCGCGGAACTCATGTGATCGGAACGTCGATATCTGAACCCAACCCTCGTCAAGCTTCCGATACACGTAAGCGGCACCTGTTTTCGATCCCGATTCGATGTCACCCCGAGACCCGACCCAGGCGAAATCCCCGCTTATGTCGACCGCTATTCCGATCTGTTCGTTCGGCCGCGCTTGGAGCGGAATCAGCTTGGCCTCTTCGGTCCATTTTTTGTTCCGTGTCGAGAAAATGTAGGCCGCTCCAGCGTTCTGACCTCGATCGTCATCTCCATATGCCCCGACAATCGCGTGCGTGCCGTCTGTCGACACGGCATACCCGAAGTAGTCGTGCGGCTCGCCGCCAGCAGCACGCAGCTTGTCGGACTCCGCAAGCGGCCGTGTGTCCGCAGATCCGCACGCCACGACGAGTGTCAGGAGAAGGAGACTCCTAAGGGATGATCCTGTTATTCGAGACATCTTCGCATTTTCGATAGGTGAGGGCCAGCATCGCCAATTGGCTTCCACCGCATAGCCGAAAATCCACCAACTAAACCGTTACTATATTCTATGACGAATTGTCACCTGAGAAAACACACCCCGGACCCTACCGTGCTGATCAGAATCCTCACACTCACATTTCTCCTGACAAACACCACTGTCACTGCTGAGCCCGACTACCTGAAGGTGGTGACTGCATATGCCGACGCGCTTCTCACCCACGGACGCGATACATACGGGCTGGTGAGGTCTCCGCTGATCGCCACGACGCTCGACCGGTACACATACGAACGGCTCGACGAGGACGACCCGCCGCAGATTCTGGGGGTGCGTGACAGGGAGCGTATGATCGGAGGTGCCAATCCGATGCACGACCAGGGGCTCTACCAGATCCTGTATGCGCTGAGCACGCTGACCGGGGACGACCGATACGGGCTTGAGGCCGATTTGACGCTGGGCTGGTTCCTCGAGAATTGCGCCCACCCCGCGACAGATCTCTATGCTTGGGGTGAGCACATGGGCTGGCACTTCGATGAGGAACGCCGCATCCACAAGATTGCGGGCACGCTGCACGAGTTCTACCGTCCGTGGGTGCTTTGGGACGTGTGCTATATCCTTGAGCCTAAATCGGCCTTCCGATTCGCGAGAGGATTGTGGGAAAATCAGATCGGGAATCATGATACCGGGAATTTTTCGAAGCACGCGCTCTACGACCAGCACGGACCGACCGTCAATGGGGACGAGCCGCGACACGCGGGATACTTCCTCAGCACCTGGGCTACAGCCTTCCAGCAGACGCTGGACGAACGATACCTCCAGGATCTAACGATGGGGACCTGGTCTATCGTATTCGCCGAACGCAGGAATCGCTCGCTGGACCACGCGATGAAGAGGGTGATCGCCTTTATCGAGTCGAAACGGTCACCGGAGTCCGGTGCGATCAGAGCGGACAGCGCGACCCCGAAGAAGACGGAGCCTTGGAGGGGGCGGCTTGTGTTTCCGATCGACAACCTTTCTTTGGCAGTGGATCTGGGATGGAGCGCCGAGATAGTCGAGCCGATCCTGGCTTCGAAGATGCGTCTCACGGCGGCACGGACCGATTCGGCATTTCTGAAGATGGATCACCAGCCCGACGGTAAAGGGTTTCTGGTAGGTGCGCACCTCTACAACCTAGAACCACACGGTGCGGAAGAGGCCCAGCGGTCACGACTCTGGTTGGATCGTGCGATCGAGAATCCGTTCCGGGACTACGGTACGTTCGTCATCCGCTCGCACGCAGGGGTCGCCAACCTATGTTATGAACGATTCCAGCAGACGGAGAAGCGAGGCTATCACGATCTGGTAATCAAGACAGCGCGACAATATCTGGAAGCGGAGCCGCAAATCAGTGCGGTCGGATCACCAGGTCTTTCCGATTGGCTTATGGAGATCCTGACGGGTACTGAAGATCTCGTCTACCCGAGGATG
>DPVD01000030.1:0-6157 GCA_003526745.1 Candidatus Latescibacterota bacterium
AGCGCCGGCTTCGTTCAGCTCGAAGGCGAGGTCGATGATGTCGTCGTGAGACTCACCCATCCCGACGATACCGCCCGAACAGATGTCGAGTCCGGCGTCTCGGACGTGCCTGAGAGTCTCCAGCCGGTCTTTGTAGGTGTGCGTCGACACGATCTGGTCGTGATGCGACTCGCTTGTGTTCAAGTTGTGGTTTACTCGATCGACCCCTGCATCGCGCAGGCGGCGGGTGTGATCTGCCGTGAGCAGGCCGAGACAACAGCAGATCTCGATGTCCATCCGATCCTTTATCGCCCGGACGGTTCCGCAGAGGCGGTCGACCTCCGATTCCGTAGGGGCCCGGCCGCTCGTGACGATGCAGTATCGATGCGCACCACCCGCGTGTGCGGTCACGGCACCCGCCAGGATGTTGTCCTGTGACTGCAGTGGATACTTCTCGATCGGTGCGTCCGAGACCGAGGACTGCGAACAGTAATGACAGTCCTCAGGACAAAGCCCGCTCTTGGCGTTCTTCAGGACGTGAAGCTGAACACCGAACCCAAAGTGACGGTGACGGATTTTGAAGGCGGCATCAAGCAACGACAGCAGGGCAGTTTCCGGACTGCCAAGCACGGAAAGGCACTCGTTTCTTGTCGGGGGCTTGCCGGCCAGCACGCGGTCAGCAAGTGCGTCAAAGTGCTTCCGCTCAGTCATCACTGTCTCCTGAGAGTTCGATTCGGATAACAACGTTCATCAAGCTGTGTACGACCACTCTGTGGCCGGGTTTGAGTGCTTCGAAGGTGCTTTCGAGCCCGATACGAGCCTGGAGAATTCTGCCCTGTTCGTCGACCGGGGAGTATGCGACCTGCACGTAACGCTGATCGTGGATCGCGATGTGTTTCACATCTCTGACGATCGCCTCAGTCGCGAGCTTCAAAACGCTAGCGGTAGACGATGACGCCGACCACGGCCGACACTACGATGGCCACGGCGGGATGAACGTTGAGCAGCGTGATCCCGGTGAAGGTGATGATGGCGATCAAGCCGGTGTGCCACGACGTCACGGATTTCGGGAACATCTCCCATACGACAACGAAAAGGAGGCCCACAACAGCTGGCCGGACTGCTTTCAGCGTAGCCTGCACGCTTGGGGAATCTTTATAGCTCCAGAAGAACACCGCTAGGAGCATCATCATCAAAAGCGAGGGAAGCACAGTGCCTAAGAGCGCCACGATAAGCCCGGGTATGTGCGCGATCTTGTAGCCCACGTAGGCGGCCATCTTTGTGGCGATCGGACCAGGCAGGGCGTAGCCCATGGCGAGCGCGTCGGCGAACTCCTCAATCGTCATCCACCCGTGGACGTCGACGACCTCTTCCTGCACAAGTGGTATCATAGAGGGGCCCCCGCCGTAAGCGAAGATACCGACTTTGCAGAACGAGATGAAGAGATCCAGTAAGAGCACTTTTGCGTTCCTCGGTGGAGGTCGGCGCGAATCGCCAGAATATACTGAGCACGTTTGGGGGGAACAAGCCAATTCCCCAGAAATCGCGAGCTCTTCTGCGAGCCAAGCCCCATATTTTTGTAGATTTATGGTTTCGATTGATTACATTATCGGCTGTCCTCTCTTGACCATTTTTAGAAGGATGATCGATTTCGTCAGCCAACTAAGAATACAGAGGCTGTAATAGTCTTCAGATCGATCTGCCGGTTGGGTTCATATCGGTGCAGGTGTAGAGCATCTGAACCTAAAAATTGTTGATTTCTCTGCTTTGGGCATGCGGCTTCGGGGTGCTGACTGTAAGGCCCTAAAGGGTGGTTTTGATGCACAACACAAGGAGGCCGCCTTTGAAATCCGGATACGCGCCCGGCTCGCTAAAGCGCGTCCGGAAATATGACGGCGGTTTTGTGACGAGGTGCAAGTTCAACCGCGACTAACGCGAGCCCCAAATTGGCTGATCGCAACTGCGCAGTCGATACGGACAAAATCCCCAGCAGTAACAGCATCTCTCCCCTTTTTGGCCGACTGATTGACAGGCCTTTCCCCGTTTTCTATACTTGCGGTCTCTCAGCACTCCACATAAAAGAGGTGCGCGTGGAATTAGCGCGTCCAGATGGGACGTCCGCCGAGGGCGAAGTCTCACGTCTGAGCCGACTGTTCGAAAGGAATCCAACTTCCACGGTCTTTGCGCGACTGGCTGACGCCTACCTAGTTCTCGGACAGGCCGACAGAGCGATCGTGGTTTGTCGGAAAGGACTGAGATACAGGCCATCATATGCTACAGGCCACTTGATTCTCGGTCGGTCCTGTCTTTCGGCCGGAGATATCAGGGGGGCGGAAGAGGAGTTCCGAAAGGTGCTCCAGCTGGACCCCGACAACCCCTCCGCGCATCAGCATCTGGCGGGTATCGCTCAGCGGAACGGTGACGTGGCGGCCGCGCAGCCGCTCTGGAAAAGGCTGGAAAGGCTGAATCCGTTCCAGCCGTTGTTCCAAGAAGCTGAAACCGCTGTGGTGGAGGATCAGGAGTGCAATGAAGAAGAGCCCGATGTTCTCGATCCGGAGGCAGCGGCAGAGTTTCCCTTCGTGTCGCTGACGCTTGCCCGACTCTATGCTAGTCAGGGGCACCAGAGCGAGGCTGAACGTGTTGTCAGGCTAGTAAGTCCGCTTGATGCGGAGAAGATTTTGGGCGATCTCGTCGAAGAAACTGCGAAATAGAGGGACTACGAGTCTATGGTTTCAACATCCGATTTTAGGAACGGGATGGTCCTCCGCATGGAGGGGCAGCTCTACTGGATGGCGGAGTTCGAACACTTCAAGCCGGGCAAGGGTGCTGCCGTTGTTCGGACGAAGCTGAAGAACGTGAAGACCGGGCAGGTGATTGACAAGACCTATCGCTCCGGTGACAAGGTCGACGACATTCGGCTCGAACGTCGGAAGATGCAGTATCTCTACAAAGGTGACTTCTACACATTCATGGATAATGAGAATTACGAGCAGTTCGAACTGAACGAGGACACGGTTGGCAGCGCTGTCAAATATTTGAAGGAAAATGAGGTCTGCGATGTGCTGGTTGCTGAAGGGAATGCAATCGGGGTCGAGCTTCCTATCTTTGTCCAACTCTTGGTGACGGAAACTGACCCTGGTGTTCGCGGAGATACGGCGAGCGGCGGCAGCAAACCAGCGACTCTCGAGACTGGTGCCTCGGTGCAAGTACCTCTGTTTGTGGAGAAGGGGCAGACCCTGAAGATCGATACACGCACTGATGCCTACGTCGAACGTGTCTGATAGCACATCGACCCGCGAGACGATTCGTCTCTGTTAAGGAGGGGCCGTTTGAAGCTTTCACAAGCCATTAAAGACAGTCTGAATGAGCTGATTGCCATCGCGGGCGATGAGATCAGCGAAGTGGAGGTCGAGAAACGCCTGTTCGGGTGGAGAGTCCGCGTTTCGCGGGGCGGATCGGCGCCGATCGTCCAGACGGTCGCTGCCGCTCCGGCGGCATCGGCTGAAGCTTCCGTCCTATCTCCAGATGCGGACGGTAAGTCCCACCCGGGTGAAGCGATCGTCTCTCCGATGGTCGGCACATTCTACCGGGCGCCATCGCCCGATGCCGACCCCTTTGTGAAGGAGGGCGATGTTGTCACCGCAGGACAGACCGTCTGTATCATCGAAGCGATGAAGATTATGAATGAGATCGAGGCCGAAGTTAGTGGTCGGGTCTCGAAGGTCCTCGTCGAGAACGGGGCGCCCGTCGAGTACAACACGCCCCTTTTCCAGGTTGATCCCTCCTGATCATCGTGACAACCTCATTGATCGAGACTTCTTTTGTTTGATAAGATCCTCGTCGCCGACCGAGGCGAGATCGCGCTTCGCGTGATTCGGTCCTGCAAGGAGCTCGGCATCCCGACGGTGGCGATCCACTCAGAAGCCGATGGCAACTCCCTCCATATCGGGTTGGCTGACGAGGACGTCTGTATCGGTCCTCCACCCGGTGATCAGAGCTACCGGAACTATTCTAGGGTCCTGAGCGCGGCTGACATCACGAACGCGGACGCTATCCACCCCGGTTACGGCCCTCTCGCAGAGAACGCAGAATTTGCTGAGCTCTGTCGGTCCTGCGGGATCACGTTTATCGGCCCCTCTGTGGAGTCGATCCGCACGATGGGGGACAAGGCCTCGGCACGCGCGGCTATGGAGTCCGCTGGCGTTCCCACGTCGCCGGGGACGGGGATTCTGCAGGACTTCGGTGAGGCGAAGGAGGCTGCGAAGGAGATCGGATATCCTGTCAGGCTGAAAGCCGCGGCCGGTGGCGGGGGACGCGGAATGCGCACGGTCGAGTCCGAGGGCGATCTCGAATACGCGTGGCAGGTCGCGCACACAGAAGCGGCTGCAGCCTTCTCGTCGGGACATCTTTACCTTGAGAAGGAGATCGTCAACCCTAGGCACGTCGAGGTGCAGGTGATGGGGGACCAGCACGGTAAGGTCCTGCACGTGGGCGAGCGAGAATGCTCGATTCAGCGTCGACACCAGAAGTTGATCGAGGAGTCGCCCTCTCCTGCCGTGGATCCGGAATTGCGCGCCCGAATGATGCAAGCTGCGGTGAAGGGTGCGGCTGCTGCCAGCTACTACGGAGCGGGAACCGTCGAGTTTCTGCTGTCCGACACGAATGAGTTCTATTTCTTGGAGATGAACACTCGGATCCAGGTCGAGCACCCGGTGACCGAGATGGTGACTGGTCTGGACCTGATCAAGCAACAAGTACAGGTTGCTGCGGGCGAGAAGCTTCCTCTCGAACAGGAGGATGTCGTATTTGAGGGGCACGCGATCGAGTGCCGGATTAACGCGGAAGATCCGGCTCACGACTTTCGCCCAAGTCCCGGGAAGATCACTGCCTTTCATGTGCCCGGCGGACCAGGAGTCAGGGTCGACACGCACGCATACACAGGATATCTGATACCGTCTCAGTACGACTCGCTCCTTGCGAAGCTGATTGTATACGGGCCGACGCGGGAAGATGCTGTGGCCCGGATGCTTCGAGCTCTCGCCGAATTCGTGATCGAGGGGGTGCCGACGACGATCCCTTTCCATCGTGAAGCGATCGCCCACCCAGACTTCAAAGCAGGAACGTTCTCTACTGAGTTTGTGCAGAACCTGAATAGCTAGGGTGAGGGGATACTATGTCGGAAGTCATCGAAGGCGTCTACTATCACGAAGCTCACGACTGGCTGAGCGTCGACGGAGACACGGGGACGACGGGGATCACAGACTATGCACAGTCTGAACTTGGCGATATCGTGTTTCTCGAACTCCCGGATGTCGGCACCCAAGTCGTTCTCGGTGAGCTTTACGGTACTGTTGAGGCGGTCAAGACGGTCGCTGATCTGATCTCACCGGTCTCGGGCAAAGTGGTCGAAGTGAACGATCAACTGCAGGAAGACGCTTCGCTAGTGAACACGGATCCCTATGGAGAGGGATGGACGATTCGGATTCGACTCTCGGACACCAGCGAGCTTTCGGAGCTGATGTCAGCGGAGGCCTACCGCGAAAGTCTGGAATAGCCGACATTAAGTGGGTGTGTTGCTGGGAGGGGCTGAACCCGTACGATCGAACCAGAGGAGTGAGCGGGGAGACGTGAAGAGCGGTACGGCAAACGGAGTATCTGTCCTAAGCAAGTCGGTTCTGGTGCTCAACCAGAGCTACGAACCTATCCACGTATGCTCTGCTCGGAGGGCGATTGTGCTCGTCTTCCGCGGACGGGCGGAGGTTGTGGAGACGCTGGATATCTGTATCCGATCCGTCAGCGCTGAGTTTCCAGTACCTAGCGTGGTGCGGTTGGACTTTTACGTGCGCATGCCACCGAAGCCGCTGACCCTCTCGAAGCGGAACATTCTGAAACGAGACAGCTTCCAATGCCAGTATTGCGGCACGAAGTCCGGATCAATGACAGTCGATCACGTGCTCCCGAAGACCCGCGGCGGGCGAGATTCGTGGGAGAACATGGTCTGCGCGTGCCTGAAGTGTAACAACCGGAAGGGGGATCGTACCCCGGAGCAAGCCGGTGTCCAGCTGGCAAGACGCCCAAGGCTGCCGAATTACGTGACGTTCATTAAGCGCTTTGTCGGGATTCCCGATCAGCGCTGGAGGCCGTATCTGTTTATGGACTAGAAGCGCATTCGGGCTGG
>DPVD01000409.1:0-2547 GCA_003526745.1 Candidatus Latescibacterota bacterium
GCTTACCTCGATCAGGTAGAAGACAGAGATGATCTCGAGATCATATCCGACCCACGTGAAATGACCACAGGCGACGACAACAATCTGCCCGCTTTCGAGGTCTTCGCAACTGCCGAAGCGTCGGAACCCGTTCCTGCTGACGACTAACAGCAACCTGACAGATTCCCTTATCCCCGGAGTTTGACAGCGGTCAACTCCGGGGATGCTCGTGTACGGCCCCGAGGTCTCCGATTGTGATCAAGATTCGAGCCTTATCCTACGCCTACCTGCCCGACACACCAGTCCTCGATGGAATCGACCTCGATCTGCGACCGGGTGAGCGCGTCACCGTCCTCGGCGCCAACGGAAGCGGCAAATCCACATTCCTGAAGTGCATAGCGGGGCTGCTGTCACCAACGCAGGGAACGGTCACCGTTCCGGACTCCTATCGCACGGGGCTCGTATTCCAGAATCCTGACGATCAGATCGTATCGCCTGTTGTCGAATCGGAGATCGCCTTCGGTCTCGAGAACCTAGGGGTCCCCCACCCCGAGATGGTCGAACGCGTCGACGAGATCCTCCACCGGTTCGACCTGATCGACTTCGGGAAACACGATCCCCACTCGCTTTCCGGTGGAGAACGCCAGCGTCTCGCAATAGGGGGGATCGTTGTGCTTCGACCTGATTTCATCTTATTCGACGAACCCTACTCGATGCTGGACCCATCGTTCCGTGACGAAATCCGCGACGTGATCCACAGTCTTCACGACGACGGACTCACTCCCATCGTTGTCGCCCAAGATCCGGACGACGCTCTTGGATCCGATCGCCTGATCGTCTTCGACAAGGGCCAGATTGTGCTGGATGGAAAACCCGAAGAGATTCTGTCCCGACCTGAGAAACTCAAGCTGCATCGCCTTTCGACGACTACTTCCGGAAGACTCGCTGCAGCTTGCGGACACCGCTCTCCAGTACCTGTAACGCACGCTGCCCTAACGAGTACGACCTTGGAGCTCCCGCAGCTCCCTTCCCAAGAATCCCCTACTCCCGCGATGAGCCCGAGCCCGATCGTCCAGGTCATCGACCTCTGCTTTACATACAACTCTGGAGAACCCCATGCGCACCAAGCTCTTTTCGACGTGGACTTTTCGCTCGATCAAGGCGAGTTCGTCTCCCTGATGGGACCAAGCGGTTCCGGCAAATCGACATTCGCGCTGCACCTGAACGGACTCCACATCGGGGAGAGTGGACGTGTCATAGTAGATGGACTGGATGTATCCGACTCCAAGAGCCACGACGACATCCGCCAGAAAGTAGGTCTCGTGTTCCAGTTCCCTGAAATGCAGCTCTTTGCGGAGACGGTCGAGGAAGACGTAGCCTACGGCCCCGCCAACCTCGATCTCGATAGTATACCGGATCGGGTCGACCGAGCTCTAGCCTCAGTCGGCCTCGAGCCGGATCTCTTCAGACGTCGGAACCCGTTCACGCTCAGCGGTGGTGAACGGCGTCGGGTCGCGCTGGCTGGAATACTCGCCACGAATCCTTCCGTACTCGTACTCGACGAACCCTCTGCCGGCCTGGATCCGTCCGGTGCTGATGAACTCGACCGCATCCTACAGAAACTACGTGCCGATGGAACGACTATTCTTCTGGTCACCCACGACCTGTCTAGAGCGGTCACACTGAGTGACCGCATCGTCGTAATGCAACAGGGCCGTGTCTCTTTCAATGCCTCGGTGGATACCACCCTCGCAAATCGGGAGCTGCTACAAGATTTGGGCATCCCGACCCCGTCTGCAATCGAACTCGTCGACACCCTCAGAGCCTCTGGACTGCTAATCCCATCAGGCCTGCACACCTCGGACCAGCTGGCCCGTGCAGTCCGACTCGGAAGCGGAGGAAGCGCAGTCTAACCCGCCGAAAGCCTTGACAACAAAGGGTTTGGCCGGTAGATTTTTCCTCCGACAACAACACCTCGTCGGCCCTGATCCTCCCCCGCTAGGATCGCTTTGATCGGCACTTCGCCAGACCCTCTACTTCTCAAAAATGGACGTATCATTGATCCCGCCAACGGGATTAGTGAGACCGCGGACCTCTTAATCGAGGGAGACCGCGTCTCGCGTATCGGTAAGATCGACTCGACGAATGCGGCCCTCACACTCGATGTGTCCGGCCAGTTCGTCGTTCCGGGGCTGATCGACGCCCACGTGCACCTAAGGGATCCGGGATTCCCCGAGAAGGAAACGATCGAGACGGGGTGCCAGGCTGCTGCAGCCGGGGGGTTCACGAGCGTGATCTGTCTCCCCAACACGGATCCGACGATCGATAGCCCATCGATCGTCAACGCAATCCACGCGAAGGCCAAGACAGCCGAGGCACGAGTTTTCGTCGTCGCCTGCGGTACGTTGGGGATGGCTGGCGAGCAGATAACCGACACGAATGCCCTTCTGGAGGCAGGCGTCGTCGGC
The DNA here is from genome assembly GCA_003526745.1 of Candidatus Latescibacterota bacterium. GTDB lineage: Bacteria > Latescibacterota > UBA2968 > UBA2968 > UBA2968 > UBA2968. The sequence goes on from DPVD01000409.1 coordinate 2,448, forward strand.
TTCTCCGATGACGGTTTTCCGATCGAGTCGCCCGACATCATGCGCGAGCTCCTTAAACGGTCCGAGGCACAAGGCTTTGTCGTCTGCCCGCACGTCGAGG
>DPVD01000361.1:0-2806 GCA_003526745.1 Candidatus Latescibacterota bacterium
CAGCCAGGCGGTCGATCTGGTCCTGAGAGCTGGTCAGATGTCGGTGCACGACGGGCAGGTATTTCACGCAAGTATGCCGAACAGGTCGGATCGACGGAGATGCGGGCTTACGGTGCGTTTCATTCCACCATATGTGAAGCAGGCGGCGTTGAATTCGGTCAAGCAGAAGTGGTCTCCGATTATCGTGAGAGGCGAGGATAAGCACAAGAACTTCGAGATGACCCTTGCGCCCTTTTAGAGTCGAAAATACAAAACTTAGAAGGCAATGATCAATTAGAGGCGAGGAAAATTGGGGACGGATATGGCGAAGCGGAAGGTGGTGTTGACGGGGGCGTGTGGGTATGTGTCGGGGCGGATGCTGGATGCATTGCGGGAGCGGTATGAACTGACGCTGCTCGATGTGAGAACTTCAGACCCAGATGGCAAGGAGATTGATGGGGTACACGTTGTCGACCTGCTGAATCGGGATCGTGATGCTTATCGCGAGCACTTCAGGGATGTGGATGCGGTGGTGCACAGCGGGTTCAAGGGGACGGTCAACCATCGGCATACGGATTTCTGGAAAGAGTATGAGAACGTAATGATGTGCTATAACGTCTACCAGACCTGTATAGAGGAGGATGTCCGCAGGGTGGTGATGATGAGCTCGAATCACGCGGCGGATTTCTATGAGCCTCTGATCTGGGAAGAGAAGATCGATTTCGTGACGAAGGATGACTATCCGCTGACGGACAATTTCTACGGATGGGGGAAGATTTCGTACGAAGCGCTCGGATTCGTTTTTGCGACGGGCTCGATGAACGATGGGAAACGGCTCGAGAATGTTCAGATCAGGATCGGTGCTCCGAGAGACTCTGTCGTGGAGGATGCGGACCCGGATAACCTTAAGACGCTACATCGGGGGCTCGGTGCCTATCTCAGCAAGCGCGATCAGGCTCAGCTTGTGATCAAGAGTATAGAGGCTGAAGACATCGCAGACCGATTCGGCATTCCGTTCCAAGTGTTCTACGGGATCAGCGGAAATACTCACAGGTTCTGGGGTATTACGGATGCGATGAAGAATATCGGGTATGCGCCGGAGGACGACAGTTCGGTGAAGTTTGCGGAGAAGGTGGGAGAGTTGATGGTGCGGAGACAAGATCAAATGTCGAATGACAGTTGACTGAAGAAGTGGACAGAGGCTGACGGATGTCGAGCGTGAGGGATATGAACGAGATTGGTTCTTTGTTCGGCTGGCGTTTGGCGCAGAGTGGATTGCCATCTTGGCCGAGCGTGTCAATGAATTAATCGACTTGGTCGAATCCTCATCGACATTGCCGAATGGCACCAGGACCTTCATCTTCAGTCGGAATATCAAGGCGTCAGAAAATCTCGGTCGGGCCTCTTTGTACAGCATCTTTCGGGTTCATCTCTATAGCCGCATAGTTCGGGAACCCCGACGGCTGGTTCCGGTGCAAGAGACCCTGGGACCTGATCTCTATTTCCTAAAACCTCCCTGCATCGAGCTGACGTAGTCGACTCGTTGGAGAGAAAGCAGATTCCCGTCGGAATACCTAAAGGGTTGCTCATCTTCTTCGACAACGCGCTCCTCCACCGGAGTAAAACGAACACGTCCACTAGTTAACCTCGTGCTTACGTCGTTCGCTATACGATGGCCTTGATCCGTCTAACGGAAAGCGATCAGCTATGTCGACGGACGGAGCTAATTGGAGATTGGGGATCGCTCGCGTCCTCAGTCAGTGGACAGCAGATCGACGGGTGTGTTCTTACGACACCGGAGGAAAGTAGCCTAGACTGGGATTTTGTCGTCGGTCGGCATCTGAGGAAGTATGAAGTGAGCATCGAAAGTTGAACTATGCCAAATTCGGAGAATACATGAAGATTACCAAGTTGACGACGATCCCGATCCAAGGCCGCGCAATGATCCTGAAAATGAAGACGGATGTGGGGATCACCGGCTTCGGCGAACCGATGAACTACGAGCACTGGCGGATCGTCGCGCAGGCGGTTGAGGATATCGGAGAGTATCTGATTGGTCAGGATCCGCTCGAGATCGAGCGTCACTGGCAAGCTGTTTACCGGTCTAGCTACAGTCGAGCGATGCCGTCGATTGTCGGGGCGTGGAGCGGGATTGAGATGGCGATGTGGGACGTGATGGGGAAGCAGCTTGGTCTACCCGTCTGGAAGCTGCTCGGCGGGTCTGTTCGGAACAAGGTACGGGTTTACACGGGTATCGGCGGCGGGGTCGAGCCGTCGCAGGTTGCCGAGAGCGCGCTGAAGGCGGTCGAGCAAGGCTATACGGCGCTCAAGATGGGGGGGTCTCCAAACCCTGTGCGGTTTGTCGAGAGCCCGGGAACGATCAAGAAGCTCATCGCTCGTGTTGCCGCGGTTCGTGAGGCCATTGGTGACGACGTCGATCTGGCGGTCGATCTGCATCGGCGGTTCAGCCCAACGATGGCAGTTGTGATGGTCAAGGAACTGGAGCCGTTTGGGCTGCTGTTTGCCGAGGAACCGTGTCACCCCGAAAACGACGAACCCGTTCGAATGATCGCGCGCTCAACGACCGTACCTATCGCGACGGGAGAACGGCACATGACGCGGTGGGGCTTCCGGAATCTGATCGAGGGTGAGATGTGCGCGATCCTCCAGCCTGACATTCGACACTGCGGCGGTATCCTAGAGTTGAAGAAGATTGCTGCTGCTGCGGAGATCCACAACATGGCGATCGCGCCACACAATGCGGCTGGACCGATCGGTGTGGCTGCCCCCATCCACGCAGTGGCTACTATCCCGAACTTCGCGATCT
>DPVD01000113.1:0-2332 GCA_003526745.1 Candidatus Latescibacterota bacterium
GAGAGGGAAGGCCGACTTCGGCTTGATGGTCAAGTGTATAGAAGCATCTTCCACTTTGCTAAAATCTCGTGGGACCCCGGTATCGAAGAAACCGACTTCCACAGCGATTTCGAGGTAACCTAACCAAGAGGCAACGTCATCACAATCAACTCGACACACACGACAGATCACGGCGCGGCCTGGCCGACTCACCAAGGATACCGGCAAGCATGATATTCGGAGCACACGAATCGATATCCGGGGGCGTTTTCAACGCAATCACGCGAGGGCAGAACGCCACCTGCGACGCAATACAGATCTTCAACAAGTCGAACAACCAGTGGCGGGCGAAGGTCTTGAAGCCTGACGAAATCGACCAGTACTTTCAGGCGATCGAAGAGACCGGCGTTTCCGTCGCCTGCTCTCACTCGAGCTACTTGATCAACATCGGTTCCCCCGATGACGCGCTCCGCGCCAAATCCCGAAACTCGCTCCAGGAGGAGACGGAGCGATGCAACCTCTTGAAGATTCCGAACCTTGTGTTCCATCCGGGATCGCACGTCGGATCCGGCGAAGAAGAGGGAATGGGCCGGATAGCGAACGCCATGAACGAGATCCTCGCCGCGATCCCCGACAACACCGTCACGCTTTGCCTTGAGACAACTGCAGGGCAGGGCAGCAATCTAGGCTACACCTTCGAGCAGATCGCGTCTATGATGGATCGTGTCGAAGAAAAGAAGCACGTCGGCGTCTGCCTAGACACGTGCCACATCTTCGCGGCGGGCTACCCAATCACCGAGCCCTCCGACTATGAGGACACAATCGGGGCATTCGATGACATCATAGGACTCGACTCTCTAAAGATCGTGCACACCAACGACAGCAAGATGGAGTTTGGTTCGAAGAAGGACCGGCACGAGCACATCGGAAAGGGCTATATCGGGATACAGGCATTCGAGAACTTTGTGAACGACAAGTGATTCGCAGAAATCCCGTTCATCCTTGAAACACCTAAAGAAGACGACCTAGCCGAGGACATTCAGAATCTCGCGACGCTTCGTGGTCTCGTGAAGTAGACCTTGAAAGATTCCGCCCTTGAAATCGCGCCCCCCAGAAGGGCTTTCCTGTTCATCTTCCTGATCACGGGCGTCGTGCTGCTGCTTAACGGACTGGCCGTCTTATTCTTTGCTCCAATCCCGCACGTGGCCAAGACGACCCACCCTGGAACCCTCACGCCATCCTTCGGTGTAGGTGGGTGGATGCCCATAGCCGCGGGTCTCCTCTGCTTCGCAGGAGCAGCCTGGATGCTCAACCGGCATCGAAAGGTCACACGAATCGCGGAGCTCGTGCACGCGGATCTGCCCGAATCGGGTCACAATCCTGAGAGCCGAGGCCAATTCCTCCGAGCACTCCTAGATCGGGCGAATGACTTGGTGTCCGCACTAGTCCTCTTTCCAGAAGCGCTCGTCACGATCGACCTTCAGATCGGAGACGCTCATCGGCTCGAATTCGAAGTCGGAAAATCGGTCAATTTTCCTGCCCGCCTCTCTCCCGTAAAAGGTGCGATTGCCACGAAAATCGAGCAGTACTCGGAGTGCGTCCTCCTCGAAACAGAGGCCCTGCTGGACTTTCCGAACGAGCAAGAGGCTTCTGATTTTGTCGAGATCCTCGCATCCGATATCCTGGATCTCCCACCTGATTACGAGCTATCAGGTGATATCCAGGTCACGAAACGCCAGCAGATGAGCACCTGACCGGAACCGTGCGGACCTGAACACGTTCAATCCCCTTACTGCAGATCACCTTACCAGAATAGGTCAGAAAAGGGGGCACCTCTAGGCCAGTGGACGGTCGAAACCTAGAACCCTCGCCCGTCACTTGTGCTGGCATCCTAATGCTTCCCAACTTTTTGAAAGAAACACAGCTAGAAAGAGGGACGACGGGAGAAAACACGAAGGACGAAGAGGTGCGCCACGACAAGATCCAGAGGAAAACCGAAAGGGCAGAATCTCTTATGTGGACCAATCGCACTTCAATACAGACAGGTTTGCCCACCTTACTCCAAGTCTTGATGCCCGCCTATATGGCCTAATCAGGCTGATTGGTCAGATGGTAGCAGATTTCATTTCCCAATTGAGGAATTACTCCCTCTCAACCACTCCCTGCACTGCCCCTCTCCATTCCCCGTCACGTTGAAGGCGAACGTGTTGAGCCGTCGCGAGCGCCCCGACGTGTTTGGCGCCGACCCGTGTATGATCAGCGCACTGAAGAAAACCGCATCTCCCGGTGCCATCTCGACGGCTGTCGCATCATCACGATCCTGATAGTGTCCGGGTAGAAACACACCGAAGCT
>DPVD01000113.1:2615-6153 GCA_003526745.1 Candidatus Latescibacterota bacterium
GTAGAAACACACCGAAGCTCGTCTTCTCACGCTCGTGGTCTTGCAGTCCCCACTGGTGACTGCCTGAAACAAACTCCGTGCAGCCGTTCGCGAGATCTGCTCCATCGATCGCGACCATGCAGTTGACCATCAGAGGGTCGTTCGCTTCCTGTTTCCAGTAGGCGAAGTCCTGATGCCACGGGATGGCCGAACCGTCGTTCGCAGCCTTCATCAGGAGCTTGCTGTGGTAAAGCGAAACGTTCTCCCCGATAAGTGCTTCGACGATGTCGAGCATCGTATCACTACGGAGCATACGGTTCAGCGTCGGACTGACCACTTCGCTGTGCATCAGTTGGCGAATCAGCCTAGGGGTGTTCACATCCCCGAACTCTTCCCAGCTGATGCCGACACCATCAGGAGGTTCCGCCGCCATCCGATCGTGCAGATCCTCTATCTCAGACCGAATCGCCCGGATGTCCTTGTCGCAGAAGAGCCCACGGCGAACGAGGTAGCCAGCCTCGTCGAATTGATTTTTTTGCAGATCCGTCAAACTCATCTCAAATAGTGCCTCCTTCCCGGTAAAATAGACGGCGACTTCAAGGCGATCAACACGAAACACCTTGACCGGCTCGTCGACCTGGACCACAGTAGAATTGACCTAGCCCAATTCGAAAAGCACGGAATAACAAATGATTACACAGTCCCAGAAAGCCCATTTCCGCGAACAGGGATACCTGACCATACCTGGTGCCGTCCCGAAAGTCATGATCGACCGCGTCCTACACGCGATCAACCATTCGCTTGGAGAGGAGGGCATGAACAAGGACGACCTACCGACGTTCAGGGCACAGTCTTACTGTAAGGAAATCCGGGAACACGCCGCCGTGGTCAGCCTCCTCAACGATTCGCCAGTCTATGCAGCAGCAGAGTCGCTGATGGGACAAGGTTGCGTTCGGCAGGTAACGGGAGGACAAATTGCACTGCGATTTCCTCGACCTCTCGGGATTGATCCCCCACCGCCAAACGGTCACCTGGACGGACTTGGGAGCGGGCTGAACGGAAGCGCGAAGGGCACCTACAGGCGTGGGTTCACGGCTCTGGCAGTCATTCTCTTGAACGATCTGGACACACCGAACAGCGGCAACTTCACAGTCTGGCCCAAATCGCATACATTCTTCGAGAACCACTTCAAGAGGGTGGGCGTCGAGGTTCTCGAGAACGGTATGCCCCGGCTGGACTTGCCTGAGCCGCCCCTACAGATCACGGGACACGCCGGCGATGCTGTAATCGTACATCACCAGATCGTTCACGGGGCTGCACCGAACACATCACCCAACATCCGCTACGCAGCCATCTTCCGGCTCCGTCACGTCAAGTGTGAGGATTTCGGGAACGGGGCCTACACAAACATCTGGCACGAGTGGGACGGCATTCACGAGTTGGTTTGAGAAATAGCGCACTGCAACCAGGAGAACCATGCTTTTCGGATCAAGAAAAAAAACTCTCACGGGGCTTGCGAAGACCTGTGGCTGAGCGGCCAAGATCAGTCCGGTCGGACTGAACACGCTTCTGGAGAAACTCCCAAGGGTGGACGACCCTAACCTGCTGGTCGGGTTCAAAACGTCCGACGATGCGGGCATATACAAGCTGTCCGAAGACCAGGCAATCGTCGTCACAGCGGACATCATCACCCCACCCGTGGACGACCCGTATACCTTCGGCCAGATCGCAGCGGCAAATTCACTGAGCGATGTTTACGCCATGGGGGGAAGTCCGCTGACCTGCCTAAATCTCGCAGGTTTCCCAAGCAACGAATTGGGTGAAGATGTCTTGCACGGGATCATCGAGGGGGCGCTGAGCAAAATCGACGAAGCAGGTGCCGTACTCGCCGGGGGGCATACGATGGAAGACGAGGAACCGAAGTTTGGCCTGGCAGTCACGGGAATCGTTGACCCGAAAAGCTACTGGCCGAACGCTGGCGCTCGGACCGGTGATCTGCTGGTGCTCACAAAGCCGATCGGAAGTGGCGCCCTGTTCAACGGCAACCTCAAGGGATGGGTGTCCGCGACTGCACTGAAGAGTTGCATCGAAACCATCACGACTCTGAATCGACTCGGAGCCGAGATCGCAAGGGAATTTGACATCCACGCGGCTACAGACATCACGGGATTCGGTTTGGCTGGGCACACTCTGGAGATGGCTCAGGGATCGCAGGTGTGTATTGACCTCAATGTCAGTGAAATTCCGCTTATGAGCGAAGCACTAGACATGTATGAGAAGGGCGTTACAACTGGAGTCAATAAAGAGAACAAAAACCTGATCGAAGGTCACGTCTCGTTCGACGCGTCTGTGTCTAACACACACCAAGAACTCATGGTAGATCCGCAGACAAGCGGGGGGCTTTTGGTCGCCTTACCTGAGCAGGATGCGAAGGGCTTGGTACCGAGGCTGCACGACCTCGGACTCAGCGGTGCCGGGATCATCGGACAGGTCTCGGAAAAGTCGGGAGTGTCGCTCAAGTTCATCTAGATCCCGAAGAACAGGTTCACAGACGCAGAACTCTCAGGTCTCGCCACCTGAGGGAGCGCCGAGCAGCAGAAGCCAGCAAGGCTGCAATGATTATGGATTTACGAGTGTTGTCTCAGCATCGGTTCTCGATGTCACATCCCAAGGTTCGCCTCCTAGGCCCGTGCAGACAATCGGCAAAAAAACCGGTAGAAATCTGCCGGGTCCGGATCCCACAACGATGCCGCTTCACTATCGGAAGAGCATGCTGATGTCGAGAGCAACAGCCGAGTGCGTCAAAGACCCAACCGAGATGTAGTCGACCCCGGATTCGGCGATCTCTTTAACCGTCGTCAGGGTCACATTGCCTGACGCTTCCAAGAGCGGTCCGCCCCCATCTTCCTTGATCTGCTGAACGGCCTTTGCCATCGTATCGACATCCATATTGTCGAACATGACCCAATCGACATCGGCCATCAAAGCTTCTTCGAATTCAACGAGGTTCTTGACTTCAACCTCGATCTTTAAGTTCCCCTCCTTCCCGTTCACGTGCTCTCGCACACCAAAGACCGCCGGCCCGATTCCCTCGGCCGCTTCGATATGATTCTCCTTGATCAGAACCATGTCAAACAGACCGAATCGGTGATTCTGCCCGCCGCCGGAGGAAACGGCATACTTGTCGAGCCGTCTCCACCCGGGAATCGTCTTCCGCGTGTCCAGGATCTTAGCGTTGGTATGGGCGATGGTCCTAACAAAGCGAGATGTCAAAGTCGCAACACCTGACATTCGCTGCAGAAAATTGAGGGCTGTTCTCTCCCCGGTCAGGAGCGCGCGCGCTGGACCGACCACCGTCGCGATCTGATCGCCAGAACGAACGATGTCTCCGTCAGCAACCTGCGTGCGGAATGTGGTCTTTTTGTCGACCGTATCGAACACCCACTCGGCCACGTCGAGCCCCGCCACCGTCCCGGCTGCCTTAGCCACGAACCGCGCCGAGGATGTCTTGTCTACCGGGACCGTCCACTCGCTCGTGATGTCGCCGGGACCGATATCA
>DPVD01000113.1:6431-6605 GCA_003526745.1 Candidatus Latescibacterota bacterium
CTCGCTCGTTATGTCGCCGGGACCGATATCCTCTGCGAGTGCCGTATCGATCAAAGGTTGTACGTCCTGTCGATTCAAGTCGGTCATGATGACTCCCGAAGCAGCTTCTCCTTAATTCGCACGATCTCGTCACGACACTCTGCTGCCTTCTCGAAGTTCAGCTCGGCAGCCGCA
>DPVD01000464.1:0-1881 GCA_003526745.1 Candidatus Latescibacterota bacterium
TAGTGGTAATTAAGTGTCAATATGACCCACCTTGACGGCGGCCTGAAGTAAAAGGGTTAGGGTGTCGTCCAGCTCTCCCCATCTCCCGCTCAGAGCAGAGCGGCTAAAGTGCGCCCGCTGCCCAGTGGAGGCCACGCCGTTGGATCTCCTTTGCCTCAGGGACGTTGAAGTCCACGGCCTTGTGGCCGAGAGACGAATAGAACACGCGGCCCTTGCCATACTTACGCTTCCAAACGACAGGCATTTCGCAACCGTTCACCCAGGGGGCGAGGTCGCCGGTCTGGAAAGTCGTGTGCACCAGTACCTCGTTCGACGGATCGACGTGCAGGTAATACTGCTCGGAGTGCATGTCGAAGTCTTCCAAACCCTGCGTGATCGGGTCATCGTGGTTCGTGATATTCACACGGTAGTCGATCACGCCACCCGGATGGGCTACCCACTGTCCGCCGACCATCCACTGATAGTTCGTATCCTGTCGGAAGGCGTCGGCCATACCGCCGTGCCAGCCACCGAGCCCGACCCCGCCCTCGATCGCATTCCGAAGGCCCTGGGACTGCTCCTTCTCGATCGAAGACATCGTCCAGCAGGGCACAATCAGATCCTGCTCGCTCAATTTGTCAGCGTCCAGAAGGACGTCCAGTGTATCGCTCACCTCGACGTCAAAGCCGTCGTCAGACAGAACCTCCGCAAAGATCTCGGTTGTCTCTTTGGGATCGTGGCCTTCCCATCCACCCCACGTCATCAGTATTTTTTTTGCCATCTATGTCCCTCTCTGAGTGGCGTTTTTGCTGTCTTGTATTGTCGCTATGGGCGCCAGCGGCTATTGCCACCAGTATCGCCTAATACATCGCGACGCCATCTTGCCGTATCCGTATCAATCCAAGGGCTGAAGTTCCTGGCTATTCACTTTCACCCTTTGGGGTTAAGCCAGGATCTTCCACTGCGTGCTCGCATCCTCTGCGGTGGGGCTTTTCATTCGTCCAAGGTGCCTGGTAGCAACCCCGTCGGTAACGCGGTCGGCCGATCCACCTGACTCTAGATATCGACGTGCGCGCCCGAGTCTGATGCTTCGTGGAAGGCGTGCATCAGTTCGAGGACGTGGTAAGCCATCTCGCCACTAGAGCGGTGGGATCGCCCGGATCGGATGCCGTAAGCCATGTCGGCAACACCGATACCGCGACCAACCTCTGCGCTGTGAGTCAGCGGCATATCCAGCCAGCTATCCTGTCCTGCTCGGCGGACGAGAACCGGCCCACGAAACGTGTTCGGGTCCGGAACACTGATCGAGCCTTCGGAACCGTAGATCTCTATCCGTGGCAGATTGTGGCTCCACACATCGAAACTTGTGACGATCGTACCGACCGCACCGGAAGCGAAATCCATAACACCTGAAATGTGTGTCGGAATCTCGACATCAATCTTATCACCCGTCCGCTTCTCCGGGTTCGAGATCACACGCTGGTCGAAGCTGATTCTGGCGGATCCGGTCACACGTTGCACGGGACCGAGAAGCGCCACCAATGCCGTCAGGTAGTAGGGCCCCATGTCGAACATCGGTCCCCCGCCAACCTTGTAGAAGAAATCCGGGCTCGGATGCCATCCCTCTGGGCCGTGGCCGGCCATAAAGGCCGTTGCTGCCACGGGTTCACCAATCCATCCATCATCGATCAGTTTCCGGCAAGTCTGGATCCCACCACCGAGGAAGGTATCCGGTGCACCACCCGTCCGAAGCCCTTTCTCGGCGGCTAGGTCGAGCACCTTTTTTCCATCCTCCTTCTCCACGGCAAACGGTTTCTCGGTGTGCGCGTGCTTACCTGATTCCAAGATTTGTTCGTTCACGAGCGCGTGAACCTTCGGGACCGTCAAGTTGATCACGATCTC
>DPVD01000464.1:2243-2584 GCA_003526745.1 Candidatus Latescibacterota bacterium
ACTTCGAACTCCGAGGACCGGCTTTTCGCCAGATCCACATCCAGATCCGCGCAAGCTACCAAGTCCAGGACCTGGAACGATCGTGTCCCCTTAAAATACTGCGGGCTGATGTTTCCACATCCTATCAGCCCGACCTTGACCTTATCTGCCACTCGCGTAGCCTCCCTCGGTCATGAAGGCGAAGCTCTTCTGGACGGCTTCCATCATGTCCGTTGCACACCGGTCGAGCTCTACGATCCACCACTCGACTTTGTCGCTCCCCGCATCAACGATACTCTTGAAGTCAGTTACGCCCTCTCCCAGAGCCTGCATATCCGCTTCCTTCGTGCAGGGCCCGTCCT
>DPVD01000464.1:2872-13063 GCA_003526745.1 Candidatus Latescibacterota bacterium
CGTGCAGGGCCCGTCCTTCACGTGAATGAGGGGTGCGCGGCTGCCGAGCTCGGCGATCACACCGGCCGGATCAGGGCCTGCGGTCTGGACCCAGTAGGCATCGATCTGGAAAAAGATGTCATCAGAGAGATGGTTGAGCATCTGCTTGTAGACCAGCTCACCATCGATATCGAGAAACTCCCACCAGTGGTTGTGTATCCCGAAGGTGAACCCCCTCTCGGTACAATTTTCTGCCGCCTCGTTGAACCTCTCACACGACGCCTTTATCTGGTCGGCTGACCCGAACTGATCTCTGCCCTGACCGGCAACGACTCGCTTGATCCCCAATGCCTCAGCCGTCTCGAGAGACTCGTTCACCTTGTCTCCGACCGGGAGGGGCAGATGGGCGCTGCAAACCTGTAAACCCAGATCATCGAACAGCTTCTTTCCTGCTTCGACTGTCGTACCTGGAAACCCTGCGGGCTCGACCCCGGCATAGCCAATATCTGCTACCTTGCGGACGGTCCCCTCGTAGTCGGCCGCTGCAGCTTCTCTAAGCGTGTAAAGCTGAAGTGCAATTGGTGCTAACATCCCGTTTCCTTTCTGTTGACTTAATCATCCTGAGGCTCAGCGCAGCACTGAAGACCGATACACGACCATGTCCTCTGCATCTCTCGGCATGGTCTTGCAGATCGGCCCCAAGCCACTCACGAGCGGTCACACGGCCATCAATATCGTGCACGTTCCTATGGTCTTAGGTATTGTAACCCGTTCACCGTAATCCCTCGCAGACCACCTTTGACGCTGAACGCAACAGGGACTTCTTCGTAGAACATCAGCAATCCCTGTTGGAAATACGAAAGCCCGACCGAATTCAGTAGGCCGGGCCCAGAACTTCATGACGCCGCCCAATTTATCGGCGCGCTTGAGTCGTGTCAATCAAGCCCGGCAATCGCATCCCTGAAGTCTCCCGGGATCCGGGCTATCTTTCGCGACTCATAGTTGTAAAACGCGATCCCGGTCTTCACTCGAGCGATCTCCCTGTCGCTCTCAGGTTCAGAGAGCCGATAAAGCAGGTCGAAGGATGATCGTCCCTCCAGGGCGGCCGCCACCTGAACCCGAGCGGTCTCGCCGTAGAAGGCCTCGGACGTGTAGACCACGGCCGCATCCACCTGAATGATGCCAACACCTCCCACATCGACCTCTGAGAAACCCAGGTGACTCAGGAACTGCACACGACACTCGTGAACGAGCGTAAGGACCGTGTCGTTTCCGAGATGTCCGCCGTAGTTGATGTCTCCAATCCGGATGGAAAGTTTTGTTTCAAAGGGAAAACGATCTGGGAGGTCGACCGATACCCGGGCCACGTCAAACGCCCCTTACAGTGTATCGGTCCGAGTATTCACCCCGCGGGAAGCGCTCGGGGTTCAATGCGCCCGGCATGTAATGCCAGGCTGTCCGGTAACTCGATCGATCGCTGTGGTTGTCGCACGCGCCGTGGAGCAGGTTTGCCGAGAACAGAACCACCGTCCCCGCTGAGCAGACCACATCGACCGCTTCACTTTCTTCAACCTGAGTGTGGTTCCCGTGACCGGATGGATCTTTCTCGTGCGTGGCAACTCCGGATCGATGGCTTCCCGGTACGATACGCAGACAGCCATTCTCCACGTCGGCCGCTTCGAGGTATATGGCACAGCTGACGATTTGATCGGTATCGGTCCCGAAGTAGTGATTATCCTGATGCCAGTGCGTCGATGTCCCACCGTGAGGCATCTTGGGGAAAAACTTCGTCCCGAAAACATCGACATCCTCTCCTACGAGGTCCGTCACCCGGTCCAGGATCAGGGGCTCAGAAGCGAGATCAAGAACGCGAGGATCGACCAGACAGATCCCCTGAATCTTGTGGACGACTCCTGGGATCGGATCTCCAGAGAGGTCGAATTCGAGCGTCCAGTGCGGCGGCTGTGGCTCTGTGAGGCCCGCCCCCCGCTCGACAAGCTCTTTGAAGATCGCGCAGTAATGGGCGACCCGCTCCTCAGGCAGGAGTCCATCGAAAACCAGATAGCCTTCTGACTCGAAAGATGCTCGTTTCTCATTCGTCAGCAACTTGACCTCACTGCTCTTTTGGCTCCACGACGTGGCCGGAGCCCAGTATGATTTCTCTATGAACACGGAACACGTCGTCCGGCGACCCTAGCCGCCAGATCAGACTAATTCGATCGGCCCTAAAGGTAAGTGGCGACCAACCGTCCTGCAATTTTTGCAGAATCTCCCCGTGTGCAGTCTCTCCCCTTACTTGACCTACACTCAAATGTGGCGTAAACCCGCCCCTGTGGGCTCGGACATCCGAATAGCCAGGAAACCGGCCCTGCAATGCGGCCTGTAGCTCATCAAAACCGTGGTTAGGCTCTGGATCCAGCCAGAGGGTATAAGAGGATTTCTCATACTTGAAGGATCTGAACATCCGGAACGTCACATCGAAAGCGTCCAGAGTCTTGCAGGCATCTGAAAGCAAGTCCAGGATCTGATTTGAATAGTGTTTGAACGGTAGGAATGGGTATAGCAATGTCACGTGGGGCATCCATCGCCTGACGTTGCGGTCGTGCACCCGACGGATCGTCTGGATCAAGTTCCACCGGCACGTAGGAGGGATCAGGACAACGGCGGAAGCGTGCGACTTTACTGCCATTGGGCCACCTCACACGGGTGCTTGATTTATGACACACGTGGTCATGCTGACCTCGTCGCGAGTCTCGACGAAGTGGCGTGATCTCGATGAAGCCACACCTTCTTTCCTGTGCGGAGTCAGCTGTGGTCACTTTCCAAACGGATCGTGCCAAAGGCAACGGCACCGAGGCTTGAGCCGGTGAAAATGTGAGGTTTGTGACCGGTCTCTCTCTCGTATCGGCCTGCGACCTCTTCAATAGCTCCATCCGACCCTTTGTGCCCGATCACCGCCACCGTACCGCCGCTTCCCCCACCCGTAATCTTTGCCCCATACAATCCCTGCCCAGGGCCCACTTCCCGGACCAGCTCCACCAGCCGATCCGTACCAGCCGAATCGAGACCACAGGTCGTATAGCTTGCGTGTGACTGGAACATCAGCTCACCGAGCAATTCGATCTGCCAACGACCGGCTGCCGTGGACAGCAGTTCGGAGAAGGTCTTCACCCTATAGTTCTCATAGATAGGATGCCGTGTCGGCATCCGCACGTTGTAGGTCGTCTCCGGATCAACTTGGGTGACCGGGTCCGTTGTCCCACCGTAATTCTTGATGAACTGGTCACCTTCGTCCCACGGAGGAATGTCCTGAGCATAGTTCTGCTCGAACTCGGATGGAGACAGGTTTGCCAGATAGCCCTTCCATCTCGGATCATCCACGTGGATCGGGTCACCCGGGGTCGCGGTCAATCCCGCCAATTCAGCCAGGATCCTGTATCCCATGAAAGCCCCGACCCGCACGGACGTGTAGTCTGAGCCCGACACGTGGTGACGGATCCCCGAATCGATCCCCCACACATCGATATCCTCGGGCAGACCGATCGTCCCCCGAAGCTCGGCCGGTTGACAGAGCAACGCCATCAACTCGTCCTCTTGGCCGCACACGGCTGTCATTTGATCCATCACACCGCACGGGGCCCCGACCACCTGGTTTTCTACCTTTTGGCAGAGAAGTGCCATCTCACGAGGCTCTAGCGAGATATCGTAGGTGCCGCAAACGGCCATCATCGTTGCTACTTCGAGGGCTGCCGAAGAGCTGACACCTTTTCCTTCGGGCACGTCCGATGACACAAGCAATCTCGCCCCTTCATTCAGGTTCAACCCCTTCTCGTGCATCAGGATAAGAAACGTACCGAGCACGTAGCTCGCCCAGACGCTCCTCGGATCCCGGGCGAACAAGGCCCTCGCAGCATCCAGGGAAATCGGACTGCCGTCACGCGTCAGATCACTGACCTGAAGTTCGTAGTCAGGGAGCCTGGCATTCTCATCCGCGTCCCCGCTGACAACACGGATCGAAGTATCCTTGGTGCGCTGCAGACCCACGACCGTGGCTTCGCGTGTCGGCAGCTGCAGTACGAGTGACCCGGAGTAGTCGGCGATCCCCCCCATCACGTCCAGCCGCCCCGGGGCACGGCCAACGCAGATTTCCCCTTCTTCGTCGAAAAGGCCGTGCGCCTCACGCATCGGATGCGTATCAAGCCGGTTGATCTGGTCGATGAATGACTGAACGTCTTCCATCCCCCGTGTGTCACCCTCGACAATCTTGAATTCAGGCACCTCCTACCTCGGTCTCTCTGGCCAAGACTTCTGAACCTGCTTGTAGTGCACATCCGGAAGCGCGCGCAGCTCTGCGGCTCGCTCTTCCGGCGCCGTATCGCTAAGGAAGTTGCCTCCTCCGATCTCCGGACCGGCCAGATACTTCAGGAGGTTAGGTTTTCGGAGGGGTGGGTGGAATTCGATGTGGAAGTGAAACGCGTCGTAGTTCCTGCCATCCGTTGGTGCCTGGTGAAGCGGCATCACGTAGGGAAACGACATCTGCCACAGGTTGTCGAACTTCACAAGGATGTGCTTCAGCACATCTGCCAGATCTGCACGCTCGGGATCTGACAACGCCGCCAGGCTCGGATGCCGCGTTTTTGGGGCGACGAACACCTCGTATGCGTAACGCGCAAAGTAGGGCATGAACGCGATCGCCGTGTCGTTCTCGTAGACCACGCGTCGGCCATCAGACCGCTCTTCGGCGATAATATCTTCAAGAAGACCCCGTCCCTTCTGTTCCAAGTAAGCCTGGCTGACGCGGGCCTCTGTCTCGATCGTCTTGAACACGAAGTTCGTCGCGTAGATCTGGCCGTGCGGATGCGGATTCGACACTCCGACGGCTTCCCCCTTGTTCTCAAACGCTAGGACGTGCGCGATTTCAGGGCGATCGCCGAGTTCCCTATACTCGTCCTGGAAAGCGGCGAAAACAGCGTCGATTCGCGAGGTTTCCATCTCAGCCAACGTCGTGTTGTGCCGCGGACTGAAGCAGACGACTCGCGCCACTCCATTTGCAGGTCTGACCTGGTAGAAATCCGATGTCGGCTCAGGGTCTGGTGCCTCAGACGACACGCAGGGATGATCGTTTTCGAAAACGAAGACCCCTTCGAAAGCTGGGTTTTTCTGGCCGCTGATCCGGGAGTTTCTCGGACACAGATAGCAGTGCGGATCGTGGTCAGGAAGGGGCGTCTCGTCTCCCGATAACGTTTCCCCGCTCCACGGCCGGTTCTGTCGATGGGCGGCCACAATCACCCACTCCTCACGCAACGGGTGCCATCTCTCTTCCCACGTGGCTGACACGGCTACGTTAGCCCTCCGCAAAGCGTGCCAGAATTAAACGCCCGCCCATCGGCGACTGGCCGGGCCGTCAAAAGACCGTCCTCGTTCTCAATCTCAATTGCAAACGGCGCGGCATCTATCCGGAGTGCGATGTCACGATCCTGGGAGTGGAAGTGCGGGGTTTCGGGGTTGCCGAACTTCTGCGACTCCTTCCCCGCCATCACGAGACCCCGCAAGTGCTCAGGGTTCGCCGTCCTCCCGTCGAGCAGGTTCCGTAGATACAGAGCACACAACTCGTCTTCGTCCGTCCGGACTTCGCCTGCCCATCCCATAGCTACAAGAGTTACAATTTCCGGACCGTCCTGTGCGATGGCGTCTGCAGTTGCCTGCGACACCACAAGAGATCCACCGTAGATCCGGTCCGCCTTGGTCGCAGCACAAACGCCGACCGTCCCCGCCCGGGTTGACTGGATCACAATCTTGCCGTCAAGATCGGCACGACACATCTCGAAAGGCGAGTTGTTGTGATCGAACCCTTCAGGTCGCTTTCCCTCCACCTCACCAACGCAGAGATCACCCTTTCCTTCTTTTCTCAGAGCGAGAGCTTCTTCCACTTCCGCAACGAGGATGATCTTCTCTGCACCCTTCAGGAAGGCGACCGCCGCTGTCGTAAAAGCGCGATAGACATCGATGATCACCACAGTCCCTTCAGCCTGCTGCGCACCTTCCAGAAGACTCGTCAACCTCACTTCCACAATTTGCTCCTCCTCAACTTCGTTTTTTAGGACACCTTCTGATGCCTCGATAAATTAGCACCGGAAACACTAGAAACCCACAAGGAGATTCGATGAACAGCACGAAGAGAATCGGTCACGCACCGCTGTTCGATCCCGAAGAAGGGACACCCGTTATCGAGCCTCTTGGTCTCGACAAGCGTTGGTGGGCGGGTGCATCGAGTTCAGTGTTACCCGGAATAGAGCAAATACTACCTTTACTACCGGTTACGGCCCTCAAGCGGGCTTGAGTTGGAACGCAGCGGCAAATGTGTCATCGCGGAAAGCGTTTATGGAATCGGCTTCACCCCAACGGATCGAGAACCTGGGGTCAAATCGGGAAGACGACCTGCAAGCCACTTCGGACGCCCACAACGCGGGTCTCACCGTACCGAGAACCGGACTAGCTTCGAGCGTGGATGGGAAGAAGTTCGTGTGGGAAGAAGACATCTCCTCACCCACCGGTGAGGATTGGGATGCTTAGTGCCGCAGAATCTGCTCTGTCGCCTACCTGTATGGCATCTACACCGCCTTCTAGGACGGAACTGCGGATGTTTCGAGAAGCTACGAGTAACGGACAGGGCTGCAGTCGGAACTGATTTACGTTTGCTGACCTGTCTGGCTCCCAACGCCCAAATCCTCACGTCCCTTCACGCGATAGGGTCGCTCAGGTATGCCGACGCGATTTAGTTGGACGATCGCATCCACTACTACTTAAGAGTATGCGCGAACCGCTGTTAAGCACGAACTCCGACTCAACGATGTGCCCCTGACATAGGCCTCAGGGCAGGCTGGTCTTCTCGAGCGTTTCCTCTATCACTTCGCTAGTGTGTGCTAAAGAGATGCTCCCCTGCTTCGTCGGCATCGGAAAATGGTAGACACCGCTATCGATCAGCTTCTTTCTGTATGCTGTGTCATACTCGAAGTCGTGGTGCGATGCGATATCGTGCCAGTCCACCGGCTGATGGTCCATGAAGTAGACGCAGAACGCGGATCCCTGCCTCGCAACCGTGGTTGTGATCGACGACGCGCCAAACACCTCCCGCAGACCCGATTCCATTTGTTGTCCCCGCACCTCAAGCATCTCAAAACAGGCTCCACCGTCTCTTGAAAGCTTCTCCAGCGTAGCGACCGCAGCCGCACAAGCGACGGGATGTGCATTGTAGGTTCCTGCGATCAGCACGCGTCTCACCGGATCCTCGTGGACAAAGTAGTCCATCAGATCTGCGCGTCCACCAATCGCACCCATCGGGTAGCCGTTCGCGAGCGCCTTCCCAAACACCGACAGATCAGGCGTCACACCACAGACGGACTGATACCCGCCCAATGCGGTCCGGAAACCCGTCTTGACCTCATCGAACACGAGAACCACGCCACTCTCGCTGCACAACTCACGAAGCCCCTTCAGATAGCCGGGAAGAGGCTTAACGATCCCAACATTCTGCAGAATCGGCTCAAGGATGATGGCAGCTATGCTGTGGGATGCCAGGATCGCACGAATCGAGTCCAAGTCGTTGTAGTTCACGACGTGAACATCCTCAAGAACGTGGTCGGGGATACCGGCCGAGATCGGCGCCTTCGCGTACTCTCCAGGCGACACCCGAGGCCCGATCGCCTCGAGCGGCGTCATCACGTTCATCGCGACGTCATTGTGCCAGCCGTTGTAGCCCCCCTGCATAACGATGACGCCGTTCCTATCTGTGTGTGCTCTGGCAATACGCAGCGCGTGGTAGGTCGCCTCGGACCCGGTATTCGTCAGCATCACGCGATCGGCCGACGGAATCGCTTCGACGATCAGTTCGGCCGTTCGCCCCTCAAGTGCGTTTGTCCCCGCACCCATCAACGTTGTGCCATCATCCAGAATGCGACGAACCGCCGTGTTCACATCCGCGTCGTTGTGTCCCAGGATGTATGGCGCGAAGGCTGCGTGATAGTCGATGTACTCTTTCCCGTCGGCATCCCAGACACGCGGACCCTCTCCCTTTACAAACGAGATATTTGGTTCCACTGCTCGGTTCACCGACACGACTCCACCCGGGATGAAGGCCTTGTTGTGTTCTAGGATTTCGTTGGATTTATTTGGCATGCTTGTCTGACCTTAAGTGTGATTCAGATCAGTTAGTTGAGTGTATTGAGAATTATAGCTCTGCACATCCTCTTTTGGGCACTCTCATCCTGGTCGCTGCAGCGATCGTCTATATCCCGACGAGAGAGCTGTATATTTTCTTACCGCTCTGTTCCTGTTTAGGTTGGTCTCCAACCTAAACAGTCGTTGCGTCGCTCCTCTGCGTGTCCTTTGTGTCCATCTGTCGTTCCTGCGTATAACTTCACTCTCGCCGGACCTTCAGGACCACCTTGCCGATATTCTCGTTTCGCCCGAGGATTGCTTGCGCTTCAGCTGTCTCCTCGATCGGAAGCGTCTTGTAGATAATCGGCCTAATCGAACCAGACACCAGGTCGGGCCAGAACCGTTCCTCAAAGCGATCGTGCACGTCGATTTTCTCCTCGAGAGAACGGGAACGCAGAACCGAACCGATCACTCTCTGACGTCCACGCATCAGGGCTGCCAGATTGATCTCAGCCTTGACACCAGTCAGCAGTGCAATGATCACCAGCCTTCCTCGAGTTTTCAGCAGGCTCATGTTGGGCTCGAGGTATTCCGCAGCAGCGATGTCTAGAATGACATCGACCCCATCGGGAGACACTTCGTCAACCACCTCTGCGAAGGGTTGTTCCTTGTAGTTAATCGCGTGATCGGCGCCGAGTTCGCGGCAGAAGGCAACCTTGTCATCCCGTCCGGCAGTGACAATAACCTGACATCCCGCTTGCTTTGCCATCTGGATGCCCGCCGTCCCAACGCCGCTTGCCCCTCCGTGGATCAGAACGGTCTCCCCCTCTTCGAGTTCGCCCTCGATGAAAAGGTTCAGAAAGGCCGTGTAGAAGACCTCGGGCACGGCTGCGGCTTTCTCTAAGTCCCATTCTTCCGGAACGTGTATCAGCAGATCCGCGGGTGCGGAGACGCGTTCAGCATAGCCGCCACCGCTTAGCAAAGTGCATACACGATCGCCGACCGTCCATCTGTCTACACCCGGACCAACTTCGGATATGGTACCGGCCGCTTCAAGTCCCATGTATGGAGGCGCCCCCGGTGGAGGTGGATAGTTTCCGGCTCTCTGAAGGAGATCTGCACGGTTTACAGCAGAAGCGTGGACATCGATTACGACCTCTCCGCCGCCTGCCGTGGGATCTTTCACCTCAGACCAGCTGATCTCCCGGGTCTGTTCATCAACACAGATCGCCTTCATGCCGCCCCCATTTCCTCCGTTGTCTCAGTATTCACAGCTACTGCATCCTCCGAACGCAACGGTATGTCGAACCACCCGAATCGCTCGAACAGACGCCCGATACGTTTGGGTATGCCGCATCCGATCTCGACACGCTCCTCAGTGAAGGGATGGTTAAAGGACAGGCTGCTCGCCATAAGGAGAAGCCTTGCACATCGGAAGGCCTTTCTATACAGCCTGTTGTGATCTCCATCTCCGTATGTCGTATCGCCGATCACCGGATGGCTTAGATGTGCAAAATGTTTTCGGATCTGGTGGCGACGACCGGTCAGCAACTTTGCGATACCGAGCGAGTATCGCGATGTCTCGTAACGGCCCACAGCGTAAGGGATCTCGACGCGTCGCACGCATCGATACTCGGTCACGCTGTCGAGCTTCCCGTTTGCTTTGTCCGCATCCTCAATCGGATGATCCACGACGCCTTCATCGTCCAACCATCCGCGAACCACTGCCAAATACTGCTTGTCCACCTCGCGGGTCTGCATAAGCTCGCCAAAGCGCCTAGCCGCCTCCGGTTCAAGACCGAACAATACGATCCCAGACGTGCCCCGATCGATGCGGTGCACTGGGTAGACATACTGGCCCAGTTGTTTCCGTAGCGAAGGCAAAACGGCCACCGCATCGGGTGCCAGCTTGGTCGGATGCACAACCAAGCCACTCCGCTTGTTCACGGCGACAAAGTGTTCATCCTGGTAGAGGATGTCGATCACAGCGTTTCTGCAGGAATCCCTAGTATACGGGGATGAATGTTTGTAGCGTGTGTTGTCAGCACAAAGGGA
>DPVD01000063.1:0-1700 GCA_003526745.1 Candidatus Latescibacterota bacterium
CGAAGATAGGAGTGATCCGCCGCAGGCGGATTGTCTTGAAGAGACAGTCTCAGCAATTCTCATAGCCTTTCGCTCGGGTACTGACACCACTTTTTACTAACCCAGCTTCTCGATACGACCTGCGTTTAGGCCTACTCGAAGACACGGAAAACAGGAGCAACATGGCAGACTCATTTCACTGGGGTATCCTCGGGTGCGGCAGCATTGCCCGAAAATTCGCAACGGGCCTTCAGTCGCTGAATGATGCCGAGCTGGTAGCACTCGGTTCACGCTCGCAGGAAAACGCGGACAAATTCGCTGACGAGTTCCCCGCCGAACATCGCCACGCCAGCTACGAGGATCTCGCATCCAACCCGGACGTCGACGCGATCTACGTCGCGACACCTCACCCGTTCCACCTCCAGAACAGTATCCTCTGCCTCCGCAACAAGAAACCTGTCCTCTGCGAAAAGCCGTTTACCATTAACAAGGCTCAAGCTGAGGAGCTCGTAGGAATCGCACGAGAAGAGCAGGTCTTCCTGATGGAGGCCATGTGGTCGCGTTGTCTACCCCTGCTCACAAAGGTGCGGCAGATGATTGCAGAGGGTGCAATCGGTGAGGTCCGCATGGTCCAGGCAGACTTCGGCTTCCGTGCAAACGTCAACCCTGATGGGCGTCTGTTCAATCCGGAGCTCGGTGGAGGCGGTCTCCTTGACGTAGGCATCTACCCCATTTCGTTCGCGACGATGATCCTGGGGCTTCCCAAATCGATCGTCAGCGCCGCTGACATCGGCGAAACCGGCGTCGATGAGCACGCCGCGATGATCCTGAAGTACCCGGGGGGGCAGCTCGCTCTGCTGGCAACGGGCATCCGAACCCGTACGCCTCACGAAGCCACGATCCTCGGCACGGACGGCTACATCAGACTCAACAGTTGGTGGAACGGCACATCCGGAGTCATCAACCGGGGCAACGATACCGAAGACATCAGCGAAACCTACGAGGGCAACGGCTACAATTTCGAAGCTGCAGAAGTCGCCCGCTGTGTCCGAGAAGGCAAACTCGAGAGCGATATCATTCCCCACGAAGAATCCATCGCCATCATGGGCATCCTCGACGACATCCGTGCCCAATGGAACCTCAAATATCCAATGGAATAAAAGCGACCCTTCACGTCACGACCGAATGAAGATCGCGGTCGGTGGGTTTGCATCACATGAACCAGGAGCACTAATGGAATACGGAAACATCGAACACGTCTCAAAACCCGTAAGCCGCCTCGTACACGGCGCCATCATGCTACGGGTAGAGGAAGCGGAACACTGGTTCACCGTCCTCGACGACATCTACGCGACCGGGTGCCGAGCCTGGGACAGCGCACACATCTATTCCGGAGGCGACAGCGAACGCGTACTCGGCATGTGGATGGAAGCACGTGGAAACCGCGACGACATTGTGATCCTCACGAAGGGTTGCCACCATACGGGCGATCGCCGACGCGTCACACCCTTCGACATCGACGCGGACATCCACACCTCCTTCGCACGTCTCCGAACCGACTACATCGACATCTACGTCCTCCACCGGGACGACCCGGATGTCGAGGTCGGACCGATTGTGGAGAAGCTGAACGAGCTCCACGAAGCGGGTCGCATCGGAGCGTTTGGCGGCTCGAACTGGAAACCCTATCGAATAACAGAGGCGAACGAGTATGCGGACAA
>DPVD01000063.1:2075-9262 GCA_003526745.1 Candidatus Latescibacterota bacterium
CGAGCCCTGGCCCGACTGTTTCACGATTAGCGGCCCCCAGAATGCGCAAGATCGCCAGTGGTATGCAGGCCAGAAAATGCCCCTTTTCACCTGGTCCTCCCTGGCTCAGGGCTTCTTCTCGGGACGAATCACGCGAAGCAACTGGGAACAGGTAAAAGAAGACTTCCCTGAGCCAGTAGAACGCTGCTACGCGCGAGACGATAACTGGGACCGGATGGATCGCGTGGAAGAACTGGCAAAAGAAAAAGACACATCGGTGCCGCAGGTCGCGCTGGCTTACACGCTCCAGAACCCCGGGCTCGACGTCTACGCTCTGATCGGAACGTTCACGGGCGATGAGTTCTCAGAGAACATCCGAGCCCTTGAGATCAAACTGACGCCTGAAGAAATCGACTGGCTGGACCTGCGTAGAGACACGCGCTAGCGAGCGAGCGAAAAAAATGTCGGCAGACCGGCTGGCCAAACAGTGGTCTGAAGAAGGCTACATCAAGGTTGTAGGGATGTTTGACTCAGAACGAGTCGAAAGACTGAAGTCCGTCTGCGAGTCGATCCTAGATCAGTGGCGAGTGGAAAATCCTGAGAAGGGTGAACCTGGCGGCGGACCTGAATCGAACGTCATGCGTCACCTCAACCATCCGAGCTACGGCGAGCACCGTCTCGAGATCCTGAAAGCAGCCGCGTCGACATCCGTTCTCGAGACCGCATCCGTCATCTTCGATGGGCCAGCACGCTTCCACTGCACAAGCCTGTTTTTCAACCCGCTCGAAAACAGCCGCGATGGTAACTGGCATCGGGATTCCCAATTCCGTTCGGACACCGATCAGGAGGAGCAGAGGCACCTGAACGAGCGTGCCCACGCTGCGACGGGCGTCCAGCTTCAGGTCGCCCTGATCGAGAACGACGACGTGGAATTCGTACCGGCCTCACATCTCCGCTGGGACACGCCGGAAGAGTATCACATCAGAAAGGCAGACGAGCAGGCAAACAACCGCTCGAACAACATGCCGGGCGCGATCCGAATCGCACTCAAGCCCGGTGACGCTGTCGCCTTCAACCCCCTTGGCATCCACAGAGGCCGCTATTACATAGACATCCCCCGCCTCACTCTCATGCTCACCTACCGCGCCGCACAGAGCCCAAAGGTCTTCGACTACTTCTCTGACCAGCCCTGGTTCCTGTCCGACGGCTACCTGACAGGTCTTTCAGCCAAAGTCAGGACCTTCTACAAAACGTACATCGACACCTACAGAGAAGACTGGCTCACCAACACCGCAGCCAAACCCTGGCCCTAATTCCGCCTTTTCGATCCTCGATCGTCGATCAGAAATACTGTCCTAACCCCACGAACAGCACCCACCCCTGATCTGCAAATCCGTATCCCACATCTGCCCGCAGAACAGGTGAGTTGTACACGCGATTCATTCCCACACGCACGCCCACACCAGCAGCCCACACTAAATTTCGGCTTTCAGTTTCCGGCATCCATGCACTGCCGCCGTCAACAAACACAACTCCCGCCAGTGTGAAAAATCGATGTCTCTTGAGGGTCGAACGTCCCTCGATATTGAAGAGCAGCCGACGTGTCCCGTCAAATCTCCGCGCCGCGTAACCACGCAAGCCCCGCTCTGAACCCAGCAAATACTGTGTCGTCTCTTCAGGACGTGCCACCGCGTCGAACCGGACACGAGTCACGATTGCGTGTATACCTCTAATCTTCTCCAACATCTTCGCTTCAGCGCTCCCAAAGACGTTCCACACACGTCCCTGACTATATCGGGCCCGTAGTGTTACACGCGACAGGAGGTAAGTAAAGGGGGATAGCTTCGTACGCGGGTTGACGTCTAAAGTCATGAATAGGTAGTCACGATCAGACCTCAACGCCTCGGTCGAAACACCGAGTTGAAAGGAAACCCAACTCCCTATCTGCAGATCCTCTGTTCGGCCAAGCAAACTGAAGAATCTTATCGTCTCGTATTCAGGTTTCCAGATCATCACGCCGACACTGGGCAAAACACGACGCCGGCCTGCAGGTGCGTATGTGAATCCCGGCTCCGAGTCAAAACTAAGGTCGTTGACAGAGAAAAAAATGCCGGGACGCACCTTGACCTTGTCCCCAAACGACCGCCTGAACGAAACCGATCCGCCGCGATCGATCGATCGGTATTTCTCCGAAACCGTCTGCCCTGCATACAGTCGAGTAACGGATTCGTGTATATATCCCGTTCCCCCAACCGACCAAGCTTCCGAGAGCCGAAAGAATGGTCGAGAAACACGCACTACTGCCCGATGACCCTCTGCCCCGATCTCTCCATCGAGATAGAGTCTTACACGGCCCCCCCCGACACGCGGTTCCCTGTAGAGTGCACGAACTCGATCTCCCTTCACTGCATCGTGTTCAGCCGTCAATTCAACAATCTGTCCTCGTCCCAGAAAATTGTAGTCAAGTCCAACCCCTCCGTAGCTCAGCTCATCCGGCTCACCGGACAGCAGAGGTGTAATAGCTCGCGCATACAGATCCGTCACGTGCACATGGACATCAGCATATCCGTCCATTCGGGACACATCAACCGTCACCTCGCCCAGAAACAACAAAGCCCGCAGATTCCGCGACGTCTCCTCTACAAGAGCAGCCGTCAACGTATCTCCGGGCTCGAACAAGATCTCCCGACGGATCACCTCTGTCCTCGTCCGTGAATTTCCACTGATCGTGATGTCCCGCACAACAACAGAATTTTCCGCAGCCACTGGGAGCACTAAAACCATGGCAACCAACACCCCGGCCACAAGCATCTTCAATCGTAAGGTCTTACCTCCTCCCGTGTTTTTCGTGTCTTCCGTGTCTTGGCTCTCCGCTTAGACCGCCTATCGCATCCGTGACGGAACCATCCAAGGATCCGGGTTCAAACCGATCTTCTCCTTCACCCTCTCCGTAGCCGCGCTCAGATCATCGATCACGTCATCGCTCAACTTCAGATTGATCGCGGGCTCGTTCCACGCGAGCTCCTCCGGGCTTCGAGCACCTACCAGGACCGAGGCGACACCCGCCCGCTGCTTCATCCACGCAAGAGAACACGTTGCCATCGACTCACCAACACCTTTGCAGATTTCCCGAATCACACCGAGCGCTTCGAATACCTCCTCCTCGCACCCATCCTCGCCGTGCGTGGCATTGGGGCGTTCCTTCGAGTACAACCGCGTTCGCGCCAGTCCGTCGGGGACCTCATCAGCCGACCCATAGCGATCGGTAAGTAAACCTTGTGCGAGTGGACTGTAACAGATCAGACCGATATCGTTCGCCCTGCACAGCGGCAGAATCTCATGCTCTACAACCCGCCACAGCAGACCGTAGTTGAGCTGATTCGTCTCACAATGCCCCTTCTCCAGCAAGTCGCCCATATCCTGAACGCCGAAATTACTGACGCCTAGGGCACGCACTTTTCCGGACGACTTCAGCGCCTCCAAAGCCTGCCAGGACACCTCAATCGGCACCTCCCAGTTGGGCCAATGGATCTGATACAGATCGATGTAGTCGGTACGAAGATTCTCCAGGCTCTGCTCACACGCCTTAACGATCTCCGAGGGTTTGAGGTGCGAGGCACTCACCTTTGTGGCGATCACGGCTTCGTCGCGGCGTCCTTCCAATCCTCGTCCGAGGACGCGTTCCGAGTGCCCCTTCTCGTATCCCTCCGCTGTATCGAAGAAATTGATCCCCTTGTCCAGCGCCGCGTGAACCGTCGCAATAGAGACGTCTTCATCCTGTTCCCCCCAGACGGCACCTCCTGCAAAAGGCCAGCATCCCAGAGCAAACACCGAAACCTCAATACCCGTCGTCCCAAGCTTACGATATTCCATCACACTTCTGCCTTTGCTTTCTACCTACTCGCTTACCTTCTCGAATACATTCTCATAGCTCGCAGAACAATGACTCCAGCTTCACACTCTGAAACATAGTCCGGGAAATCCCACCAATCGAACTCCGCACTCAGCAAAGCGCCCAAATGATACCGAACCTACTCCTCCCCAAGCTCGACGGGTGACTTCGTTCCGAACCCGACAGGCACGGAACAAGCAAACCCAGAAGGATACACACGGCTTTCCTCGATCCCTTGCACTCTTCTGCTGCTTAACCCCTTACCAACTATCCTCATCCACGGTCTCATCTTGCCTCTTTATCAGCCCGTCGATCGAGTAGCGTCCCGCTCCCACGAACACATACATAACCGCGATCGCTAGGTACAGGACCGCCTTTTCCTTTCGACCGAACGGATCAGCCGCGTGAGCGACAAAGCCAGCCACAACCATCGTAAATGCTACGAAGAAGGCAGAGATGCGCGTCATGAACCCCACAGCCAGGAAGACACCACCGAACAGTTCCGCACTCCCCGCCGCCCACGCAAAAAAAGCTGGAGCCGGGAATCCATGCCTGGTCACACCCTCGACAAAGCGATCAGACGGGGGAACCTTCCCGAGTCCGTGGGCAAGCGCCATGGCAAGACCAGAAAACACGCGAAGTATCGCGAGACCAAGGTTCGCCGCTTTCGAGTGGATCGCCGTGCCACCGAACAGAAAATCCATAGAGCATTCCTTCTCTTTTATGCCTACTAAACTGACGGGGCAGATACAAGCAACCCCTGGAAGACCATGCTCCCAGGGGTCGAGGGATCTTGTTTCGCAGAGCCTACGCCTTTACACTCGAGGAAAACCCGCAGTTCTTGTGCGCGCCGTCGCAGAAGGGCTTGTTTTCAGTTGCTCCACACCGACAGAGTGCAATCGGCCGACCCTCATCCTTCGTCATCTCCGCCCCGGCTCCATCCTGCAACTGGAAAGCGCCGGTCACGAGAAGCGGCCCGTCATCCAGAACCTGAACACTGATATCCGCCATTGTTCCTCCTTAGATAGGTTCGATGTTCAGCCAATATAGCTCACGCCCCAAATGATGTCATCCTGAGCTGCACCCAATTTAAAGCGACGGCATGTCGATCGCGCTCAACCTTTGACCGTCACGAGGACCCTCCATCCGCTCCGGATACTTGTCGATAGGCACGGACAACTCGTTCAGTCTTGCGAGAGTTTCTGGATCCATCGACCAGCCAGATCCCCTCACATTGTCGTCGAAATGTTCAACCGTTCGAGCTCCGACGATCACTGAGGTGATATCGGCCTGCTCGAGAATCCAGCGGATAGCAACCTGGGCAGGCGACTTTCCGAGCTGTTCAGCCGACTCGAGAACAGCACTCAGTATGACCTCCGCGTGGGGGTGAAAATGTTTGCCCGGGTAAGCCCAGCCTTCTGCCGAACGGGTCCCCTCCTTCGCCATTTCACCCGGCTTGTATTTGCCCGACAGGAATCCGCCGCCCAACGGGCTCCACGTCACGAGCCCAACATCCTTGAACTTACACGCTGGTACGAGATCGATCTCGATGTCCCGAACAAGAAGGCTGTATTGAGGCTGGTAGGCAACGAAACGCTCCAGACCATTCGAATCACTGGTCCAGAGCGCCTCCATCAAACGCCACGCCTCAAAGTTGCTGCAAGCGATGTAACGCACCTTGCCCTGCCGCACTAAATCATCCAAAGCACGAAGCATCTCTTCCAGAGGTGTTTGCTGATCCACGTGGTGGATGTAGAACAGATCCACGTGATCCGTGTCCAGACGTTTCAGGCTGTCCTCGATCGTGTTCATGATATGATAGCGCGACATCCCAGAATCATTTGGCCCCGGACCCATCGGGTTGTAGAATTTTGTCGCTACCACGACGTCTTTCCGCTTGCCCTTCAGCGCCTTTCCGAGAAAGACCTCGGACTGCGCATCCGCATAAGAATTCGCCGTGTCGAAAAAGTTGATTCCCGCGTCGATTGCCTGATCGACCATTCGCTTTGCTTCTCCTTTATCCGTCCCGTGACCGAATGTCATCGTCCCGAGACAGACCTCCGACACTTTCAGCCCGCTTCTACCTAGCTGGCGATACTCCATACAACCTCCCTTGCTCCACTCTTACCGTCACCCTTTAGGGTGAAAACTCACATAAATCGTTCGACACCGAATGCAGCCATCTCGGATGGCCAAGTCCCCGTCGCAACCGCATCCGCCACAACCTTTCCGCTGTAGGGTCCCAAGTGGAGTCCCATTGAGCCGTGACCTGTCACAACCTGAACATTCTTATGACCGGGCAGCGTCCCCACGATCGGCATGCCATCGCGACTGAGGGGTCTGAGCCCGACACGGATCTCCCGAATCATGGCAGACTTCAGACTCGGTGCGACGCGGATCGCTTCATACAGGACCTCAATCACGCCCTCCACCGACGTAACCGGATTGTATCCGACATCTGCTTCTCGCGTTGCTCCGACGACGACACGCTGATCGGGCCAAGAAACCATGTAGTGTTCAGTCAAGCCCGTCAGGATCGGCCACGAGGACGTATCCACATCACCCACATCCAGGTGCACAATCTGTCCACGCTGCGGCCCCACGGGAATGTCTACACTAAGCTGATCCGAGAACGCCTCAGACCACGCACCGCCGGCGATCACAACGTTTCCAGCTTCGACCGTCTCACCATCATCCATCGTGATCGTAGACACATTACCATCGGACGAAACGGTCTCGACCGACTTCGATCGCTTCTCGAGCCCTCGGCTCAGTGCTGCCGACTCGAGTGCCGAAGCGAGCTGACGGCCATCAACACGAGCCGTTGACGGAGAGTAGACCGCACCCTTCACATCCCCTAACGGTGGGAAAATCTCTCGTGCCCTATCAGGCGTGACGAGCACAGGTCCGTCCGATGTGCCATCCCCTTCGGGTAGCCCGTATGTTGATCGATTGAACTCCGCAGTCTCCCGTTCGTCGATCGCGACCCATAACGACCCGCAGACTGCATAGCCGGTCTCTTCCGCACCATCAGCCTCGAGATTGCGAACGAGATCCTTGTAGTGCAGCTCAGCCAGGCCAACAAACCGATAGTACGGATCAGGATGGTTCGGATCCTCTCCCGCTGAGATGATTCCGGCTCCGGCATCCGTCGCTCTCCCGACATCTTGACGGTCGATCAAGATCGTCTTCACACCCAACCGCACCAATTCGTAGGCAGTAGCCACACCCACGACTCCGCCACCAATCACAACTGCATCGTAACTCAAGTTCTCCTCCCAAGCCTTGCCGGGATCTCCCAACGACAACACGCGCC
>DPVD01000159.1:0-2637 GCA_003526745.1 Candidatus Latescibacterota bacterium
TTGTCCTTCACCGGTCACGAGATCCCGTTTAATCGGCCAGCTGTGTCCTTCATCCTCACTGACCGCGATCGTAAGCGGATTACGGGCTTGGGGGTTGCTGTTGTAGGCGACCACAAAGCGTCCATCCGATAGCCGCACGGCATCGATCGCAGCAAACGGCGACGCCAGTTCCGTCAGGTTCGCAGAGGACCACGTCACGCCCCCGTCACGCGATTCGCTGTAAAGGAGACGCCCCTGTCCGCCGCAGGGCCGCAGGAGCGCCAGGATGGACCCGTCTGACCGCTCGAGCAAGGCCGGATGCTGATTCTTACTGCCCTCGATCCTCCCCACCATCTGCCAACCGTATCCATCATCGCCGCTGCGCCAGATCCTCGAATTCCCATCACCGTATTCTACCCCCAACAAAAGGTCTTTATTCGCAATTCGAATCGGCTTGCAACGTGGCACGTTTCCCCACTCGGAGTCAATGATCTCGACATCGGTCCAGGTTTGCCCGTCATCCTGAGACGTCTTCATCCGAAGATCGCAAGTCCGCCATCTTACTCCCGGACCAGCCTCCCCGTCCAGGCGGCCGTGCATGACCCCGTAGATACAGCGGAGTGTACCGTCCTGCCCCTGATACAGCACACCATTCCCCTCCGGCTTACCGTTGGTGTCGGCCAAGACGCTCAGCTTACCGAATGCCTCCTCTCCCGCCGGCCTTCTAGCCAGAACCCACGCGGTATCGGGTTTCGCCTCGCCGCTTCCAGCATAGTAACCAACAAGAACCTCGCCGGACTTCAGTTCGACAAGCACCGAGCAATGGCAGGAGGGGTATCGATCGCTCGGTTCGGCCACGAAATGCCAGCTACGAACAGACAAGGAGTGCCTTTCTGTCGATTGCTCAGCTTGCGACACCGAAGAGACATTTCAGATAGCGCCCTTCGGGGAAGGAAACTGGTGAAGGATGGTCGACGGCCTGCAAATGCGATTTCACAATTTGCACCGTCCTGCCTGCCGCAGAGGCAGCGTGTTTGACGATCGCGAAGAAGGCTTCGTAGTCGATCTGTGTGGAACAGGATGCGGTGACCAGAATGCCACCCGGACGGAGCAGCTCGATCGCCTTCCGATTCAGGCTGATGTAGGCGCGTGTTGCCTGAGGGATCGCCTGCTGCGTCTTGACGAATGCCGGCGGGTCGACGACGATCGCATCGTACTTCTGCCCCACGGCCTTGCAGTCCTTCAGGTAGTCAAACACGTTCGCTGCGATGCACGGGTGTTCTAAGGGGTCGTATCGGTTTATCCGCAGATTGTGTTCGACAAGATCAATGGCCGGCTGCGACACATCGACGCTGGTCACTTGCTTAGCCTTCCCGCGGGCTGCGAACACCGAGAAGCCACCTGTATAGCAGAAACAGTTCAGCACTTCTCTGTCTCTGGAAAACGCCTGCAGCGTCGATCGATTCTCCCGTTGATCCAGGAAGAAACCCGTCTTCTGACCGCGCCTCACATCCACAGCGAAGAGCGCTCGGTTCTCCGACACGTCGATCAGATCCGGCGGCTCTTCTCCGGCAATTAGTCCAGTCGGGAAGTCTTGGAGACCGTCAGCCCGCCGCGTCCCCACATCGCTGCGCTCCCAGATGCCTGTTGGATGCACCAACTCCTCAAGAATCTCGACGATCTGTTTCCGCAGAACATCCATACCCAGCGTATGGAACTGCAAAACGAGGAAGTCGGCATACTTGTCGACAATCAGCCCGGGAAGCCCGTCACTCTCCCCGTGTACGACGCGGTAGGCGTTCGTAGTCTTCTGGTCGATCCACTCGCGTCTTAGCTTTAGCGCCTTCGAAATCCGTTCCCGAATAAAGCTCGCGTCGATCTGATCCGACTCATCCGCCGTCAGCACGCGCACAGGGATCGACGAGTCTGGGTTGTAATACCCCCGGGCAACAAAATTCCCTTCCGAGTCGGCCACGTCGACAACACTTCCAGGCTCCACACCCATTGGGTGATCACCGACAGCCCCACTGAACACCCACGGGTGCCCCCCAAGCAGCCGACGCTCTCTTCCCCTTCTCAGTATGACACGCGGATACGTCAAAAGCTAACGCACCAGTCTATGTAGCACATTGGTGACTTGATGCTGGGAGAGCTCAGGATCCCGTAGCATATCAAGGTGCTTCCGAGTTTATTGTTCAGGCGGTGCACGGCACCCATTAAGAGAATATCAAACGTCTTCCGGTAAACACGCCAGCCGAAGTGGGCGTTGTTCAGATAAGACCGTGTCGTCAGCATCAGAGGTTGGAGAGCCGATCAATCAAGGGTGAAGGTGTCCAGTCGATATTGAGACCCAGGTCAGAGCAAATGACCTGGGCGCAATTGTAGCCCGGGAGGCCCGTGATATTGCCACCAGGATGGCTGCTGGAACCACACAGATAGAGCCCACCGAGATGTGTTCGGTAGTGCCCGGCTCCGGGGAAAGGTCGGTGGTATCCAATCTGATCGTTGGTGAAGGCGCCGATCAGCAGATCGCCGTATCGCATGTTCGGATAGTTGCGTTCAACATCGAGCGGGCTACGTACAAAGCGATCGATCACGGACGAGTGCAGCCCACTCGCGTGTCGGCACATCAACCCTAGCATCTCCTCGCCGACGCGC
>DPVD01000159.1:2938-5733 GCA_003526745.1 Candidatus Latescibacterota bacterium
CGACGCGCTCACGTTCCCTGTCCCAGTTGACCGGATCGCCATCGAGTCTGTAGGGCATCTTCTGCCACATGAAAGCTGTGTGCTTGCCTTCAGGCGCCTGGTTCGGGTCGAACAGAGTGGGACAGCTTCCCCACATAATCGGAGGTGGCTGGGATCCCTGTATGTGCGCCTCGACCATCGCCAGGTAGTCGTCGACGTGATCGAGACCAAGGATCACCATAAATGCTTGTTCGAGTTCGGGAGCTTGATCAGCCGCGTCGAATCGAAGTGGTGCGTTGAGATTCAGGTTAAGGGCGAAGAGCGGTGCGATCAGGTTATACTCGAACCCTTCAGCCCTTTCACGCCAAGTCGCCGGCACGTCTTCCTCTTTGAGCAGGTCGAGAAACGTCTGATGCGGATTGAGACCAGATGCCACAAAACGGCGCACCCCGACCTGCTCCCCTTCAGTCGTTTCGATGCCGACAACTTTACCGTTCTCGGTCAGCATTCGCTTGGGTTCAGCCTGCAGCCGAACCTCACCACCTGCGGCCTGAACGGAAGAGACTAGTGCACGAGCCAGAGCGGCTGACCCACCCAGACACATCTGGGCCTTTCCAGAGCTCGCGAGCAGAGCAGCTACATGGTGACCAAATCCTGGACACCGGAGGTCGACCTCCCTGAGTCCGTTAAAGAACAGAAGTCCAGCCTGGATCACAGGGTGCTCAAACTCTGACTGCACGAATTCTAGTGGCGAAAGTGCACTGACCTCGAGCAGCAGGCGTCCAGCTTCACTCTGCCCCAGAAGACGTCTTCTTTCGGTAGGCTCGAGCGGCGGCGATTGAGCCTCCGGGATCAGGATGTTCTCGACGATCGGCAGGAAAGTGTCGCGCCAGTACTGTAACCGATCGGCATCGTGCTCGCTGAATTGTCTGAAAGACGCTACAGTCCTGTCGAAGTCCGTCCACCACGCAAGTGACTCTCCGTTCTCACGAATCAGAGCAACATTCAGCTCTGGCTCGATATACGTTGCTCCGTGATACGCAACTTCAAGGTCACGATACCAGGGCATGTGGGTGATGGCACGGTGGTAGAAGGAGTGGGTGTTGTGAAGGAAACCCGAATTTCGAGGATGCTCCACTGTTGCGAGTCCCCCGCCCGCTACATTCCGACGATCGACGCACAGTATGTCGAGACCCGCTCGGCACAGGTATGCCTGGAGGATCAGGCTGTTGTGGCCGGCACCAAGGATGATGCCGTCGTATGTCCTGTCCATTCAGCGGCTACAGACTGGATCAGCCGACGGTGTGGCTGCTGGTCGTGTATGTGACGGACTGATTCGGATCAAGCGGGACAACACTCGTCTGCGGGGATAGAAGACCGACAGCGTCCTTTAGCGCGTCAATATCCGCAGGCTGTCCCGTTGCCTCGCCATAATGGTTTGGGATCACAATATCGGGGCGGATGAAGCTTGCAGCTCGAGCTCCTTCGGGAACACCCATCGTGAACTTGCCGCCCACCGGCAACACGGCGATCTGCGGCCCATACATTTGGCTGATCAACTGCATGTCGCTGAACAGGGCCGTATCGGACGTGTCATAGACAGTGATCCCGTTGTCTAACTGGAGCACGATACCGCAAACTCCACCATCGGGGTGGAAGTACCCGTTCTCGGGCGCCTCACCCTTCGACAGATTTGGGGACACGGACAAAGAATGAAAAGCCTGCGTCGCCGTGACACGAACATTCCCAATGGTGACCGTGCCGCCCGGATTGAAGGGGAGTGCGGTCTCGCCAAGCGTCAACCCATTCTGCTCAGCCACGACGCACAGCTCGTAGTTGCCGACAAATGTCGCGCCCGTGTTCCTGCAGATCGCGTAGGAGTCGCCGATGTGATCATCGTGGCCGTGTGTGGCAACCACAATGTCCGCTTCCTTGACGTCGTCGACGCCCAGAGTCGCGACGGGACTCCCATCCAACCACGGATCCAAGTAGATCTTCTCTCCGGAATCTGGCTCGAATAGCATCGACGCGTGACCCAGCAACGTAACCTTGATTGATGCCATATCTCTCTTGTGTCCTTCCCTTGGCCGGGGTCCGAACCACCTGTCGATGACTCGACCTCCCGTTCTGTTGTCCTCTTGTTGCGCTTTGTGTTCGGATGGTGGATCTGTTATACCAGCTTAACTCCAAATTCCGCTCCCGTCTCTCCGATTTGTCGCCACGTCTCATCATCGACAAAGACACCTTCGGTCTGCTTGTTTTGCATTTGCCGGCTCTCCATCTCACCGGGCAGAAGGATTTCACCGAAACCGTCCATCAGACGTGAGCTCTTAAGCCACCCAACAAAGGTCCGCATGTCCTTCTCAAAGTCCTCCTTCCCTATAAACGCTTCAATATCGATCGCCATTAGAAAGACGCCGTTTCCTCCGCCCTGCCCACCATCACGACTGAGGCCTGCACCACCCAGAGCGCCAGACAGCACGTCGACGACGATCGAAAGCGCATACCCCTTGTGTGCGCTGATCCCGCCGAACGGGAGAATCGCACCACGTGGAGGGCCATAGAACTTCGCAGGATCTGTCGTCGGCTGACCATTACCATCGACGACCCAGCCATCGGGAAGGTCTTCACCGAGGTTACGCTTCACTCGGATCTTGCCCTCAGCCACGACGCTCGAAGTCATGTCGACGATAATCGGAAACTCCCCGCCTGTCGGTATCCCCACGGCAACAGGGTTTGGAGACATCCTAGCGTCGATGCCGCCGAACGGAGGCTGCAGGAGCCCGCCGCCGTGGTTGTTGCACATGCAGATACCA
>DPVD01000334.1:0-667 GCA_003526745.1 Candidatus Latescibacterota bacterium
AAAACCCATAAAGGCCGCCCGGCAATTTTCGCTATACGTCTTCTCCAAATACAGACGCAAACTTCTGAAAACCCCTGAAGCCAAACTTTCCGTCTGCATTCAGATCATAACAAAGTTCGGAAAATGTCCCTCGGGAATGCATTGAAACTGATGATTGCTGCAGTGATTGTTGTGCTTGGAAATGCGCTTGTTCTCGCGCAACCCCAAGCACTCCATAAACCGGCGGCCACAGCTGATTTCAATTTGGACGGACAGGTCGAGTTTTCAGATTTTCTCTTGTTCGCTGGAGTGTATGGTCAGCCAGGAACGGGAAATAACGGTAAGTTTGATCTAGACAACAGCGGAATGATTGACTTCGCAGATTTTCTAAAGTTTGCCGCGGCCTACCGACAGCAAGCTAGGTCTACGTATGTCGATTCGTATGAATTGAAGGACGATGCATATGGCACGCTGGTCTCTGTGATCGTCGATGATGCATCTCGGACCATCGTTACCAACAGCCTTCCCAATCACACGACCGGCGTGTTTCCAAACGATGGGAACCCGAACTCCATTAGCGCTCAATCGCTCAGGTATGAATTTCCTATCGCGCCGACCTTTACTGGCAATTCGACATCTGCACGTGAACCGGGTGTCGCCGTAAATGGCGTCCCATATGAACCCGGAA
>DPVD01000334.1:960-3471 GCA_003526745.1 Candidatus Latescibacterota bacterium
ATATGAACCCGGAACAGCCGAATCGGTATCCTGCGGGACTGGTGAGTTCTTCCGTATCGAAGCTCTACAGGAAGTCTACAACTTAGGCTTCGATGTCAACAACGCACACGTTCAGCCCACAGGTAAGTATCATTACCACGGTGTACCGAAGCTGCTTGTCGAAGCCTATGCTTCCGATGATGACTTGAAGCACGTGGGTTTCGCTGCCGACGGATATCTCATCTACTATTCTAGATCTGGTGCTTACCAGCCCAGCTATCTCTTGTCAAAAACCTTAAGAACTGGCGAAAACTGTGTCGCCTCAGGTCCCAACCCAAGAATCTTCAATCTCGCAGGAACATTGCCGGACGGGACCTATACGTCGGATTGGCAGTATAAAGAGGAGATAGGTGATCTAGATCAGTGCAACGGAACAAGCATAGACGGTCAATACGTCTACATCATCACTGATGGATACCCCTATATCCCTCGCTGTCTCAATGGCGAGTTCACGCATATCTCAAAAGGTAGTCCACCTCCTCCCCGTGGTCCACGTCCTCGCGGCAGGCCGTGACTGATTTCAAACGTTAACCTTTACTCCCCAATGGCGGTGGCCAATTCTGTAAGGTTGGTCCTTCTGGTTACGAATTGGATCTAGGCCTTGATGCGGACTTAGGACTCGTGTCGTCGCCCATTTTCGAAGTCAAGTCTAATTCGCTGGTCCGCGTGTGATATGTCATATACCAGACCGCCACGCTCTACTCTACAATAGGGGTTCGCGAATCTCGGATAGTCCGCAAGTTCTATCGGTAAGCCGTCGACTGTCAGTGGATCCGACCAGGAAAAGCTGACTTCACCGACTGCCGTTGAACTCATCTCAACCGAACGATCCCCAAAAGTGAGTGAGGCTGACTCGATTCGCTCATACCAATCCTCGAAACGTCCGTCCACTGACTCCCGCCCCATGCCGCATAACCACACATTACGCCTACCTGTCGCAACCAACCCTTCTTGGCCTAACAGAACCGAATCGCACCACTCTGTCGGGTTCTGTGACCTGAGCGCGACGTATCCCTGATCCTTCCTGCCAAATACCCATCCCGAACGCTCCACGACCTCATCGAATGCCACCCTGGGAAAGTACGCGATCGTTTGATGGATGAGTACGGATTCCGGGATCGGTTCCGAGCCCGGCCCAAGGATCGGATGCTCCGGAATGTCGTAGATTGCGATCAACAGATTCTGATGCTGCGCGATTCTGGGAAATCTTCCAGCCCAAAAACGAGAAGGCGTCTCAAAGTCGTCCGATCGATGCATCGTAAAAACGATCGCATCGGGGCCTAAAGTCGCCTGCCAGAGATGCTGGTGCCAAGCTGGCTCTCCCTTCCGGTAATCTTGAGCTGCCGACAACTGGTAATCCGGTGTGCGATAACAAATTTTGTTGATTGTAGGCAATGACAGGAAGTCGAGCTGACCTTGCGGATCCTCACCACGCCTCTCCAATTCGATGTAGGTGTTGTGAATCCTTAAAATCAGGGGACGGAGTACCTCATCAAACCATTTAGAGGGATGCTTCTCCGTTAGTTCGAGCAATGATTCAACATTTTCGAGGGTGGCCATTTTCGCTACGACCCACGCTAGGTGTGCGCTGTCAGGATCGTCAAATCGTATGCCAAGCCACGCAAAGTCCTCCGGCGAGTAGCTCTGTCGCTCCTTGTTAATCATTTCATCTGGCATATCCTTCGCAATCTTTTCGATCACCTCGGGAACGCGATACTTCCGGCTTGTCGCCAGCATCACGGCCGTCATATTTGCCGGGTTGTTGTAGCAGCCCATCCCCCACGCAATCCTCTGTGCACACGATGTGTTCTCAGTCCGCCCACTTACGATCGATCGTGGATAGGACCGCCCGTGCGTTGTCCCGTAGGTCCCTTTGAAGGAATCGATTGCCATGTCAAAGAACAATACATCCAGAATCATAGCTGACCGAGTAGCGATCTCTTCGTCATCGGCGAAGTCTACAAGGTTGATCAACGGTGCCATGTCCTCGTCATAATAGACGTTCGAATCCCACTCTGAGAATCCTGTCTTCGCCTTCAAATCGATCCACCTGAGAATGCGCCTGCGAGCTCGACCGAGATGTTCTTCGCCATTGCATCCGTCAGCGAACGTTTCCAGGGGATACAGCTGACCCGCCAAATACTCGTCCGAGTGAAACATGATCTGATGGTTCTCGCTGATAAAGCACATCGTGTTATGCCCCGGCTCGTCCATCCAGTACTTGAATCCAATCACTGTTTTACGAATGGCCTCAATCAACGAGGGGTCAATCTGATCTGTATACTTATAAAGCACTCGAAGGAGTCCAGACACGGTAAAGTCAGAGCAATCTCGCCGCTCATCGACGCGCCGCAGTGCTTCGTAAACGCTTCGATCATCGAAGGCTACTTCCTTTTCGAGGTGACAGATTTGCGCGAACAAACCAGCCCGACCGCGCCGCTCAGGATCATACGACCCGACAGCGAAGTCGAG
>DPVD01000266.1:0-1406 GCA_003526745.1 Candidatus Latescibacterota bacterium
CTCTTTCAATCCGGATAGCATTACCTCGTCCAAAAGAGGAACCCTGACGACATCATCGTGCGGTGTATGCGGGAGGCAGAATATCGACGACCTGCTTGATCGCCTAGAGGCATTCTCTGAGGATATCTATGTTAGCGTCGACTTAATTCACCAAGCCATCGGAACCCTTAATAGGGGACAACCAACATTCAATGCAACAGGGGGAGTACACGCTGCCGCCATCGTGACCCTGTCCGGGGAGACCCTCTCCTGCTGTGAAGATATCGGACGCCACAATGCTGTCGACAAGGCAGTTGGCTCGCTCCTCTACCGTGATTCCTGGCCCAAGGATGCAACTATCCTCTCGGTCAGCGGACGAGCGAGCTTCGAGATAGTACAGAAGGCGGCTGCCGCTCGAATACCGGTAGTGGCTAGCGTATCGGCCGCAAGCAGCCTTGCAACTGACCTCGCCGATCAAATGGGCATTATTCTCGCCGGATTCGTACGTGGAGACAAACTCAACATCTATACACACTCTAAACGAGTGACTTGATGCCGTCGATACCTGAAAGACTTAAGCTTTTGAGAGAGAAAATGCTCCAAGTCGGCGTGCAGGCGTATCTGATTCCAAACACAGACGCTCATCAGAGCGAGTATGTTCCCGCCTGCTGGCAGCGCCGCCCTTGGATTTCAGGTTTCACCGGCTCTGCAGGAGATGTCGTGGTGACGCTCGATGATGCTGGTTTGTGGACCGACAGTCGCTACTTCCTTCAGGCGGAGGACCAGCTCGCAGGAAGCACGATATCGCTGTTCAAAAGTGGCCTCACCAATGTCCCTACGAAAGAAGAATGGCTTGGCAAGACGCTAGAAAAAGGGGACCGCGTGGGGGTGGATCCTCGAGTCGTCGGGATCAAGGCGGCGCGGGAGATAAAAGAAACACTCGGCAATTGCGAGCTGGAGTTGAATTTCCTACCGGACAACCTCATCGATTCCATCTGGGAAGGTCAACCCAGCCCCTCCAAAACTGAAGTGCAGGTGCTCGGCGAAGGCTACTCAGGGGAACCGATCCAAGCAAAACTCCACAAGCTACGAGAACGCATGGGAGAGGTGAACGTTGATTCGCACGTGGTCACAGCTCTCGACGCGATCGCCTGGCTCTTCAACCTGCGAGGCCGTGATGTCGACTACAACCCGGTCTTCATCGCCTACGCGGTCGTAACCCGGGACGACGCATTCCTGTTCATCGACGCGGAGAAGGTATCAGAAGAGGCCAGGGAAGCCCTGGAAGGGACCGTCTCCACAAGACCCTATGAGGAGATTGAATCATTCCTGTCTGATTCAGATAAATCAGGGAACCACGTCTGGCTGGATGAAGGCGCAACAAACAAGTGGATCGAGGATCTGGTAGGAAATCGGGCGAAGCGCGA
>DPVD01000266.1:1699-4090 GCA_003526745.1 Candidatus Latescibacterota bacterium
GTAGGAAATCGGGCGAAGCGCGCGGTACGATCGCCCATTGCGGAGTTCAAAGCGATTAAGAACCACGTCGAGCTGACTGGAATTCGGAAGGCGCACCTGATAGACGGCGTGGCGATGGTCAAGTTCCTGAAGTGGCTCGAGGAGACGGTCGGGCAAGAAGCGGTGACCGAACTGTCAGCCGCCAAGAGATTGCTCGAGTTTCGTTCAGAAGGGGAGGGTTTTGTCGGCGCAAGCTTCCCTACCATCTCTGGATATGGTCCGCACGGGGCAATCGTGCACTACTCGGTCACCAAGGAAACTGATATCCCAATAGAACGTGACAACCTCTACCTCGTCGACAGCGGTGGGCAATATC
This sequence comes from Candidatus Latescibacterota bacterium, assembly GCA_003526745.1. Classification (GTDB taxonomy): domain Bacteria; phylum Latescibacterota; class UBA2968; order UBA2968; family UBA2968; genus UBA2968. The sequence continues at coordinate 2,055 of DPVD01000266.1, forward strand.
TGTTCGGTACAACCGATATCACGCGCACAGTCGGCTTGGGCAACCCCACAGATGAGCAGATCGAGCTCTATACGCTCGTTCTCAAGGGTCACATCGAGCTCGCGACCTTGTCTTTTCCCGATGGCACGACCGGGCAAATCATCGACCTCGCTGCGCGGCGTCCTTTGTGGGATACCGGCCGCAACTACCTGCACGGCACAGGTCACGGAATCGGACACTACCTGAACGTGCACGAGGGGCCGATCTCGATCGGGCCCCGGGCCCCGGACGTCAAGTTCGCCGAGGGGCATGTCATTTCGAACGAGCCAGGATATTACAAGGACGGGAGCTTCGGAATTCGGACCGAGAACCTTGTAACCGTGGTTTCTGATGCGGAAAAGAGTTCGAACCTGCAGAAATTCTGGAAGTTCGACACTCTAACACGCTGCCCAATCGCTACGAACCTCGTAGACCGCGACCTGCTCGGTGAAACAGCGACGGATTGGCTGAATGCCTACCACGAGACAGTGAAGAACGATTTGACGCCGGAACTAAACGCTGAGACAGCTGACTGGCTAGCTGGGAAGACGCAACCCATTTAGGAAAGGAACACGTAACCATTTACGAATACGCTTGCGACTTGTCATGCAAGGAGGTTCACCCTCGCCTGAGTTTGAACCCTTGACTGGTCTTGGCTTAGAGACCGGCAGAATGCCCGACCTGTGGAGTAGAAGCTGACTAAGAAACTGTCAGCCCTCGGCGTCAGATCGGGAACGGGTGCCGATACCCGCCACCGTGCCCTACGTCCCTAGATCCCTGAGGCGCCGGTGCACGCTCACTGAACTAAAAAAAGCGTCGACCTTGACGGATCAAGGCCGACGCTTGGGGAATGAAGCACCGACACACACGCTTGCACATAAGACTATCGGCAGGATTTGCAGCCAGTTCAGGAGATTCTCAGCGAACTTGTAGATTCGGTAGTGCCGAGGGATCGTTGGAGTGAAAAGACCCTCGGCAAGCTCAGACACCGCATAGACAGTCTCTTTTGAATTGCTCTTGTCAAGGTTGATCACATACAATGTAGTCGTCGGGAGTTCTAACCCATCTTTTTCAGCAACACGAGCAGCCCGTGGCTCAACTCTTCCATCGTCGAGCCGAATGTGACGGGAATAATCATTCAAAATGCCTGCACGGCTAGTGCTTCTCACCTCTCCTCTCTTTATTTGCAAGGCCATCTTCACTGTCACAACAGGCCCGAAAACTCGAAAAGCTCTTTCCTGGGGCTTTTTCTTTGGCATTGGACGAAACCTAGACCATCCTCGCTGCTGCAGTCGCTCCCGTACGATGCACGTCGGTTATAGCAGGCTCAGGACGCACCGGCGACAAGGTGCCATCGCACGAAAATCGTACGCCCTAATCTGTTAAAAATCTGGTCCCCCGTCAGGGCAAACGCCTTGAGGGTCGACATCTGCATCCCTAATCGACGAGTCACTGGCCCGATCGTTTTCGGCCATAACAGCATTTTCGTTGGTGTTTTCGGAAAGTCTGTTCCGGATGGACTCCAAGTCACAGCGGGCCCTGATGGCGGCCGTGATAGCGAGATAGATTGAAGCGATCGCATTGGGGTAGGACCCTGCAGTCGCGACCACGGTGGCGAATGGGTTGAACACGGCCCTTTGAGGCACGCACCTCTCGGATTGTAGCTTCCAGCCTCTAAACGGACGCGGCAGCCGGCTGCCCTGGAACTGTCCACCCATCCCCACCTCCACCACCGGGGCCAGTCCATCCAGGTCGTCGTAACGGAACACATCCGTGGCAGAGTTGATGCCATTAGCCGCTTCGTTACCACCCAATGTCAGCTGCACGCCAAGCCAGCTGAAATTCGCTACAACTAAGGATCCGTTGCCACAAAAGCCCCGAAAAATTCTTCATCAAGCAATGAACCCGGATTGACCAACTCTGTATAAAGAAACCATCCGAGGCTCAGATTTCATCGCCCGCTGCATCTATGGGGGCGCAGGTTCCTGCGCTCGCGCCCGTGATCTGCCCTTTAACTG
>DPVD01000410.1:0-416 GCA_003526745.1 Candidatus Latescibacterota bacterium
GAGGTTCGGGAAGCGATCATCGAGCAGGCGAAGAGCGGACTTCTCCATAATTACTGCTTTCCGAGTGAAGAGCGGGCTGAGTTAGTCTCCTTTATCGCCGACCTAGCACCTAACGGGCTGGACAAGGTCTTTCTGATGACGACTGGCTCGGAGGCGACGGAGTGTGCGATCAAGCTGAGTCGCAGCTACGGGATCAGCAAGGGGGGGGACGAGAAGATTGGGTTCGTGGGTTTTGAACGCGGTTTTCACGGCCGCACCCTTGGCTCCCAGCAGGCAGGTGGCATGCCCGGCCAAAAGGACTGGATCGTGAACGAGGATCCCGCGATCGTGCAAGTTCCGTTTCCAGACGGATACTGGACAGAGGAGACGGACTTCGATCATTTTGTGAAGACGATCGAATCAAAAGGTCTAAAGGC
>DPVD01000410.1:794-1411 GCA_003526745.1 Candidatus Latescibacterota bacterium
TTCGCGCCGATTCCCTATGTCCAGGCTCTGCGCGAGTGGTGTGATGCACACGATGTGCTGCTCGTTTTCGATGAGGTACAGGCCGGGTTTGGCAGATGCGGGACCATGTGGGGATTTGAATACTATGGCGTGCTCCCTGACCTGATCTGCTTTGGCAAAGGGGTCAGCAGTTCGCTTCCGCTGTCGGGTGTGATCGGTCGACCGGATGTTTTGGATCTGTATCCGCCCGGTTCTATGACTAGCACACACACAGGGAACCCGGTTTGTTCGGCGGCGGCGCTCGCCAGCCTTAAGAAGATCGTAGAGGAGGACCTCGCAGGGAATGCGAGGCGTCTAGAACCAGTGCTGATGGAGGGCCTTAATGCGATTCAGACAAAGCACCCGAAGGTGGTCGGCAACGTGACAGGTAAGGGGCTCGTTGCCGGGATCCAGATGGTAAAGGCTGGCAAGAAGGAACCGGATCCAGATCTAGCGCACGACATCGTAGAGCGCTGTTTCCACAAGGGACTTCTCTTCTTCGCTCCCGTCGGTTCCTGGGGGCAGACTGTAAAGATTTCGCCCCCGCTCACGATCAAGAGGGAGGCACTTGAAGAGGGCCTCTCCGTACTATCCGAGTC
>DPVD01000410.1:1765-2997 GCA_003526745.1 Candidatus Latescibacterota bacterium
ACGACAAAATACAATATGAATCGAGCTCAACATCAACTCATGCAGATTGTCCAAAAGATCCCGGTCTTCGACGGTCTGAGTCTCGACCAGGCCCAGCTTCTGATCCAGGTTTCGAAGTTCTCAAAGTATGAGGCTGGCAAAACTATCTACGATATCGGTGGGGCCAGTGACGAGATGCTGATTCTCGTTAAGGGAAAGCTGAATGTCCTGAGCGATGCTGGACAACTGCTTGGTGAAGTACCGCCGGGATCGTCTATCGGTGAAATGGGCGTGTTCACAGGACACCCGCGCTCCGCGACGATCATTACGGCTGAGGAGTGCGTGGGCTTGGAGATCAGAAAGAATCAGCTGCTTGGTGTGATGAATGCGGACCAATCTATGAAGAGTATTATTCTCGAGAATGTAGTTGGGATGCTGTCGAGTCGCCTGGCCGACGCGAACTCGAAACTGGATGTTCTGACCGCCCAGCAGCAACAAGCGGCCCACGATCTCGCTCAACTGCTACCAGAGAGTCCTGAGCCCGAATCCTCCGAGGCGGAGGCGGTAGAGGAATCCCAGGATGAGGCGGAAGTAGATGCTGACACAACGCCTGAGTTGAATGACGATGACACGCCCGAAGCAGAGGACCCAGCCTGAAACGCGTGGATCTTTACGATAAATACCGTCTCACGCGGATCGTCAACGGTAACGGAAAGATGACAAAGCTTGCCGGGGCCGTCGTGCTGCCAGAGATCCTTGAGCAGGTCAACGAAGCGATGCAGTGTTTCTTTGATATCGGTGAACTGCAAGCCCGTGCCGGGGAGGTGATTGCCAGAGCGACTGGGGCAGAGGCAGGTTGTGTAACGGCGTGCACTGCTGCTGGTATAACTCTGTCGGTTGCCGGCACAATGACCGGTGACGATCCCGGCAAGGTATCTCAGTTACCCGATACGACCGGTATGCGCCATGAAATTGTTCTGCAGAAGGGACACGCGGTCAACTTTGGCGCCCCGATTTCTCAGGTTATCCGACTGGCAGGTGCGACACCTATCGAGGTCGGGACTGTCAACGGTGCCTCGGAACATGATATCCGCCACGCGATTGGTGCTGACACGGCTGCGGTCCTCTTTACGGTCTCGCACCACACGACACGATTTGGTTGTGTGCCTTTGAAGCGAGTCGTGGAGATTGCGCACGAGGCAGGGCTCCCCGTCGTCGTGGATGGAGCTGCCCAGTCTTTCCAGATCCGGGAC
>DPVD01000022.1:0-4871 GCA_003526745.1 Candidatus Latescibacterota bacterium
ACAGGATTTATGCCTCGCATCTAGGGTTTTCCGGTTTCCTGAATTCAGGCTTCTCCCTGAACCCTGCCAACCAGTTCCTCTAGCCAAATGCCCAGAAGTCTTACGGGAACCGAAACAGATAAATGCTTCCCCCTACCCGCTCGAACGGCTGATACCGAGAAAGCCAATCCACACGCTGACGACCAGTTTGCAGTGCGGCTTTCCTGAAATAGACGAGGCTGTGTGCACTGATCGCATAGACACCGTCAATAGGTGAGATAACCTCGTTATCTGTCATTTTCTTTGCTTTCACACCATACAGATGTGGCGGTACGGACCCGAAGTAGCGCAGTGACACGGGCTCGCTTGGGTGAGCGGCTTCCCACGCGGCGAGTGCCGGCAGGTCCTGACCCCAATCGACGTTCGAATCCTCCAGCAGATAGGGGCCGTTCGATATACCCCCAGAGAGGATATTAAAGTACGAGAGGTAATGCGGGTAGGCCATAAGGCTTGCGAGAGAGGCCCAGACAATCAGGCCGATGTAGACGTGTCGACAGAAGCGACAGGGCTTGTTTGTTCCGGCGATCGCGATCAGGGCAAACAGGAAGGGGTAGGCGGGCAGTATTCGACGAAGGCCGAGGTGGGCCTGATCGAAGCTGGACACAAAGATGACGAGTAATGCGGGGATGCCCACGTAGACTGCTGGTCTTTGAAGCCGGGGAGAGCGGAACACGGAGTAGACAGATATGAGGAGCAGGAGAAGTGTCGGTTCCGGTGTCTTGAGGACAAAGGCCACGAGATGGTAGTACCAGACGGGTTTGTTGAGGGCCTGCCCGAGAAGGTAGAAACGGAACCCTTCAGTGTAGCGTGAGTAAATCGCACCGAGACCGTCGACATACTTAGCGGGACCAAACTGGAGGCCGTACCCAATGAAGAGAAGTGCCATGCCCACGGCAATGAGGATCGCTGTGCCACGTGCGATTTCATTGAGACGGATACGACCGGAACGCCATTCGTAGAGCCCGAGGATGATGAAAATCGGGCCGAGTAGAAGGGAGGTGTACTTCGCCAGAAGAGCGAGGCCGGTCAGTGTTCCTGCGATTAGCCATTTTTGGGGCCGTTGGTCTTCGATCGCCTGCCAGAAAGCGAAGACCGAGCCGAACATCAGAGCAGCGCATCCGAAGTCTGTTGTCGCGAGCCGACCGTGTGCGAGCAGGTTTGGTGAGAGGGCCACGAGCAGCGCGAAGACGGCGCCTGACCAGCCGCCGACCAGCCGCGTGCAGAAGGTGCCTCCTGAGATGATCAGACATGCACCGACGATCCACACAGGAAAGCGTGACCAGAATGCGAGGTCGTTAATGTGGTCGCCATTCCGGAGTAGGTGATCCCTGGCGAATGCGACCTGTTGAGGTGTTTTCCAGTGACGATGGTCGTAGTCTGGAGCTTCGAATTCGCCGAGCCAGATCGGGAGCGCGACGAGTTTCTGCATCAGCGGAGGTGCCTCGGGGTTGAGTCGAAAATCGCTCCTGTCGAGGTAGGTGTAGCCGGATGTGATGAAGGTCGGCTCGTCCCATGTGAGCGATTTGTTGGTGGCCGAAGAGGCAGCCAAGAAGACGAAAACGAGCGCCAGAACCGGAACGACAGCCTGAGGTCTAAGGATTGTCATAGGGAGCAGGACTTGGAAATGGGGCTATCTTGACACGCCTATAGGTCGACGGTATATTCGCGATCATACAGGAGGGACGTGCCATTGATCCCACATACAGTTACCCAATCGAAGGAGGTCTGGTATGGCACGTAGAGGCGTGAATAAAGTAATTCTGATCGGTAATGTCGGATCAGATCCTGAACTCAAATATACGACGAATGGCGCGGGGGTTTCGAACTTCAGCGTTGCCACGAACGAAACTTGGACGGATAAAAATACGAACGAGCGCCAAGAGCGAACCGAATGGCATCGTATTGTAGCTTGGGGACGTCTCGCCGAGATTTGCAATCAGTACCTGAGGAAGGGAAGCAAGGTCTATATTGAAGGCAGTCTGCAGACCCGTTCTTGGGAAGGTCAGGATGGTCAGAAGAGATATACGACTGAAATCCGCGCCGCGGAAATGCAGATGCTAGATTCCCGCGAGGACTCTGGTGGGGGGAACTACGGTGGTGGCGGTGAAGGACATTCACAGCAGCCCGCGCCCGCTCAGCCCGCGCAGGGCACGGCTCCAATGGGTAACGGTCCGCAGGGTGGCGGGGCTTCGGAGCCCCCACCGTTCAACGATCCGGACGACGATCTTCCGTTTTAACGAGCGGACAATTGGAAACCATAGCGCCTTGACTTAAACAGTCGGGGCGCTATTTTTTTTCGTACAACCTACCATCCATTATGTGTCGGCAGATCGTTTCCAGGTGTTCCACACAGGCTTCAAAGAATCGGTGTCCCTCTTCCGCTGTTCCTGCCCGCGAATCTCCGATCACACCTCGATCCGTCTGCGAATCGTAATTCTAGGAACCTGCGGAATGGCGGTCTGCCCGTCGATGTGCAAACGTTCGGGCCGCACCCAATCCGGCCGAAGCGCCAGGATCATCGATATTTGGGTCTCGCCTGTATGGCTGAGCCCTATCTTGCCCGCCCCGCATAGCGAATCTGTGAACACAGGCAGATGATCGCTGTGCTGTTCGAGCGACTCGACGGGCACGACGAAAATCGTCTCTCTATCCAAGGCATCGACATCGTGAGACGTCATATGTTCAAGCTTCATCCATATCTCCTGTTGGCTGTGAATTGCTATTTAAGGTCAAAAGACATAGAATATCAACGCTTGACCGGAAACGGATGGGGGACACACGTTTGAGGATTGACGACAAGCTAGCGCTGACCTATCGAGGCGCACTACTCGGTGAATCAGAGGCTGATTTCGGGGATCTGACACGCTCGAATGACTGTCTTCACGATCGTGAGGAGTTGTGGCGCCGGTTTGGTGCCGAGGGATACCTGTATCTCCCTGGACTACTGGATACGGACGAAGTCCTGGCCGCGCGAACGGAGATCATGCAACGGCTTTGGGACGCGAGTATTCTCGACAAGAGCTACCCGATGCTCGACGGGGTCGCAATACCGGAAGTCGACTACAACGGTGCGGCGACCGGTCCGTTTATGCCTTATCTCGCGAAGAATAACCCCCCACTGGACAAGGTGCTTTATGCGGGACCAATGATCGAGTTTTACGAGCTCTTCCTCGGTGGAGCGGTGAGCCATTTTGACTATACGTGGTTCCGATGCAAGCGGCCCGGGCGGCACGACGCGACGACGCCGCATTGCGATATCGTCTACATGGGCCGCGGGACCAAGGATCTGTACACGTCGTGGACACCCTTCGGTGACGTGCCGTTCGAGATGGGTGGCCTGATGCTGCTGGAAGGATCACACCTTAACCAGTCTCTCAAGCAGGGATACGGAGCCACAGATGTCGACACTTATTGCTCCAACGAAGGAAACCAGCATGAGATCGTAGAGCGGGCTAGGGCCGAAGAGCGCGAGTTGACCGCAGAGGAGCGACAGTCCATCCGCTGGCACTCCTCGGGGGCCTTTTCGGGTGACGCGATCTCGACGCGGGAAGAACTTGATGGAAGGTGGCTAACGGCTGAATTCAAGATGGGCGATCTGCTGATATTCTCGATGTACACGCTCCACGCGAGTTCGGACAACCGGTCGAAATCTGTTCGGATCTCGTCTGATTCACGATACCAGTTGGCGAGCCAGCCGCAGGATGAACGCTGGATTGGGGACGATCCGCCGGCCCACGGGATGCGCGCGAAGAAGGGGATGGTCTGCTAGACACTCTGACAGGATCAGTGAATAGGGGCGCACTTTTGTGCGTCCTTTTTTTTGATTTGAGGCAATCATTTGACAGTCGAGAAACGTCCGCACATCATTGCGAACCATCTCTAGTCGTCGGGAGGTCGATATGGCTGCAAGGAAACCGAAGCTAAGGAATCGATTCGGTCAGCCCTCCTACACCATCCAGTCTGACGAAGTCACGATGAACGTCGCTGAGATGGGTGGGTTTATGGCCCCGGTCACGTTCTACAGAAATACTCGAACACCCATCCAGCCATTCGCAATCGCGCCGTGGTGGAATGAACAGGTTCCCAAGGATCAGCCGCCCGTGATCAAGGGACTTCGAGGCGATTTTTTTTGCATGCCCTTCGGTGGTGGGGAGGACACCTACAGGGGACGTGCCTATCCGAGCCACGGGGAGACTGCGAACCGAAAGTGGAGGTTCTCCGACCTGGACAGGTCTCGAGCGGGCAAAGCCCTGCACTTGAAGATGAACCTGAAACTGCAGAAAGGTGTTGTGCACAAGTCATTGGCGCTCTTGAACGGGGAGAACGCTGTCTATGTGCGTCACAGGATCGAGGGGATGTCGGGACCGATGACCTACTCCCACCACGCGACCCTCCAGTTCCCTGATCGGCCCGGCTCGGGAAGGCTCTCCTTCAGCAGGCACAAACATGCTGCAACCTTCTACAGCCCAGTTGAGAGACCGGAGATGGGCACCTATTCGGTCCTCAAACCTGGACAGACGATCGAAGACCTGAAGCGTGTTCCTCTGATCGACGGCACAACAACCGACCTGACGTCTTACCCGAACCGCCGGGGATACGAGGATCTAGCCATGGTATGTGCCGACCCGAGGCTCGAATTCGCGTGGTCGGCGGCCACGTTTGAACAAGAGCGCTACGTTTGGTTCAACATCAAGAATCCACGAATTCTTGCAAGCACCGTTCTTTGGCTCACGAACGGTGGGAGACACTATGCCCCGTGGAACGGCAGACACGTCAACGTGATGGGAATCGAGGAAGGGACGACCTTCTGGGGCGACGGGATCGCGGCCTCA
>DPVD01000119.1:0-3651 GCA_003526745.1 Candidatus Latescibacterota bacterium
AGTCGCAGCTTGGGCGAGCTTGGTCTTCATAGCTTACACGCTGATGGGGATCCCTTCGGCCTTCAACTACTACGGGGTGTGGATCCCGCCGATAGCAATAGCCCTAGGGCTCGGCACACACCTGGTGGCCAGACGGTTCGGACCGATCGCGGCAACCGTCGTGTTCGTGATCGTGTGCGTCGCGCCCGTCTGGCCCACACGAACAGTTCTCGCTGAAGTCCACAAGCCGCGCTATGCGGCCTATCGGGTGTGCGCGCGGGATCTGTCGCAAATCGTCGAGGCCGATCAGGCCGTTGCGATGGTCGAGATCGGGATCCTGTCACACTTCTCCGGGCGTCAGATCCTCGACCTTGTCGGGCTTGTTCACCCGGAGATCGGACCCCACTTGGCCGCAGGAGACGTGTCGTGGCCGGTCCGCGAGAAGAGCCCGGCATACGTGCTTCTGCACGATCCACCCTGGCAGTCGATCGAGACTGGACTCGTCGCAGAGACTTGGTTTCTCGACAGATACGAGCGAATAAAAACATACGAAGCGCCTGAACCTTATCGCTTGGCGCTCTATAGACGAAAGACTGACTAGGACAACCACACGCGACTCGCCTGACGCGAGACGCAATCACGTAACACCAGAGGAGAGACAAATGGGTGAAGCCCTCGGAATGATCGAGACCAAGGGACTCGTCGGACTGGTTGAAGCATCAGACGCGATGGTCAAGGCTGCCAACGTTCAGCTCGTCGGATGGGAAAAGATCGGGGCCGGTTTTGTGACCGCGATGGTCCGCGGCGATGTGGCCGCCGTCAAGGCTGCGACAGACGCAGGTGCAGCGGCAGCGGGCAAGGTTGGCGAACTCGTATCCGTGCACGTCATCCCGCGTCCACACAGCAGTCTCGAAGAGATCCTGCCAGTCGGGAAGAGCTCGTAAGAAGGCGGAAAGCGGGAGGCTCACATGACACTTGGAAGAGTCGTCGGAACGGTCGTAGCGACACAGAAGGATCCGGGGCTGACAGGATTCAAGCTTCAGATCATCCAAAGCGTCGACATCGAAACGATGGAGGCTTCCTCCGGTTTCGTTGTCGCCGTCGACGCAGTCGGGGCTGGTGAAGGTGAGATGGTGCTATGCTGTAGCGGCAGTTCCGCTCGCATGACCGGAACGACCGAGGAGCGCCCCGTCGATGCCGTGATCGTTGCAATCGTCGATTCCACTGAAATCCACGGCAAGAGCGTCTACGAGAAGTCGAAGACTTGAACCATCGATGAAGGACATCCCCTGACATGAACCTCGATGAAGCTCAAATTAGATCCGTCGTCGAGAACGTCGTCCGCAACCTTCCCACTTCCTCACCGGCAATCGTCCCCTCCATCGGGTCTGTACACGGTGGCGAAGACGGAATCTTCGATACACTGGATGAGGCGGTTGCAGCAGCCAAGTCGGCTCAGCGAGACCTTGAGGCTCTGAGTCTCGAGGCACGACGCGACATCATCGCCAACATCCGGGAGACCGCTCTTTCACACGCAAAAGGCATTTCTCAACAGACGCGTGAAGAGACGGGGATGGGTCGAGTGCCGCACAAGATCCGGAAGTTCGAAGTGGTGGCGCGCGAAACACCCGGAGTGGAGGATCTCGAACAGACAGCTTGGACGGGTGACCACGGTCTAACGGTCGTCGAAATGGCACCGTTCGGTGTAGTCGCTGCGGTCACACCTTCAACACATCCAGTTCCCACGATCGTCAACAACGCCATTAGCCTGATCGCCGCGGGCAACTCGGCGGTCTTCGCACCCCACCCATCCGCAAAACAGATCTCGGCGGTCGGCATCCAGATCCTGAACCGAGGTATCGTACACGCCGGAGGGCCGCCGAACCTGCTGGTTGCCGTCCGAGAACCAACCATCGAGACGGCCCAGGCCATGTTCACGCATCAGGACATCGACCTGGTCCTCGTGACAGGTGGCGGCGGTGTCGTACAGGCTGCCATGCAGGCCCCCAAGCGTGCGATCTGCGCGGGCCCAGGCAATCCGCCAGTCGTGGTCGATGAGACGGCCGATCTGGCGAAGGCAGCATCGGACACGATCGACGGTGCAGCCTTCGACAACAACATCCTCTGTATCGGGGAAAAGGAAGTCTTCGTCGTCCAGAGCGTAGCAGACGAGTTCAGACAACAGATCCTGACGAACAAAGTCGCCGAACTTGACCGATCGCAGATCAAGCGACTCACGGATCTTGCCTTCCCAACTGACGCATCCGGCAACTGGTCGATAAACCGAGAGTTCGTCGGCAGAAATTCGCGCGTCCTTGCAGATGCGGTTGGCATCTCGATCTCAGACGACATCGAGATGCTCGTCGGCGAAGTAGACTACGGGCACCCTTTCGTGATGCGCGAGCAGATGATGCCATTCCTCCCGATCGTGCGCGTACCCGATATAGACACTGGCATCGACATGGCTGTCGAAGCGGAGCGCGGCTACAGACACACCGCTGTGATGCACTCGAAAAATGTCGAAAACATGACCACCATGGCCCGCAAATGTCGGTGCACGCTGTTCGTGAAGAACGGTCCGTCCACTGCAGGCCTCGGAGCCGGCGGAGAAGGCTACACCTCATTCTCGATCGCGACCCCTACAGGTGAAGGTGTCACGTCTGCAAGGACTTTTACACGGCAGCGGCGCTGCACGCTAGTCGACTACTTCAGGATCGTCTGATGCAGCTCGGACAGGTAATTGGTCGTGTGGTCTCAACGCGGAAGGACAGCTCACTACAAGGGTTACGTTTGCTCGTGATCCAGCCGATGACACACATACAAAAGCCTTCAGGCAAACCGATCGTCGCAATCGACACGGTCAGCGCAGGTGACGGAGCTACCATCTACTGGGTCAGCTCTCGAGAGGCACCAAATGCGCTGCCATCGAAATACGGTCCGATCGACGCAGCAATCGTCGGGATTGCCGACCACGTCAACGCATAGGAAATTCGACATGTTTCTAGCGCGCATTGCCGGTACCATAACATCAACAATCAAGCACGACGCCTATGCGAGCACCAAGCTTATGATCGTCCAGCCGATCACACCAGACGGTGATGACACAGGCGATTCACTCGTAGCTGTCGATACTGTCGGAACCGGCGTAGGTGAACAGGTCCTCGTCATCCGACAGGGCGTCGCAGCCGCCCAGGTCCTGCACATCGACCGCCCACCTATCCGATCCGTCATCGTCGGCGTCGTAGACGAAATTCAAGTAGCGTAAGGTTTTTGACTCGTTCTTGACTTCCCTGAACCCTGAACCCCTAAACAATTCCTATCTTATGAACCTCCAAGAAGCCAAACGCGACATCATCGAAGCCGGCCGCCGTGTCTATGCACAGGGCTACGTTGCCTCGAACGACGGCAACATCTCCTGCCGCATCGATGCCGACCGCATACTTACGACCCCCACAGGCATGTCGAAGGGATACCTTGAGCTCTCGGATCTCGTCATCGTGGATTTCGAGGGCAAAAAAGTCAGCGGCTCGAGAAACCCCTCTTCCGAGATCGGCATGCATATCTTCCTATACAGGGAACGGCCCGACATCAATGCAGTTGTTCATGCCCATCCACCGACTGCAACGGGATTCTCTGTCGCCGGCATTCCACTGACAGAATGCGTCCTCCCCG
>DPVD01000086.1:0-2369 GCA_003526745.1 Candidatus Latescibacterota bacterium
CGGGTTGTCCGCACAGAATACGCGAACAACCCTCGCCTGCGCCTCAAAGTTCCCGATTAGAGACTCTTTGAGCATGGAGATCTCCGGGTCGTCGAAGGACAAGGGTGCAGGCTTGCTGATCGGTACACTCGGACCGAAGAAGACTTTGAGGTTGACCTCAGGACTCTTGCTGAACCGAGGGATGTCGATGAGGATCTCGTCCCCGCGCAGGTCCATTCCTGTCGATTCAGCATAGGCGGCGCAAAGGCTGGTCTCAAGCTCGAGTCGGATGTCCGGAGCATAGTAGAGTGATGCGAACAGCGAGAAGAGTTGCTCCTGTTCCCCGTAAGGCAGGAAGATGCGGGCGACCTTGTGGAGCTTCCGCCTCTTGAGGAGGCCGACCATGCTTTCTCTGCGCGAGAGACCTAGCCGGTCGGTCTCCTCTTCCATTCGGTGTACGAGGTCGGCTTCTGTAGATCTGAGGAAGTCGGACTCCGCCAGCCCGCAATCCGGGTGGCTGAAGAGATCCTGAACTCCCCGCTTGAACATTGCGTTTGCGGACCGTACTGCGTGGTGCCAGTAGACGTTCCTGTACATCAGGTAGCTCGTGAAGATAAGCGCTTCGACGGCCGACACACCCTTGTAGGTGATCGCCGGCCTTTCTCCATGGGGGTCGTAGGTTATGGACCCGATCAGCCGATCGCGGTTCACGCTTTCACCGAAGGGGACGCCGCAATACCGGGCATCGCGGAGCAGGTAGTCGACCTTGTCCGGGTCGAGTGTCCCCGAGAGGATGTGCGCCAGGCGCAGGTCCTCGCGAGGAATGCTGACGCTGTCGTTTTGGTAGTCGATGACATTCGCCACACGGGCTGGATCGATCCCGGTGGTAACCAGGGCTTGGTGCACCTCAGTCGACGGGTCCTGGATGATCTGACGGCCTCGTTCCTCGTGGTCGACAAAAAAGGCCTGCATCTCCTCCAGCAGATGTGAGAAAGGGTAGTGTCCGATGTCGTGAAGCAGGCTTGCTGCAAGCAGGACGCGAACATCGTCGATCGTTAGGTCCGGGGAAGGGGTCGATTCGAGGAGCTGGCGGACAAACTGCCCGGCCAAGTGGAAGACCCCTAGGGAATGCTCGAATCGTGAGTGCCGGGCTCCAGGATACACCAGCAACACGTGGCCGAGCTGCGATATGTCTCGGAGCCGCTGGTAGTCTTCCGAGTCCACCACACCCACGAGTTCGTGCGGAACGGTGATATACCCCCAAATGGGGTCTCGGATGTCTTTGCCGGAATCGAGAAAGTTCAGGTCGAGCATGGGGTCGGGCTAGGGAGGCGTCAGGTGGTTAGCTCGGAGTCGACCTTGCACGCCGGAACAAGACTCCTCGTGTAGACGGCGACTAGGTTGGTGATGTAGGCACCATCTGCTTTTTCTGGCGGGATTTCAGCGGATGCAACGAAGCGGTTGACCACATACTGCAAGAGCGACCAGAAGAACGATTGCGTCGTGAGCTGAGGGTCCGCCGGGGCGAACTCTCCCGAGTCGACGCCGCGTTCGATCCGCTCCCGTATCCCGCGCAAGTAGGGATTGCGGTTGGACTCGAAGAAGCGCTGCCGGAACTTGTGGTCCTGCAGCGCGCTGTAGAGCATCAGTCTGACGAAGGTCTGGTCCTTTCGGCTTCGCTCGATGAAGATCCGGCCGAACCGAGTCATCAAATCCGGGAGGTCCTCGATGCCTTCGATGTTGTCGTGTTCCCAGATCCTGTTGCGATGCTCGAGCACTGTCGTGATGATCGCATTGTAGAGGTCTTCCTTGGTGGAGAAGTGTCGGAAGATGATCGCCTCAGATACGCCCGCGGCCTCTGCGATCGCGCGCGTCGTCGTTCCCTTGAATCCGCGACTCGCGAACAGGTTCATTGCGACCTGGATGATCTGGCTGCGCCTCTCGGCGTTGGCTAGTCGTTTCCGCGTCAAAATTCAGGTCCTCCGATCGGTTGAATATCGTCAGGGGCGCCATAGGTGTCAAGGTAGGCCGGTCTGACATAAAGTCCCTGCGCACAAGAGGTTGCGTCGGGTTTTTTTGTTTGTCTGCAGTGGACGCCAGACCCTAACTTGCTGAAGCGGTATTCGACAAAGGAAGACAGCATTTTGAGATTCTTCGACAAACTATTTGGCAGGAAGAGACGAGACAGACGTGTCACAGCTAGGTTCAGGGTGACCGTCGCCCAGGGTGAGTCTGCATACTGGACAGAGGACATCGGGGTAGGCGGGATGCGGATGAGCATCGGAAAACAGCTGTCCATCGGGGATCTGACCGGTGGGGGACGGGACGTGCCCCTGTCGATCGAATTGGATATGGGGCCCGTCACTGTCTACGGCGATCCTATTTGGACC
>DPVD01000086.1:2634-4059 GCA_003526745.1 Candidatus Latescibacterota bacterium
GCCCGTCACTGTCTACGGTGATCCTATTTGGACCGTCCGGATGGATGATGGCCAACTGGCGACCGGGTGGATGTTCACTCGTTTCGATGACGATGCAGAGGACAGGCTCGCGGATTTTATCAAGTCTATTGACTGAACTCAAGGCTTCCTCGCGTGGGAAGCCTTTTTCTTTGGGGTGCATGGCTACGAGCAAGCCGGATTCGAGGCGAAAGGCAGTCCGTAGGATGGCGGCTAGGCTGGATCGTCGGTTCGGTGGAGAGGCCTGGGATCGGACGCGAAAAAGGCCGGATCCTCTCGATGATTTGGTCCGCACGATTCTCTCGCAGAACACCACAGACGAGAACCGGGATCGCGCCTTTGACGATCTGCGCTTGGCTCTTCCCACCTGGGAGGCTGTCCGCACTGCCCGGTCGAACAGGATCAAGCAGCTGATCCGTCCGGCAGGGCTCGTGAACGCGAAAGGGCCGGCCATTCAGGCTTTCCTGAAGTGGCTCAAACGTGAGCGGGATGAGTTAGATCTATCGTATTTGAAGGATATGACGGCGGATGAGGGGATTGAGGAACTGGTCCAGCATAAGGGTGTGGGACTCAAGACCGCCTACATCGTGCTCGCGTTCGCCTGTGATCACGACCTGTGTGCGGTCGACACGCACGTGCACAGGATCCTCAAGCGTACCGAGATTATCGACGGGCAGTGCACGCGGGAGAAGGCGCACGATGAGATTCGCTCGCTGATCCCGAAAGGGAAGGCCCGCCCCTTCCACGCGAACCTGATTGATCTGGGAAAGCAGATCTGCACGGCACGGTCTCCAGATTGTCCGAATTGCCCACTTCTTCCAGATTGTCCGTATGCGGGAAAAATGCTCTAGGGATGCGGGTTTAGCGGTTCTTTTGCTTGACAGACATGTTGAAATCTTCTACCGCTTACAGCCCGGCAATATGAGCATGCTCCCGCTGTTCAGCCGCATAAAGCAACTGCCTTGTAAGCATAGCCGCAGCAACTCTTGCCGTAACAGATTGATGTTTTGGGTTTAAGGCGGAAACCCAAGTGGCTTACCGCCTTCCGGATTTGTTGTCCGCGCTTTTCGCCCGCGCTCACTTTGTCGCGCAGATAAACCAGAGCGGTTGATCCAGGTGAGTTTCTGTTCTGAGTCGTGGGTCGATAAAATAGGTTCTCTCAATCTTGAAATACTCGCCTATATAAAGCTGATAGTTATGACGCCAGAAGGACTTTTGAAAGCTGAATATCATTCCCAAGCTTATAGCTGACCATTCTATTGCCATCGGTTCGATAATCTGAAATGCGACGACTTGCTCCTTTGCCCCGACAAATGATACGAGTTGGCGAAACTTGTCGGGTAGTATATACCCCCCACTTCTGACATATAGATTACGATTCGATTCCCTGAAATACCATCAAACAAT
>DPVD01000352.1:0-4626 GCA_003526745.1 Candidatus Latescibacterota bacterium
ACAGAAGTTTCTGAAGTAGACGCAACTGTGGCGCCTACCGTTCAAAAGATACCGGTCTCGCCTAGCTAGGTCAACTTTGCCTACTGTCCAATCTCCGGAGCACAACCCCCGGTATAGGGATTCGAGCGAGCCCAGACCCTCCCACAATCTCTTTATCCGTCTTTCTCTTCTCTGAACCACTCGATCGTTCGTTTCAACCCGACTTCCGGATCCACCTGCGGCTCCCATCCGAGCAACTCCCTCGCCTTGCTGATGTCCGGACGCCTCACCTTTGGATCATCTTTCATCGGCGGCAGATGCTTCAGTGTCGATTTGCTCTCGCTGATCCTCACGATCTTCTCTGCGAGCTCGATCATCGACATCTCACTCGGGTTCCCGATGTTCACCGGTTCGTGGTAGTCGCTCTGCATCAGCGCGTAGATACCCCGGATCAGGTCGTCTACGTAGCAGATGCTCCGAGTCTGCTTTCCGTCTCCGAAGATCGTAATGTCGTCATCGTGTAGGGCTTGGTCCACGAAACTCGGGATCGCCCTGCCGTCATCCTTCCGCATGTGCGGTCCGTATGTGTTGAAGATGCGAACGATTCGTGTATCGATCCCAACTTCCCGGTGATAGGCCATAGTCATAGCTTCGGCAAATCGTTTCGCTTCGTCATACACGCCCCGCACACCGATCGGGTTGACGTTCCCCCAGTAATCCTCCGTCTGCGGATGGACTTGAGGATCCCCATACGCCTCCGATGTCGAAGCGAGAAAGAATTTCGCCTTCTTCGCACGCGCCAGTCCCAGGCACCTATACGTACCGAAGGCTCCAACCTTCATAGTATGGATCGAGTGGACGAGATAATCCTTTGGACTCGCCGGGCTTGCAAAGTTGAGGATGAAGTCAAGAGGCCCTGTCACGTGCACGAAATTCGTCACGTCATAGTTGAGAAACGTGAACCCCTCGTGCCCAATAAGGTGCGAGATATTCTCGGCGCTCCCCGTCAACAAATTATCCATCGCCACCACTTCGTGCCCTTCATTCAGCATGAAGTCGCACAGGTGTGACCCCAAAAATCCCGCACCCCCGGTAATCAGAATCCGCATTTGCCGTCCTGTCCGTTTCCCATCGTCAACATACCCTAACTCTCTCCCCCCAAGAGATGATGCTGCGAAACAGCCGGGGGAGGTCCTAATCGCCCCATCTCCACTCTACGTCGACCCAGGCAACGCAGGTACGGAACTTCGTACACCACGAAGAAAACACCGCGCAGGAGAACGCAATCACGGCTCCCGTCGGGAAACTCAGATTGATCGCGGCTTTGCTGTGATTACCAACGAACATCTCGTACAAATCGACCTCGCGGCCGCTGAACCGACGGTAGGGGAGAGCCGGGCCTACACGCATTCCATCAGACGAAGCAGCACGGCCTTCTGGGCGTGCATCCGATTCTCCGCTTGGTCTACCGCGATACACTGGGTAGAGTCCATCACACCGGCCGTGACTTCGTAGCCTTTGTGAGCCGGAAGACAGTGCATCACGTACGCATCTGTCGATTCGAGGAGTTCCTCATTGATCTGGTAGGGTGAGAATGCATCGATACGGCGTTGCTTTTCCTCGGCATATGACTCGTCGAAGAAGAACTCCATGTCGATCCATGTATCAGTGTAAACGAAATCTGCGTCTCGCACGGCATCTTGTAGATCAAGAGTCTCCTCCAGCAGACCGGTTGCACGAGCCGCGTTCATCAACTCGTCGTCCTTCGAAGCAGGGTTGATCTCTGGCGTCACGATCGTTATCCGAACACCCGCCTTTGTGCACGCGACGATCAGCGAGTTACAGACATTGTTGAGGATACCCGTATACACAACGTGCAGATCACTGAGACCACCGCGGACTTCATACATCGTCAGCAGATCGCCGAGCGCCTGACACGGGTGATATCGATCACAGCAGCCGTTGATCACGGGGACTTCAGACCCGGAGGCAAGGTTGAGTAGGTCATCGTTGTGCTTCATACGTGCCACGATCCCGTCCACATACCTAGACAAGACCTGCGCTTCGTCCTTCAGGTCGGCCAGAGCAAAGTTTGTCGCGCCCCAGTCCATGTATACCGCGTGCCCACCCATCTGCGTCATTCCGACTTCGAACGATGTGCGGGTCCGTGTCGATGTCTTCTGGAATAGAAGACCAAGACTCAGGTCCGCCAAGGTCTGTCGATACCGCTCCGGGTGCAATTTGACCGCCAGGGAGTTTTTCACCGTGGCCAAAATTTCATCAGGAGTCCACTCTTTCAGCGTCAGAAGCCCCACTTCAAACGCCTTCCAGCGCTTGTCCGACTTCGTCCACCAGAACGCGACGCGATTCACCGAGCGAGTTCTCAACCGAACATCCTGACGCGTTCCGGTGTCCCCCGCCACCGAACTTCTGCGCAATCAGGTTCACATCGACGATCCCGCGCGATCTCAGACTCACCCGGTGATAGCCTCGAGACTGTTCCTTGAAGAACAGGGCGACCTCCACACCGTCAATCGACATTGTATGGTCGACGATGCTGTCGAGATCGCCTCCCAACTGGAAAATCTCATGATTCACCGCGACAGTCGCCACGCGGCCGTCGAAGTGGAGTTCGAGTGTGGAGAGTGCGTAGCCCAAGGTCTGGACCGTCTCTACCGTCTGGTGGGCAAAAAGGTGATCCGCAATCGACACTGGATCGGCCCCGTAGTCGACCAGTTCGGCCGCAGCTTTGAGTGCTCGATCCGGGTGCGAAAACCGGAAAAGCTTGGTATCAAAAGCGATGCCAGCATAGATCTG
Source organism: Candidatus Latescibacterota bacterium (assembly GCA_003526745.1). GTDB lineage: Bacteria > Latescibacterota > UBA2968 > UBA2968 > UBA2968 > UBA2968. Next base: position 2,797 of record DPVD01000352.1, read on the forward strand.
TGTTGCCATTTCGGCGTCAATCTCAATTTCGGCTGCCTTCATCAGTTCGAAGATCAACTCGCTGGCAGCGCTCGCACCCGGGTCGATCAGCAGCACATTGCCTTCCTCCGACCCGGCGTGATGATCAATAATCATCGTCCGCGTGTCCTGCCCGATCATGCGCGCAACGTTGCCAACGCGATGGGCGGACATCGTCGGTGTATCAACGAAAATCGCGTGAGACACCTGTTCGTGATCGGCTAAGTCGTTGTAACTGATGATATCCTCAAACCCACTTAAGAAGGCAAACTTTCGATCCGGCACATTATCGGCCACGACCATCCGGCTCTGTTTGCCGAGCTTGGTCAGCAGACTGCTCATCCCAAGTAGGGCTCCCAACCCATCACCGTCTGCGTTGACGTGTGTTGAAACCAGAAACGGACCGCCCGATTCGATAAATGCGAGTGCACGATTATAGTCCATCACGCCTCCAAGCTCTCAGTCCTCGAGCGCCTCGATCTCATCCAAAAAGTCATCAACGTCTGAAGACGTCAGCCGATAGCTCCTTAGCTTGAACGTCTTGCCTGAATCGTAATCACTCGCGGAATCCGACGTGAACACTACACCGTGTCGTTTCGCCGCATCTGTGCGAGAGAGCCGACCTGAAGTCACGTCCTCGGAAACGAGTCGGATCGCACGCTCGTAAGGGTGGCCGTATCCGCCGCCACCCGCCGTGGCGATCCTTACACGGTCGCCGAAGTCAAGCCCGATATCCTGGCTCCGTCCGCGATTCTCCGGAACCTGCCAGTGGCCGTTCGTATGAATTTGTATCTCGGCCGTTTGTCCTCGACTGCCTCGATGATGACCACCCGCTCCGCGTCGGTAACGATCCGCATAGACCGACAGACGAGCCTGCCGCTTAAGTGATGCGATCTCGAAAACCGTGCCCTCACCGCCACGATACCGTCCGGCGCCGCCGCTACCTTCACGTTCTGCGTGCCTGATCACACGGACCGGGAGCGTTCGCTCGATAGCTTCGATCGAAGGGAAATCGGACAGTCGGTTTGCCGGATCGCTGTTAGACAGACCGTCTCCACGACCGCTGGCGCCACCTCCCGAACCGACGACGAGGCGAAGTGCGAAGGCCTGCTCTCGAGCATCACTCTCGATCACGATCACGTTTCCTCCACCGCCATCGCACGCCTTCCCGCGACCGTGAACGGCCTGCGACAACGCTTCGATAACGACGGAGCTCACGCGCTCACCGACCACATCGAAAGTGCCCCCGACGGCGGCAGGATAGACCGCGTTCAATAAGGAACCATGCGGGACCCGAATCTCCAAACCATCGATTCCGAATCCACACGCAGGTATCTCCGGAAAGATCTGTCTTAGGCCGCAAAGTATCGCAGCTATCGTCGAGGCGTATGTGCAGTTGCTCGGTCCCGCGGCCTGCGCTCCAGTACCTTCGAAATCGAACACCAGCCCGGATCCTTCCACGCCCAGGGTCAGCTTAATCGAGGTGGCGGCATTCACATCGACGTCGGCATCGAGGCGATCGCGCCGAACATAGACACCCTCTGTGAGGTCACGACAGGCTTTGACCCGGGCGTTGACGGCACGTTCATACACTGACACGCACGTCTCGTCGATGGCCCCCCACCCGTGTATATCCGCCAACCGCGACATCCACTCCGCCAGAGCGCGCAGGGCCGCTTTCTGGGCATCATCCAGCCCGGTGGTGCCAATCACCAGCTTGGTGCCCGCCGCACGGCAGACCTCAAGGTTCTTAACCGTGGCTTCCGGCACGGTGAAGTCGATGAACACATCCGCATCGTTCACCACCTTGCT
>DPVD01000034.1:0-8955 GCA_003526745.1 Candidatus Latescibacterota bacterium
TATCACCTACCCGATGACCGAGGTGGCGGCGACTGGCTTGACGAGGCCTATTGGCCGACAGATGGTTACCTGAAACTTCGTCCCGACCGCCCAGGTCTCGGCGTAGAGGTCAACGAGGAAGCCGTCCAGACAGAGTATGTCCTCTGGGAGCGGAAGAGCCCGGTCCGTCCCGACGGATCGACCGGGTATATCTAGAGAGCGAACAAGGAAGACACGGATTGAAGGATTTTATACTCCGTGTTTTCCTGGGGCGCTGCGGCTCTGATCAAGATGAAGTCCAACATTTTTTACCCCATTTCTGACGATGCCTTGCATTTCAGTTTGTATAGGCATCGGTTTGTGGATACGCCTTATGCCTACGTGAGCGATGTTCCTCACTTGTGGGCCAACTACGAGAAGGATACCTAGTGGCCCCAGCGCTACTGAAGGATGTCTGACATTAAGGACAGGCGGTTGTTGGCTATCGCGGGTGCTTGGGGATACATCGGGCACAAATTCATCGAGGCGGGTCTGAAATTGGGACACGATGTTTACGTCTATGATCCCGGACCCATTCCTGAGGATGTCGATGTCAAGGCTATCACGAGAATTGATTCGGAACGAGAGTTCTATGCGCTCAATGCCGATCTCTTCCACCTCGCACTACATCCCGAACATCGCAAGGCTGCACTAGATCAGCTTCTTCCTCGGGCTGCTGATCAGAACCTGATGATTCTGGATGAGAAACCCATGGCTGCACCAGAGCACCCAGAGGCGTGCTCAGAGCTGGTCGATGCCGTGGCGGCATCCGATGCAGAGCTGCTGTTCGATTTTCCTGAGCTCTTTGATCCTATCACGGAGCGCATTTTTGCGTATCTGGATTCCTTCGAGGATGTCGAAGTCTCACACGTCCGTATCCAGCGATCCAAGGACCGTGAGGACAAGGACAATCCGCGTAACGCGAAGAAGATGGTCCCGATACAGTATCAGGAATCAGTCCACTGTATCGCGTTCCTGCTAAATCTGGTGGGCCGCCAGGCAGGTTCGATCGAGTTGGGGCTGGCAGCGGGGGTTGAGCTCCGCGCGACATCGGATCCCTATGATGCGCCTAACCCGGAGGTATACCCGTATGTCGTTGATGGTCGGTGCGATTTCGACATGCGGATCGGGACGGTCGACGTGATTGGTCACACAGATTTCAAACGGGGCGCGCCCTGGCGAAAAGAACGGATCATCCGCGGCACGGGTGATGGGGAGGCATTCGAGATCCAGGTCGACTATCTGGAAGGGGCGAAATATTTAATAATCAACGGGGAGGATCAGCGATGCCCACCCTGGGGAGATTCTTATACGGCCGTTCTGGATGGTATGCATCGTCTGAAGTCAGATGTTCCAGCGGACAAGCTGATGTCAGGTGTCTACCCGAACCCGATTTTCGCACGCTACGCCTACCAGCTCTCAAGTGCGACCTGGCGCGCGAGCTATGACGGCGAAAAAATTACGTTCGAGAATGCCGACGAGTTGAGCCGTTTCGACGCGAGGTTTGATGAGGAGGTGCCGAAGTTTCCCACATATGTCAATCGCGAGGGCTAGGGATCGATTTTTAAGGCAAAGTGCCCCAGCATAAAGAGAGAACGCAGCGCCGTCCGGCTAGCTGCTTTTCGTGTAGAGCTTCGAACCCTTATCCTCTAACTGATACTTTGGTGCCGCGATCACAGCCTGCTGCTCCTCGGAGAGTTCGTCGTAGAAGTCCGGGGGCACCCACGTCCCCATCAGATTTTCACAAGTGACCGCCGAGTTGTATCGGAACAGCACCGTTCTTCGCTGATGTTTTGCGCGCCAAGGCAGTGCACCGTGCATCAGCGTTTCCACAAATAGAATCGCGTCACCCGCTTTCGCCTCGATCTGACGTATTCGGTCCTTGTGCTCTTGGAACAGCCGAATCCCATCCGGACAGGGGTAGTTCGCCCTGTGACTGCCCGGCAGACAGGCGAAACCACCGTCCTCGGGTCCTACATCTGTGAGCTGGACGGCGACGTTGGTCATGCCCGCAAACGACCGGCCGTTCTGGTAGTAGTATCCGCGGGACCGGTCGTGTGGCTCACCTCCCTCGTGAAACCAGAAACCCTCGGCACCCTCATCCATCGTGATTGCACTGCAAGCTTCGAGACGGAATCCGGGACCCAGAAGCGTTTCGAGGTAGGGTCTGAGCCGAGGGGAGACCATAAGGTCGCGGAAGACGTCACAGTGAGGCCTGTCCCAGGTCAGGAGCCCGCTGAGATCGCCGCGTCCCTGCGATCCGGCTAACGTGCTTGATCCGCGTGCAAGGTCGGTCGGTCGGATGTTGATCTGGCCCGCATACGTGTCGATCGCCGCGTTTGCCGCCTCTAGTTGCTGGTTCGTGAGCGCATTCTCGATCACGATGTAGCCGTGGACATCGAACAGATATGTCTCAGAATCGTGCAAGGTCAGTTGTCCTCACAGCAGCCAGTCTGGCATCCACCTTCGTTCGTTTGACAGGTCCCGCGTGCTTGGCCGTTCTGGATCTCCTCGGCATCCGCTTCGCGAAGGCTCTTGATGCTGACTGAAAAGTGCACACGCGTACCCGCAAGCTCGTGATTTCCGTCGACCGTGATCTTATCGCCGTCAACGGCAATCACTCGGATCGGTATGTGATCTCCGTCTGTTTCGGCCAGGAACGTCGTGCCGACCTGGATGTCGTCAATCCCTTCGAAATCGCTCCTGTTGATTTCCTGTCTCAAGTCCTCGTCGCGCACACCATAAGCCTGGTCGGGTTCCAGTGAAACATCGATCGTGTCTCCAACAGACTTCCCTACAAGCGCTGCCTCAAGTCCGCTGCTGATGTTCCCAAACCCGTGAATGAACACTAACGGTTCCTGGCCCTGTGACGTATCGACAATGTCACCCGAATCGTTCTTCAGTGTGTAGTGCATGCCCACAACTATCCCATCCTGAATTGTCATTCTATTCCTTTTTTTGTGCCTCATTCGATCGAAGCAATGATGTCTGCGGTATGCCTGCAAACAACATCCCTTAGAGGCGATTGGCCCGGTTCCTGAAGCTCATCTAGTCCGCTCCATCAAAGGCAAGTGTCTTACTGTCGAGCTAGATGGCAAACAGCTTGAGACCATCGTTGATCAGGAAGCAGTATTAGAACATAATCGGTTTCTCGTCCTAAACGCCGGCTCCTTGCGTTACGGACTTTGCAGAATACGACAAAATAGCTGTCAGGCTATTCGACGGCAACCTGATCCCCTTGAAAGACCACGGTTTGGTCTCCTATATAGAGGCATGCGGCCGATGTGATCGCGTGTTAGCTTGAGACTGACGCACTAACATCTATCGGGAGTGGGGAATTAAATGGAAAGACCTAACATCATCTACATCGTTGCACACGATCTCGGTCGAATGCTCGGTTGTTACGGTCGCGGATTCGAGTCACCAAACCTCGACCGGTTCGCTCGAGAGGGGGTCCTGTTCAAAAGGACGTTCTGCACGACGACGGCCTGCAGTCCGTCCAGAGGGTGTGCGTGGACCGGGCAATATGCTCACACGAACGGGCTGATGGGACTCGTTAACCGCGGATGGAGCTTGCCGGTTGATCGAAAAACGATCGTCGACTACATGAACGATGCAGGCTACCACACGACGCTCGTCGGGCTTGACCACATCCGCAAGTTCCGGGAGGATCACCGGTTCAAGGAGTATCGGGACGCAGATCCTCGTACAGCGGTTGCTGTGGACAATGCGATCTCTTTTCTGCGCGACCAACAGGGTGAATCGACACCGTTCTACCTTAACATGGGGACGACCGAAGTCCACGGGTCGCAATGGGGCACGTTTTTCGCCAACCGTGAGGAGGGCGGCTCCAATCCACCGATCGATCGGTACGGGTGGAAGGACCTAGAACGTACACCCGTTCCGCCGACGTTCAAGGATGCGCCTCAGGTTCGGGAGGAGATGGCAAATTACCAGGAATGTATCCGCTACCTCGACTTCCACCTCGGCCGGCTGTTTAACGCGATCGACCGGCTGGGATACCGTGACAACACGATCATCATGTTCAACACGGATCACGGTATGGAGGGCTTGCGAGGGAAAGGAACGCTCTACGAGCTGGGCATGGAAATCGCGTGTATGATGCGTGGACCGGGAATCGAATCGGGCACGACGGTGGATCACATGATCCAGAACATCGATTACACGCCGACGTTCCTCGATGCGACCGGAGAGGATATACCCGAGATCCTCGAGGGCACGTCCTTCTGGCCTCTGCTCTCAGGAGGGGATTATACGCCGCGAACACACATATTTGCTGAGAGGAACTGGCACGGACCCAGCAACGATCCGATGCGTTCGGTTCGCACGGAGTCGTATCACCTGATCCGGAACTTCGATACTTCACTGAAGACCGCCTATACACCGGAGACCGTGCCAGAGATACGGGAGACGTTCGAGTCCTACCCGTCGAGCCTTTTCCCCGGAGGGGACGATCCCCGTCCAGAGTATGAATTGTTCGATCTGGAGAAGGATCCCTACGATTGGAACAACCTGGCTGAGGACTCGAGTCATCAGGATGTGAAGAATGATCTCGCGGAACGCTTGGAACAATGGATGCGCGATACGAAGGATCCTCTGTTGGATGGTGAGATTCCGAACATGTTGAATGGATGGCCGGAGAGCCCGACGCATCCACTACCAGCCTGAACGGGGAGCAGGAGACAAACTTAAGGCATGTGGATCTTGGAAAGTTGAGGGAGCTCTGTGTGCGAGAGTCGCCAGGTGGGCTTGGAGAGATGTATACGGAGTCTGTCGATGGCGATCTGAACGACTCGCTGCACGACGGTGATGTGCGGATGAACACTTAGTTCAAGTGGGCAGATGCGAGAATGAGGGATGGGGCTGTGTCGGACTATTAGATAACCAAAATCTGGTTACTAAAGACACGAAAAAACACGAAAGCGAAACGGCTGTAGCTTCAAGGAGTCCGGACCCCATTTTAGGTGAAGGACGTATCGCAAAGGTCGCGGCTCGGGAAGGGAGAACAGTGGTGGGGGCAACAATCGAATGGGTGTGTCAGGAACAATCGCAACGTGTTGATGCGCTTTTCGAGACGCTCGATCTGAAGAGCGAAGCCTTGACGGGCGTCAATGAGGCGTGGCGACAGGGAGACAAGGTGAAGGCTTGCCGCGTGCTGCTCGATCACTACGCGGGGTCTGATTTGGCCGAGAGATGGGGCTCAGAGCGTGTGGTGGCGGGTGAAGATACGACAACTGCCGCCGAGGCCATTCTACGGGATGAATACACGTTCCTGAACGTGACCGGCTCGCCGGATCGAAAGCCCGACGGATCGCTCGAATGGACGTATCGGGGTCCGAATGACGATGCGGAATGGGCGTACTTCCTGAATCGGCACGGTCATATAGAGATCCTCATATCGGCATATCGGGAGACAGGTAACGCGAAGTATATCGAGCGGGTCGACTCGGACATACGCGAGTGGGTGATCGTCAATCCCTATGGCTGGGAACAGACGCGAGACCCGAGATGGCGAGGGCTTGAGACGATGTCTCGCATCAATGTCTGGTCGAACTTGTTCTACGGGCTGATCGATGATCCTAAGCTGCAGGATGGGACGCGTATTCTTCTGCTTTCCAGCATCCCTGAGCACGCCCACTACACACAACACTTCCACAACAACACGGGCAACTGGCTGGCGATGCAGATGCGATCTCTCTCTCTCTCTGGTCTGGCGTTCCCCGAGTTCCGCGATCAGGAAGCTTGGATCGCGTACAGCTACCACGCTCTTCTCCCGCAGATCGAGAGACAGGTATACCCGGACGGCGCGCAGAAGGAGCTCGCCAGCCACTACCATGGCTCGACACTAATGGCATTCCAGTCCTTCACCGATCTCTACGAGCAGGCGGGTGAGCAGCTGCCGCAGGCCTGGTACGACGGCCTTGAGGGTATGTGGAACTACTGGGCCTACTCACTGCGGCCTGACGGGCACGGTGTCCTGAACAACGATTCGAACCTTGACTACAATCGGCCGAAGCTGTTTCGGATGCACACGCGTTTCAGCCGACCCGACTGGGCCTACATCGCATCGAACGGAAATATGGGAGAACGCCCCGAAAGTCTTCCATCACAGATGTTTCCCTGGGCGGGGCAGCTGATCTCACGCAGCGGATGGGATGCTGATGCACACTGGAGCGTGTTCGATGTTGGACCGTGGGGGATCGGCCATCAGCATCAAGACAAGCTACACCTGTCGGTATCGACATACGGCCAGGACTTTCTCGTCGATGCGGGTCGACTCTACTACAAGAAGGATGCCTGGCGTGACTGGATCCAGGGGACGCGGGCACACAACACGCTGATTATAGACGATTGTGAGCAGAAGCCCGATGTGAAGGAAGTCGATGAGCCTCTCGAGGAAGGCAGTTACACGGTCCAGGAACAGTTTGATTTCGCAAGAAGTGCGTTCACGGCTGGATACGAGGGTCTCGAAGGAAACGCTGTTCACAATCGGTCGGTTATGTATATGCGTGGGATCGGTTGGATCGTGATCGATCGTGTGACGAGCGATGCCGACCGTGAAATAGAGGCGCTCTGGCACTTCCATCCAGATGTAGAGGTGGTGCTTGAGGATATGGTCTCCGTAGCCGAGCACCCATCGGGTTCGGTGTCTCTGTATCCGATCGGAGGGTGGAATGGAACGGCTAAGACCATCCGTGGTCAGGAGCCACCTTACATTCAGGGCTGGTATAGCAGGGAGTACAACCATAAGGCCCCCGCAACTTGTGTCAGTTACACAGGTAAGCGGTCAGGACAGTCGTTCGGCTGGGCAATCGTACCGTGGAAGAACTCGCTCGCACAGATCGAGTTGACGTTGTCAGACCAGGAAGACATTGTTCGTGTCAGTGGGACAATCGATGGAAACGGGATAGAGGCTTCGATCCCTGTGACTGGTGGGAGCCCGGAACTATCTCTTGAATGACCAACGAGGATGATATGCTGATACAGGATCAGATAAGCTGGGAAAACCTAGATAGTGACTGGCTCGATTTTTTTAAGGCGATCAGTGTCGATACGATTCATCTGGAGACTCGTGGTTCCGTGAATGTCGATGGCCACGACATGAACATCGCGGACGGAAGGAACAAGACGGAGCTGCTTGAGCAGGCAAGGGAGAAAATCGAAGCTAAGGGGCTGAAGCTGAACAACATTTTCTTCTCCTGTCCACGAGAAATTCCGCTTGGACTGGACGGAGGGGATGAGCAGGTGGAAAACTGGATCCGCCTTTTGGAGTCACTTGGGCAGGCCGGGATCCCGGCTCTTGGTTGGAACTACAAACCGATGGGGAATTTTCGGACGGAATCGGCGATCGGTCGCGGCGGGGGCAGCTATAGCACTTTCGACTATGATACCTACATGCGCGACCGCAACCAAGAGAAGGCGTATTCACCACAGGTCTCGGAGGCAGAGATGTGGGAGCGGATGGAGCGTTTTCTCAAGGCTGTCATTCCGGTCGCAGAGAAGGCCGGCGTCGTGATGGCGCTGCATCCGGACGATCCTCCGGTCCCGGAACCTCTTGGGGGTGTCTGGCAGGTCTGCTCATCGACGGATCAGTTCCGTCGCATCTTCGACTCTGTTTTGAGTGACAGCAACAAGATGTTGTTCTGTCAGGGCTGCATGACCGAGCTCCTGGGTCAGGGAGTCTACGGGTTCATCGAAGAGATGGCGTCAAAGAACAAGATCCAGTGGGTGCACTTCCGGAACGTGAGAGGCCGACTTCCCTACTTTGAGGAAGTTTTTCCGGATAACGGTGACATTGATATGAAGCGCTCGATGGAGATATACAGGGACAATGGGTTCAACGGTCCGTTTATGATGGACCACACACCGAAGTTCACGGGCGAGAACGCGCCACTCTCATCGAAGCTGGGGAAGGCTTACTGTATCGGGTATATCCGGAGGTTGATCGAAGACGTCTACGGGTAGAAAGGCTTGAACCACTAAGACACCAAGACACGAAAAGGACACGGCTACGTGTGGGTTAGACTTGAGAGAGCTTCTGAGGTCGGTAGTGCCGGGGAACATTTCATCCCCCCTTCGGTCCTCATTTCTTTAGTGCTTTTGTGGTTCAGGTCGGTTCGTTACCACCAGTGGACAGCGTGGCCTGAGCGGGGGAAGAAGATGAAGTCGACTAAACTGGAGACGGCAACGCCCGCGGCGTGACCCGAGAACAGACCTACAAAGAAGGGAATGCCACGCTGGAAGGCTTCCATGCCGCCGGTTCGGAGGAGGGTTGTCTTGATCAGCCACGCGATCACAAAGGTCGAGAACTGGTGTGGGAGGAGCGGGATCGCGAATCCGATAGAGTTCAGACGCCACCAGGGAAACTTGAATCGCATCCCCATCATCCCCGCCATTGCCACGCCCCCTATCGCCAGGATGGCGAGTCTATGCAAGTCAACAGGCCAGTGGTTGTTGAATCGGAAGACGACACGATGGTAGGATTGTCTTGCGTAGTAGGTGTAGGTGTATGAGTTGAAGTTGTAGGCGCCGGTCTCGTATCCCATCCAGATCACATACAGCATCGAGACGAGGTAGGCGGCAGCAAGTGCGCCCAAAACACCGACCAGAAGGTGTGCAGGGTTCAGATTGCCGCGGAGTCTTTGCAGCACGGTCAACTGCGACATGATCATCCCGCTATTATACCCTTCGAAGTTTCTGGAATATGTCAGCATCAGGACCGAGGCGGGACGCATCGCTGCTGTTCCGACGGCCGCAACGGTGAAGGCCTCCGCTCCCAAAGGGCTCCCGAGATAGGGCAGACCGACCTCTGCACTCATCTTAGAGATGCCGACGTAGGAGACGAGCAGGGCCAAGAGTATCGATGCCGCGACGATCAGCTCGACATCGGCGGCACCCAGCCACAACATTACATAC
>DPVD01000034.1:9238-15796 GCA_003526745.1 Candidatus Latescibacterota bacterium
CGACATCGGCGGCAACCAGCCACAACATTACATACGTCACCCCGAGAAGGATCAGAGCGAAGGCGGCCCTCGACGTTAGGAGTTCAGGATCCTGTCGGGGCCGATTGTGTATGGCATCTGAGAATGCCGATCGGATGTGGTCTCTGGCTGTCCAGACAGCCCAGGCGACGTAGACGAGGAACGCACCTGCGGTCTGCCAGCTGATCAGGGCACTCGAGGAGCCCGGATGATTCGCGCCGCCCGCGATCGGCAGCGTATAGCCGATACGGTTTGCCACCATGATCTCAGCGTGTTTGATGATGAAGAAGACGATGGTGCTGACAAGGACCTCCACACTTGCGAAATAGGAGAGGCCCAGAGTCAGGAAATTGATCTGCTTCGTAAAAACGTTCATACCGCCGGAGACCAACTGCATCCACCCGTGATTCAGCTCTATCTTCGGGATTTGGTCGTTGAAGAAAGTCACGATATTCCAGGCGATGACCCCGAACGACACGGCGAATCCGACCCAGAAGAGCGGGATTTTTCCAGAGGACCGAATCAGGTTCTGACGGTCTCCTGCCAGAATCTGAAGCGGGATCATCATCGGGTAGGTGAGCTTCTCGTTCTCTATCCATTGCTTCCGAAAGAGCGAGGAGAGCCCGATTGAGGCGGCGATCATGGCGAGACCGACGGAGGCCCAACCGACAAGGGGTCGGAACCAAAGGCCCCAGGGCAGATCTCTCTGATCGGGAAGCCCCTCGTGAAACCATCGCACGCCCTGGGCCTCCAGTGGCACGATCCAGGGCTTCAGGTAGGGATGGAAGGTTTCCCACTGGTTCTCCGGTGTGGCGAAATAGACCGGCATGGCCCATGACCCCATAACGTGGCTCATCAGACCATCGCCCGGGATATAGCTTGCGCCGAGGATCATCGAGGTGAGCAGGATGAGTCTGTTGCGGTTGATCCAGGTGGGACGCAGCGATCGGATGGCCACGAGAAGGAGGAACAGAGCCATCACTGCGACCGGGAGGTTGTGATTCAGGTTGAGTCTAGAGGAACGCAGGATATACTGGTTGTAGATGATCCAGAGGGCCATGAAAACGACCAATCCCAAACCGATAACCAGGGTTGATGCGGTCGCGTAGGCCGATTCTTTCTTTTCAGGTGACTCCAACTTTGCTCCCTTTTTATGGTGCTGAATATACTCGAATGGGCAGATTCGGGTGGTTGAATGACAAGGAGATTCAGATGGCGACCAGAATCAGCAAAGCTATAGAGCTTCTCTCGGAGGGCCAGACGGTCTACTACACTGGCGCGCATACGGGGCACGTCCTTACGTTCGAGCAAGGCCAGGCCGATGCGCAAACGTGGGCGGACTATATCAACGTGGGCATGGAGCACGGATGTTTCGACATGACCGGTCTGGCGAACTACATGAAAGGTCTGGTCGCGGGTGGCCCGACAAACAGCGGGCATCGAACGCCAACTGTGATTGTCGAGGTTCCCGTAGACGGATCCTCAGAGGACGTGATCCGAGCGAATGCGTGGCAGTTCCGTCAGGTCCTTGCTCGTGGTGTGCACGGAATCCTGCTTTGTATGGTCCAGTCAGCTGACGCTGTCCGGGCGTTCGTGGAGGAATGCCGGTATCCGATCAACCGCCAGGGCGTCGGATACGGTTTGCACGAAGGTCGTCGGGGTGTTGGATCCGAAGCTACGGCGACAGAGATCTGGGGTTGTTCACAAGACGAGTATCTGGACAAGGCGGATCCTTGGCCGCTCAATCCTAAGGGCGAGCTGTTGCTAGGGCTAAAGATCGAGAACGTGCGTGGGGTTTCCGTGACTGAGCAGTGTCTAAAGGTTCCCGGGGTCGGGTTTGCAGAGATGGGCCCGGGAGATTTGAGCATGTCGCTCGGATACAAGACGAGACCGAATCCGCTTCCGCAGGAGATGGTGGAGGCCCGTGAGCGGGTCAAGAATGCCTGCAAGGAGAACGGCGTCGCGTTCCTGTCGGGAGGAACACCGGACACGATCAAAGAACGTATCGACGAAGGCGTTCGAATCGCGAGCGGTGGTAGCGAGGAGACGGCAAAAACCGGGAGGGATTACAGCAAGCGAAGGATGCCAGTCTAGGGCAACGTTTCACGTTACTTGCGACTTTGCTTCGCAAAGTCGTGTGTAATAATTTTGAGTAGGCCACACCGACAATCCGGCGCGGAGTCTGGTAAACAAGGCAATTTACTGGCCGTATCGAGGGGCACGTTGGCATTGCGTTTGGACCCTCGATATGTCGCGACCAGAAAGGTCGCACTTACTGGGGAAGAAATATGGCCAAGTTTGCACCACTGAATCTGAGCGCAGAAGAGATCAAGGATTACACCCGCGAATGGACCGGGGATCGGTTCGATGACGGACGGCCCCGGGTGCCGGATGAAATTCTCAAACGAATGAAGGCGGTCACGATCACTGAGGCGTGGGGGGTGTTGAGGGGAAAGGGATACGAGTGGCAGTATGAGGACGGTTTTGTCTGTACGCATTCCGGAGAGACGCTTGTCGGCCGTGCTCTGACGGCGATGTATATGCCGCGCCGGCCGCAGATGCGAACGATCATGGAAGCGAAGGGAAAGGATGCGGGGTGCATCGGTGATCAGATCTCGTGGCCGATCGACTTGCTGGTAGAAGGGGATGTGTATGTGGCCGATGTCTACGGAAAGATCGAACAGGGCGCCGTAATAGGTGATAACCTCGCGACGTCTATTTACTCGAAGTCGGGGAACGGGGTGGTACACGATGCCGCTGTTCGCGACATCGACGGGATCAAAGAGCTTCCGGGTTTTGCCAGCTTTGTCCGCGGATACCATCCCTCGTTCGCTTCACCGACGATCATGCTTGTCGGCGTGAACTGCCCGACACGGATGGGTAGGGTGACGGTAATGCCCGGGGACGTCGTGCTGGGCAAAGAGGATGGCGTGGTGTTCATCCCAGCTCATCTGGCAGAGCAGGTTGTGCAGACATCAGAATTGGTTCGTTTCAGGGACCAGTTCGGTCAGCAGCGAATTCGGGAGGAGGTCTACACCTCGGGCGAGATTGATCGGAAGTGGGAAGACCATATTGAGTCGGATTTCTCACAGTGGCTTGAGGACCATATGGACGAGCTACCTGTCCCAAGGGAGGCGATCCAGGAGCTGTTGAAGAATCGGACGTGGTAGAGGCAACGCTTCGTGTTGCTTGAGAGTTTACGCAGCCAACGCAAAAAAAGCTCCAGGCAGTTTCTTGAATTCGAGTCCTTGGATCCTGCTGAGGGCAACCATACGTATTGAGGATAGTCGTGAGCGGAGTAAGGTCTTAAGAGCAGTGCCCTGAAGTTCTGACTCGGCTCGACAAATCGAGATCACGATGAACACATACAAGCTGGAAAATCCGATATCGGTGTCCTATCTCCAGGACAATCTGAGGGATGAATTGCCTCGCCTTGTTCTGACCCGGGAGCTCGAGGCAAATCTCAGAAACCGTCTCGACACGGATCCGGTCGTTCAGAACGTCTACAAGGCCATCAAGCTCAATGCAGAGCAGGTGTTCGAGGAGTCGATCATCAACCTCGATATCCCGATGGAGGAACGGTCACAGGACAACCAGCTGGATATCTCTAGGGATCTGCTCCTGCGGATTAACGTGCTTGCGATGGTTTACCGGATCGAGAACGATCGTCGGATGCTGGGTCGGATTGATGAAGAGGTGATCGCTGCCTGCAACTTCCCGAGTTGGAATCCGAAGCACTTCCTGGATGTGGGCGAGATGTGTCTGGGTATCGCGATGGCCGTGGATTGGGTCGGCCCCGATCTGCCGGCGTCAACGGTCGAGTTGGCGAAGCAGTCTCTGATAGAGAAAGGCATCGATACTAGCTGGCCGGAAGACGGTAAGCATCCACACTGGGCCTACGGACACAACAACTGGAACCAGGTCTGTCACGGTGGGCTCGTGGCTGCTTCGCTTGCGATCGCAGAGGTCGATCCCGAGCTTGCCGCTAAGACGATTCACCGAGCTATAGATGGGATGGCCAATGCTCTGGATTCTTACGGGCCCGACGGGGTCTATCCCGAAGGTGCGACCTACTGGGGTTACGGTACATCCTTCTCTGTCGTGACGGCGGCCATGTTCGAGAGTGCTTTCGGAACCGACTTCGGCATCCTCGAATATCCGGGTTTCAAAGAGAGTGCAGTATTCAGGATGTTGTGCGATGCCCCATCTGGCTTGCTCTACAATTTCTGTGACTGCGGCGAGACAAGTGGCAAGGCAGGGGATACGACTCTGGCATGGTTTGCTACGAAGACAGGGAACAAGCGGTTCCTAGAGACCGAGAAGTTCACGCAGGACCCTGAGAGTATGGGCAGGTTTTCTCGATTAGCAGGTCTCTCTCTCGTATGGATGTCACAGTTCGAAGAAGCCAGTGAAGAGGACCTCCCGACTGCATGGAAGGGGGATGGTCTAAACCCCATAATCTTCTTCCGAGGTGGTGTGTACGATCCGAATAAATACTACTTGGGGTGTAAGGGAGGGCGGGGGAGAGTGAGCCACGGGAACATGGATGGAGGCTCTTTCGTGTTTGAACTGGACGGTGTGCGCTGGAGCATTGACCCTGGTATGACGGGAAGGTATGGACGCATAGAGAGGACCGGGTTCGGGTTGTGGGATACCCGTCAGGAGGGGGACCGATGGAAACTGCTGAACAAGGGCAACTTTGGTCACAGCACGATCACCGTTAACGACAGGCTACACGACGTCGAAGGGAAGGCGGAGATCATCGATTACAAGCCGGGAGACCGGCCTGAAGCGGTCATCGACATGACGGCGGCTTTCTTCGGAGAGCTGAAGCGCGCCAGACGAACCTTCATCAAGGACAGCGAACGGTCCCTGCTGATCGAAGATGACATCGAGAAATCTGATACCGTCGACCTCATCACCTGGCAGCTCATCACGCAGGCTGATGTCGAGATCCTTCTTGGTGGGGCGATTCTGAAGCAGGACGGCAAGCAATTGTCGCTCGAGGTGGCTTCACACCCGGAGCTTATGCCTTCTGTGGTCTCGCTCAATCCGCCACCATTGGAGCTGGACACTATGAAAGACGGTCTGAAGCGCTTGGAACTCAGGTTTCCTGCGTGGACGATAAAGAAAGACACGCTGTCGATTCGAGTCAGGTTGTCAGGTGAGTCTCTCTGAATACTGAACCACAAAGGCATTAAAACACCACCTCAACTCAGGTGCAATTTGGCCGGAGTCGAGAACTCGGCCAAGCAAAGACTGGTCGGACACTTGAGTATCTATCCAGAACCTCAGGGCTGGGTTGAAGTGGCCCTTATTTCCTTAAAGGAAAAGATATGATTCAGATTGCAGAAGCTCTTGGGCCTCACCCATCACCTCTATGGAAGATGGTCAAACAGAGCGGGGTGGATTACGTCGTCGGCGGCATGGATCTGAGCTTGATCGATACGGCACGTAGCAAAGAGGAGCTTCCTTGGGGATACATGTCCCTGATGCGTTTAAAGACTCAGTATCAGGATGCCGGTTTCCAGTTTGATGTGCTGGAAAGTCGTCCGCCCCTGACGAAAGCCAAACTGGGGCTGCCAGGACGCGATGAAGAGATCGATACTGTTATTGACCTGCTCACCAACATGGGCAAATTGGGTATCAGGGTCTGGTGCTACGAGTGGATGCCGGTGATGAATTGGCTGCGTACGTCGTCGACAATCCAGGCTAGGGGCGGTGCTCTTGTAACGGGATACGACCACGAGTTGATGAAAGATGCGCCTTTGACGGAATACGGTGAAGTCTCCGAGGAGCAATTGTGGGAGAACCTCGAATACTTCCTGAAGGCCACTCTGCCCGCCGCAGAGAAAGCGGGTGTGAAGATGTCGATGCATCCGGACGATCCGCCCCTTTCGCCGATCAGAGGTCTGGGCAGGATCATGCGCAGCGTCGAGAACTATCAGCGCCTGATCGACCTGGTGGACAGCCCCTGCAATACTATCACTATGTGCCAAGGAAACTTCACGCTAATGACCGAGGATCTGCCGTCTGTTATTCGTGACTTTGGGGCGCAGGACAAAATCACTTTCGTTCACTTCCGCGACGTCCAAGGCACGGTTACGAAGTATCAGGAGACCTTCCACGATGAAGGTAAAACAAACATGTTGGCTTGTATGGAGGCCTATCGAGACATCGGATTCGACGGCGTGTTGCGCCCGGACCACGTGCCGACGATGGAAGGGGACAGCAACGAACGTGCGGGCTACTCATCGATTGGGAGATTATACGCGATCGGATATATCAAGGGGCTTCGGGAATCTGTTTACGCTAATTGAAAGGGTTTTGCCCACGAATTACTCCACCCCGGCGATAGTCGTCAGACTACAACAACTGGGTCAATCTTACGGTGCCTATCGCTCGGCTGGTCCTGCAAAGAGATCGAAAGGGAAACATGCTTGTTGATAGATACACGTTCGACGACATAAAAGGGGCTCTGATACCTCGCGAGGACTGGCATCCTTTTCCGACACGAGACGAGCGTGAACCCTGGAGGAG
>DPVD01000175.1:0-7027 GCA_003526745.1 Candidatus Latescibacterota bacterium
ATCTCGCTGCCGAAGTTGTCGTAATACCGTATTGGATCCTTGGAGAGCTCGATCAGCACTGCCGCATTGAGCAGTGGCGTCACCCCATCGTGGTCCACGTTGATCAACAGACCGTCCGTAAGCTCGAGTGGAGTCCTGACGGACCGTCCAATCGCGCGGAACTGTATGGTCGCCAGTGTTCCCGTTCCCGATGCACCGATCCTAGTTCGCCCGATGATCGAGTTTACCAATCCCAGCTTGCCTTCGTGAAGCTTACCGCCCATGTCCGCGGTATAATTGGTGAACATATTTCCATTCGACACGAGATCGACCACTGCAAGTGAACGAGGATCGAAGGAGAGATGGAACTCATAGGTTCGGACGTGCGCCGCGCCATCGATCTCCACTGTCACATCAAACACCTCACCGTGCTTCACTTCGTGTTCGGGATACCCTGAAAGCTTGAGCATCGCTTCGGAGTTGTCTCCCGTGATCACGGCCTGTTTGAAAGTCGGAGCAATTGGGATCCTTTTACCCGACTCGCCAAGGATACTCGTCTGGTTGGCAGTGGCCATATCTTTGTCGGTTCCATTAACAACACTGTCCTGGTTGATATCCGCGAACGTATTGTATTCCGCATCTGTGCGGACCTTAAAAAGAGCAGCGTTAATCGCGTTAATATCCTCTGAGTTTATCTGGTTATCCGGGACCATCGCACCTGAGCTATTCACGTATCCTGAGGCGTCACCGCCCAGCAACTCTGCACCGATTCCATCTCCAAGCTTGACAGGATTAATGTTGCTAAGCGCCATAACCCCGGGCCTCAGATTTACCGTATCGTGCCCCGTGAGGTAGCGCGGGACTGCGGCTGTAAGGATGAAGCGCCCTGGCGGCACATTCCTCAGCGTGTAGGTCCCGTGTATTCCAGTGGTCGTAACCTGGATCCCAACACTATTCGTATCCTCATCCTGAGCCAGAAACAGCGAATCTGTGAAGGATGTGAAGCTGCCTGCCTCGCGGAGGAAGAAGGTCACCTGAGTAGCGGATGGATGTGCAGCATCATCCTTACCCTGAAGAGGGACCATACCCGAAACCGTTGCTCGACTGGCGATGCTGACCGTTGTCGCCGCTACCGCAGGTGGATCAAGGTCAGCTAGGGTACTACTCAGCATGTTACTTTCGCGGGTGCCGCTGCCATCCAACGTGATCTCCCCACTGCCGACAGCACCGGTCACCTCAAAATTTGCAATACAGATCGGCCGAACTCCGTCAAAGAAGGTGACGCCACTTCCGCTGGAATCGTCCCAACGAAAGTCAAGACGCCACTTAGTGGCGTCCGATGGGTCCTTATACGCACCTTGCGTTACCTTTGAACTGAGAATGTTCTCAGGGGTCCCGATCGTAAATGGCTGGATTCCAGCGGTGGAGCTATTGGTATCCATGGGTGTGAATTTCGACGCATCCGCTGTCAGATAAACGTTAACCACCTTCACGGTTGTTGAGGCAGGGGCTACATTCGGCACCACAGTGAATTGGAAGGACTCTCCTATCGTCACCTCCAAGTCCTCGGGAACTACAAACTCTGTCGTCGCGGGGGGAGCAGAGGTCGGTTCCACACCTGCAAAGATGATTTTCCCTGGAGCTTTCACAGTTGGCGAATAGTCATCGAAATTCGTTGGTAGATCCGCGTCGCCGCGCCCATCGATTGAGACATAGACATTCAAGGGGACGCCAATCTTTAACCCCTGCTGCCTGAAGACACCGGATAGATTGTCTTTCATCCGCTCACCGGCGATTACAAACGACGTATCCACTCCTTCGTTAAGCTCAACCTCACCGGTAAGAGTACCGTCCGTAGAATTTCCAACCCAAAATGGCTCGACCGCGGCCTGTGCTACTACCGAGGCCCATGTCGTGACCTCACCAAAGTCTGCGGACGTCAATAGAATCCGAATATTAGGAGAACTGGTGCGACTATTAGGCGCTGCGAGACCAAGTGCGGGAATCGAAGCCTGGTCCGGCGAATTGTCGATATCGATCGCACGCCACGCGACCTGGACCGGGTCGCCGACATTCACACTGAGGTCCATTGCAGGTTGGGTGACTGAAATGTAGGGTGGGTGACTGAAATTAATCGCGCCTGCGCTGGTGAAGGACACAAGACGGTTTGTAGAACCATCCTTTAGTCGGCCATAGATGTAGTATCTCGTGTCTGACGCAGGAACAGTCCCTTCCGCAGATACATAGTTCCAGACATCCCAATTATACAGGTTGTCGAACTGTCCATCAGAAGCAAGACCCACGCCCTGAACGATCAGGTGCGTATCATTGTTTCCTTGCGTAATTGCGGCCAGGATGTCCGCACCATCAGAATTGCCACTTGTGTACGCATAGCTGCCCTCAACAGACCGAAAATCGGACCTTGTGCTATAGTAGAGGTCAATCGTGCCCGTTCCATCGACGTCGAAATCACCCTCGATTCCAGCACGTCCCCACGAGATCGGCACAAACCTGCGTGAGGGCCCATAGCTCAGGTTATGTCCCGTCGTACTCGTGATCATTTGAGAAACACCGATGCCCGTTTCGACGTCGAGGTCACCATCGCCATCGAAGTCGTTGAATTGCGCGGCATCGATCGAAATCCTCGGTGAATGTGATACAGTTAGCGTTACGTTGGTCACCGAAGCCGCGAACGGATCTTGCACGATCTTGTAAAGCGTTTTGTTTCCAGTCCCGTCTATCGCCCCCAGGAATACCTTGTAGCTACCCGCAGGAACAATCGATGAGGAAATTATCTGATTTGTTGTCGGGTGGCGCTCGAATCCCTGAAAACTGACGATCTGCTGATTCGCCGTCAAAGAATCTGCGATCGTTACCGAATTGCGAAGCGAATCTGGGGCACCAGTCGACCGTGGGTCGAGATCCGATGCGGTTGGGTCGGCGTTTGCCGATGGAACGAGGAAGATCCCGGCTAATACTGACCCTTGGTTGTCACTATCCTCAAGCTTATAGCACAAATTTAAAGCCGTTAGCGGTGTCGGATCGAATCCGACGTGGGGTATAGCGGATCCCCTGGGCACAAAACCACCGCTATCTACAACGATGTTGTTGTTGTCTTTCTGTCCGCCTCCATTGATCAATTCGGAGGGGACCTGAAGGATCCCAGTGGTGCTAAAATCGTCGCCACCCTCGTTATCGTAGTCCCATCCGGCGATCACGAACTCTGGCGGGTGTCGAGTGAGTAGCGGACCGCTTCTACCAATAAAATACTTCCCGGTAACATCTGAAGTAACGTAGAGATACACCTTAGTATTGTGCGCTGTGGAGGCCAACGATATCACGGCTTCTGTCGTATCGCCAAAAACAGATGTGAAATTCTCACGTATGAAGGTAGCAGGTATCTGCCTTGGGCTCTGCCGCTGGCCAACAAGAGGCACATCGTCGGCACCGACGGTGAACAAGCTGGCTGACGTCATGCCACTGTTCGTGATCAGCGTAGAGTCTGTCGACAGGTAAAATGAGAAAGTGACATCCGTCTGATTATCGCTGAAGCCTTGGGAGGCAGTTGTCAACCCAGTATGGGCGAGATCTGGAAGACCGAATGCGTCACTCGGCCCATAGCGTGAGGGAAAAGTCATTTTGTGGTATCGCCCACCCAACGACGTCGTATCACCTCTTAGAGAATCCGGAGACGTAAAGTTCACGAACCGAACGGGTCTACTTTGATTAAGCGCTACCTTTGGCCTCTTATCTTTGTTGTGGTTAAAAGCCGCGGCAAAATCGAATACGTAGGCTGTATCTCGGAAGGCGCCGGCAGAGGGTCCCGTCCAACTGCTTGGCGACCGTGCATCATACTCAACCGTGACTGTGCGACTGGACATAGTGCCAGTTAGACCAATAGCTATCTTGTTTGAAGCCGGGAATCCCGCGATATGGCTCTTCAGCGATGCATTATCCGTCGTTGTGGTCACAGAACCTGAAACAATCGAGACCTCTGGTGGGATCGTAATCGTAAAGGATTTGGTAAACCCACTTTCGTCGCCGCTGTGCAGCAGGACATCGAGTCTCTGTCGGTAAGTGGATGGAGATAGAACGCCGCTTGGGATCTCATCCGGGAGAACGTCGATAGTCTGTGCGGGCATTTCGCTGGCGAAGACCAGCGTGAGAGCCGATATGTAGAGGGAAACGGCGAGAGTCGTTCTCGGACGTTCCATATGTGTAACTCCTGCCCACGACCAGCTAGACGGGTCGATGGACACTAGAGGTGGATGGTCTCACAGGGCTCGTAGTCGCCCACTTGGGATGGAGACTTGCTACTAAGGCTTGCAGGGGCCGGGAGGCTCCCTTGACCCGCCTCGTCAAATAGTCTACGATCAGGTCAATTCCGGTGCCCTCTTGGCGCCGGAATTGGGCACGTGGCTAAACGTGCCGCTTGACCGATGATGTAAAATAGCAACACCCATACCAATCCACACACCACGCCCCACACCATACACTTACTCATTAAATTACAATAGTTTATGTTGTTCAGGTTCTGTCGTGAGCATTCGACCCAGAGTCCCCCCGTGGAAATGTCTACCACCTCGGACAGACCAGGTCGCCCATCGTGACGCGTCAGAAAGCCGCTGTTCTATATGTGTGTCTTCTTGTCGTCCTGATCCCGTTCGCAATTTTTCCTGGGCTTGACGAGTTCGCACTACTACCACGATTGGCCCTGTTTCTGGGCCTCACACTGGTGTTTGCAATATGTGTCATCAAACTACCGGGCGAGGATCGCAGGATCCCATCCGGCATGCTCCTCGCCCTCCTTTCATTTTGGGCGATTGCTGCACTCTCGCCGCTCTGGGCCGGGAACCCATTTCGGTCGGTCTACGATCTGGCAAAACACATACCCGCTTGGGTCGCCTTCGTTCTCCTTGCGCGCACATTCCCCATCGCGGGGTTGCCAATCGTAGTGACTTGTCACGCAACTGCGGGCTTGGCTGTCTCTCTCATAGGGATAGCCGAGTTCACAGGCATATCACCCTTCGATATTCCATCCACCGGAAGACCTAGCGCCACCTTCGCATTCAGAAACCTTGCCGCGGCCTACCTAGCGACCGGGATCCCGATCGCGGCACTTTGCGGTCTGGTGACGCCGACCCGCTGGCAAAGAGTACTTGGCCTTGCGGCGGTCTGCACGATGCTCCTCTTCCTCGCATACACCAGGGCCCGTGCATCTTGGTTTGGACTGCTGGCAGGATCTTGCCTTGCACTCACTATGTGGCTTTGGAACCAGTATCGGTTCCAGAGCCGCATCCGGATCAGGCCTCCTTTGCCCGCCGTCCTAGCAATCGCTGCCACCGTTGCGCTTGCCTTTGTGCCGGATCAGCTCGCAGAGCAACATACGCAGCGTTTCGACGAGAAGAAGGAGAGTCTGACCGCAACCATCGCCTCTATATCCTCTCCTGGGGGTGATCGAGGACGGTTTGCCATGTGGTTGGGAACACTTGACATGATCGCCGACGCTCCCGTTTTGGGTGTTGGTCTGGGGAACTGGGAATACATCTACCCTCCATACGACCGCAGCGCCCAGATATACGCGTCTTCCAGTCCACACCGACCGCACAACGACATTCTGTGGATCTGGTCAGAACTGGGTACAATAGGCCTGGTCGCATACCTGTTCCTGCTCTACACGGTCTATACCCGGTGCCTAAGACCGGCTGCGCCAAAGTCGACCGCAAACATCGTCGGTCTAGCTTGCATCGCATCCACCACCGCCTTCCTGGGCATAGGGATGTTCAGCTTCCCTTTCGAACGTGTCCCACCTGAGTTGAACCTTTGGCTGGCGATATCTTTTGTATTTGCCTTACCGGAGCAATCCGACTCGGGAAGACGATACCGACTTCCCGATCTTCTGCTTCCAGCTCTCCTAGCACTCGCCCTAGTGACAACGATCCGACACATCCAGTTCGACAGCCGATACATCAGGGCCCACATCGAGTTTCGTAAGAAGAACTATGAGGAGGCAGCTAAGTGGGCCGCCGAGGCACTTCAGTATGGAACATTCGACCACCAGGCCTGGCTGGTCCTAGGCGATGGTGCTTACCACCGGGGAGACTGGAAGACATCCGTAAAACACTACAACACCTTACTAGACTACCACCCGCTGTTTGCGAATGGTCACAACGGGCTAGGTCTGGCGGCCTACGGAGAAGGCGCAATGAATGAGGCGATCACCCACTATGAACGGGCGATCGAGATTGTGCCGAGACACTTCCCGGCCATTTACAACAAAGGCCTCGCCTTTGAAGCACTGGGCGAAGTCGACAGTGCGGTCACCTACTATCGCAAGTCTTACAATTCAAACTACACCAAGCCTTACGTGAACCTAGGCGCGCTCTACAACTCGATCGGCATGGTCGATTCAGCAATATCTGTCTACGAAAGCGCTGCATTAAAGGCCTATCTGCCCGCCATCGAAGCCTTCTACAACTTGGGAAACCTGTATCTCGAGCAGAAGGAGTTCGCCAAAGCGGGGGATTCGTTCCTTACCTTCATGAACCGCTGGGGCCACCAGGACTCCGTCTGGGAAGCGGCAAAGTCGGGTGTCGCTCAGGCCTATTCGGGTTTCGGAGTACAGCTCGAATCTCGTGGATCTATCGATTCCGCGTTTGCTTCATACCAGAAAGCCATAGAGTTCAATCCGACCGAACACCTCAACTGGTTCAATCTCGGGAACATCTTCCGGGAGAAGGCTAAGCATAAGGACGCGATCGAAGCATACACCAGAGCCCTGGAGATCGAAGATCAGCACGTGGACAGTTACAACAACCTGGGCATGACCTATCGGGATGTCGGCAATGACGACAAGGCGCTCCAGATCTATCGAAGGGCAATGGAAGTCGATCCCGAGAATGCGATCCTGAACTTCAATCTCGGCCAGGTCTTGCTCGTACTCGGGAGGCATAGCGAGGGCGACAAAGCCCTTGCAAGATTCCGAGACCGGTGGACCGGAGATCCTGCTCTTGTCCATTTCCACCTTGGTAATGCCCTCGCACAGGCA